>NC_010724.1 GCF_000020005.1 Natranaerobius thermophilus JW/NM-WN-LF | reverse complement strand
CCCTTTCCATACACCGCTTCCAATAAGTTCAGAATCCCTGCCATGCAGTTCATCATCCCTTTGGATTTTATTTATTTAGTTATCCCTTCTTCTCTTCAAACGCGAAATCTTGTTAACAAAGTCAAAACAACGGCGGTGACGAAGTTTTGATTGCTACCAAGACCGATCATCTCTTTTTGCTTTGGCCTATACTGAACATGATAGGCTAACTGGTTACGGTACGCATCTACGTCCTTATCCCAGTTTAAATGAGAGATGACCACCTGGTTTCATGATTACAATAAGAGCACGGGGACACTCTTATAATGCAACCACGAATCAGCATATTAGCCTACAGCCAGGTTCGCGCAGGAAATGATCATATAGAGGTTCATTGACCTTGATCATTTCCTTTTGTTTTGGGTTATTCACTGACCCCCCTATACTAGCTGTCTGTGCGAATTTGATAGGTGGTACTATACTAGTAGTTAGTTGCAATTTCCTAGGCCTTAGTTTTTCCATTTTTTTATTCCCTGCTAGAATGTTAGGTCCTTATTCTTATTTTTATTATATATTTTTTTTTCGCTCCTAAGCAAGGGGTGGATCTTACAGTAAGCCAGCTACCGCCCCAGCTAGCGGGTGCAAATAAAAATAAGAATAAGGCCTAACATTCTCTTCTCCCAAAAACCTAAAATAAAAAGGAAAGAATTCTAACGAATTCTTTTAATTAAATAAAAAGCACGGCAGAACCGTGCTTTAAAAAGGTAGTCCGCCTAACGGCGGACTCTCATCCGATATCCCATTAGGGTCTACCGACCCTAATAATACATTATACAATATAAGCGTACGTTTCATGTCACACTTTGGGAATTTTTTCCAAGTAAGAACATTAAGAAAGGGAGGCTAAACCTCCCTTTCTTGTTTTTGTGTTCGGACCTAACTTTATAGTTAAGTCAAGATATCTTTTAAAAGGACCCTAAAAGGGTCAAGATTTCTTAATTATATTGTTCCCTAGGTATAATCAGTATACACGCTTTCTGACTAATTATCAAGTTTTCTGTTTAAACCTTTGGAGGTATATTTTTCTTTTATTTTTTCGTATATTTTTCTAAGTTCTTCAGGTTCAAGTAGTACCCGCGGATCACTACCAGACTTGGGTTTGATTATTCTTAACTTACTTATAGTACGCATTTGATTTATTACAGCAATACTTTCGGTCCCTGGTTCTTTACCAGTAATTTCATTAAACCTCTTTAACTCTCCTAAATATATATTATTTGGGTGAATATCAGAGATGTTCTTCTCTTTTTTTAAAGAGGACAACGGTACCACCATAACCGTTTTAGATGATTTAGGGTTATCCTCTATTACAACAGCGGGGTGTCTTCCACCTAGTTCCCTTCCCACGTTAAAACCTAGTTCTACTGTGATGATGTCTCCTGCTTTATATTTTATTCTAGTAGGGTTTTCATCGTCTATTTTTAAATATCCTGCCCATGTATTAATCCATTTAATTAGATTATCGCGTTTTTTAGCGTTAAAATAATTTTGAATTGTTTTTCCTAAATGATCTAATGCTTGTCTCAATCTTTTATTTAACACAATTATCATCCTCCAAGTCTTTTAAGAGTCTATGTACCTGTTCTCTACTTACACCCAACTCCTTAGCTAGTTCCGTTTTCTTAGCCGCAGGATTTAGCCTGAGAGCTTTTTTGAGTCGCTCAAGGTGTTTTGCCTTTGCTTTTTCTTTTTCAGTTAATCCAGAGGCATCTCTGCGTTTCTCACGGTTCACTTCCTTCTTCCGCCGGTTCTTTTCTTCGGTACCAATCACAACTTCCAAGTGTTTTAATTCTTCCTCGTCAATTTCAAGTTGTTTAATAATCCACTCAGCAGTAAAGTTATACTTATCCGTATACCTTTCAGCACTTCGTGTATCTCTAATCACCATACGTTCAGGCAGTGGTTCTTTAAAAGTTTGGTTAAAAGCCAAAGTGTCTTCCAAGGCTTCTTCAGGTGATCTATCATTTTTTAAGCTATGTAACCGATAAAGGAATAATATCATTTCCCTATAACCATGAAGATCATAATTTCTCAGTTTTGCCAGTTTCTCTAAGTCCTTTAATATCCCGTAGTTTAATGTTTTTATATTCATTAATTTTTTAAACTTTGATTTATTTGATTTAGATTTATTAGTTTTCTTCTGCTTTTTAGATTTTTTAGTTGATCCAATCCGTTTAACTTTAGGTGAATATTGCTTTAAAAAGCTTTTCATGCAATATTTTGAACCATGGATCAGCTCATAGTAAGTCAATCTTCCATTTTTTTGATTAAATGTACCTGGTAAACGAAGAATTGATTGACTTCCTAAGGTTTTGGGGTCTGCCCCAAAGGGTTTAAAAATTTGATATATAATATCCTGACAGGCGTTCCACCTGTTTTTTGCTTGTATAGGACTTTCATGTATCAAGTAGATTAGCTGCACACCTCGACCAGAGAAAACACGTAGATTAGGCAAAGGTAATTTGCCCTCATAAAAAATTTCAAAGTGTATATTGCAGTAATTTTCTTCGGGCGAATAGTCGTTTAGCTTATATGTATCAAGGTCTATGAAAAGGCATTTAAACTTCCCGACAGTATTCTGATGACGCTTTGGTACAAAGAAACTATTAGGCGAGTAATAATAGTCTCTGTCATCCAAAACATGGACTTCTGACGGTGATTGTAAGGCGTTTTGTTGTTCCCATTCATCTTGTTTTTTTGTGGCCAAAAAGAAATAATCTTCTCCAGACTCATGAATTAGGTTTAGAAAATTTTGGGCTTGTCCATGTGATTGTAATTTTTGGTGCTGTCTTTGGCGTGATGGGCTTAATGATGACAATTAAAAAAGGCCTCCTTTCGAACATAGTCACCCGAAAGAAGGCCTTTTTAATATTTTGCCATTATAAATATTTAAGTATTTAATTGCATTTTCCTTTTAATTTTTGTATAATTCTAATTGAAAGCAATTTTAAAAGGAAAAGGCTAAACGGCCTTCTTTCGGTAGGGAGTTTCACTCACGGTCGCCAACCACTAGTGAAACTCCTTTTTACCTTTTTATTTAATTTTTATTGGGCTCTTTTATAGAGCTCATTTTTATTTTATCATAATTTTTTCATCAATTCATGAAAAACAAGGCGTGGAAACCCACGGTTTCAACCGTGGGAGGAAACGCCTCAACTCACCTCCTTCAACATAGATGTTGCAGATTCAATAAGATCCAGTCTTTTGTGACTAGCTGAAGCATGAATTTTTGTACCATCCAACAGTCGCAAATCGAAATAGCCACTCTTACGTCTACCGAAAATAAAACATTTCCTGTTGTTATATAATACCTTATCGAATAGTCGGAAGCCCTTGACCAAATACGGTGCTTTATTAGCTTTACGGATACCACCCTTTGAAGGATTAAATTTGTGTAGCTGTCGGTTATTCTTACGAACTTGCTTAATGTATAACGTATTGACAGGCGGTTTAGCTAATGGATTCCCGCTAATACAACGGGCATCTACTGCATGAGATTTTGGCAAGTTGTTTTTGATACGGGTGTTTTTGGTTATATAACCAAATGTCAAATTAACATCAGGATATTTTTCTTTAATTCCGTTATAAATAAACCATCTTAAAATAGTAAATTGTGATTCGTCTTTAAAACCTTTATCTTTAGGGTGGAAATAATTTTCTAAGCTCTCTTTGTGCAGTTTAGTATGACAGGTTTCACATAAAGTTACTAAATTACCAGGGCGATCACCGTGACTTTGTCTGCTTCGGATATGATGAACGTTCAAAATAGAATCTTTCGATTTTCCTCTACAGTATTGGCAGGTATGATTGTCACGGTACAAAACATATTCCCTTACATTCCAAAAACCTAACTGTTCACCTTGTTGATATTGCTCTCCCTCTATTTCTGGATTTTTTATTTTATGAATGTCAAATTGAGCAACTTCTACCTTAATATTGGAAACTGGCAGGATACTGCATACCATATCAACTAATTTCAAGTGAGTATCCACTTTATTCTGAATTGAAGGTGCTAACCAACCATTAGGTTTTTTACGATTATTAAATCTGGGTTTCCTATAGCGTGTTTTGCGATTTCTCCTTGCTCTACGTGCTTCTCTTCTAGTTGACAGTAATTCTTGAATATTTGTTCTTAATTGTGCTTCCCCTTCAAACAATACTTCGTTTCCTGTTGTTGCAGATAACCCAACGTGCTTAGTACCAGCGTCTACTCCTAAATTTACTGGTTGAGTGTAATTATCGCTTTCGTATAGCAATTGAATCGTAAACGGTGTTCTCTTTACGATTTTTGCTTTACCGTCTTTTAATAAATGTCTAACTTTACCATGTTTTTTAGTTGGCATTAAAGGTTTTCCGTTTTTTGCTAACACATAAACCATGCAAAAACTCCTTTCAGAGTAAGTCGGGATTTCTCCCGTTAAACCTCCTCGCCAATGTTACCCCGTAGTTTTTACTGGCAACACTGTTCTTACCCCTCAGAACTGTTTAATCACCAGCCGTAGTGCTTGGAGCTGGAGGAGTACCCCAAGATACCTATATATTCACGGGTAACGTAGCACTCACAGTGCTTAGGCTAGTCAACTAAGGGTTTCAAGCCCTCGGCTTTAGCCGTGGGTAGTTGACATTTAGCTGTGAATCTCTTTTTTTATTTAAAGACATATCACATTATCTCTTGGGTTTAGAGCAATCTGTGACAATTCTGTGAAGTCTCACAACGATTTTTCTAGTTTCTTAATTGCTACTGCCAAGCCATTATATTCTCCCTCGTGAAATTTTTTGGTTTTGCTTTCCTCCAGTTGATTCATTAGCTCTACTTTTTTAGCTTTTTCTTCCTCCAATTCTTCTATTATTTCCTTCAAATTACTCACTGTTTTCTACCTCCTTTTAGTCAGAGATTAATATTTATATACACATCGTCTATATCTTCTTGTTCTATACCAATATACCTCAAAGTTACAGATGGAGCTGAATGATTAAAAATGTTTTGTATCAGAGATATATCAACGCCATTGATATAAGCATGATAGCCGAACGTCTTCCTCAAAGTATGAGTCCCGACCCTTTCCTTTATTCCTACCGCCTTAGCAGCTTCATTGATTACTCTATAAGCATGTTCGCGACTAATCGGTCCACCTTTTTGACTCTTAAAAATACTATCATTAAGACTTAATTTTGAATCCTGAACGTACTCACGAATTGCTGATCTTGCTTTCTCATTAAGAATCATTTGTTTATTTTTTCCGGTCTTCTTTTCTTTCAGTTCCAAATTCTTTTTTGGTTTACCATTTTCATCTACGAGATCAGAAACTTTAAGTTCTAGTAAATCTGATATACGTAAACCTGTATTAATCCCTAACACAAATAGGCAGTAGTCTCGCTTATTTTTTTGTTTTAAAATTCGCTTTATGTGATCTATTTTTTTTAAATCTTTAATCGGAGAAACATGATTCATGACTACCCCTCCAATATCATTTTTTGTAATTTTAACATTCGATTTGTGATATTTGCAACCATAAAATAACTCCCGCAAACAGTTATCAAGTTAGTTATGAACTGTTATGACGGGAGTTAATAGACTTTTTAAAAATGTAACAAAATATAGTTTTGTTGCATTTTCTATTTAAACATATCTTTTATTTTTTCAATCAAACTTTTATTATTTGGCTGATCTAAACGATTTCGCAAATTTTCAACCAGCTTTTGATCTCGGTCTTCTATTGTTTGTTTTAAGCTCTCCATCTCTTCTTTCATATCCTCACGCACTTCTTCGCGAAGTTCTTCTTTCATATTCTCAATGTTCTCCCTTATCGCTTTCTGCATTATATTTTGAACCTGTTCTGGACTCATGCTTTTTTGAACAGTTACAACTTCTTGCATATCATATATCTGTAGTTCAGAAGCCGGTATAAACCACTGGTCTCCATAACTACCTTCTCTTTTAACTGCTTTCATTTCACCACGCCGAATCCTCCGCATTACAGTATCCCTTGAAACTCCTAGAGCCTCAGCTGCCTCTTTTACAGTTATTTCTTCTTTATCTTCATAACGCCCGGTATCCATATCCTACCCCCAGCATTTTGCTTAACTTTCCTGCACAGTGCAGGATGTTCAGACATTTGTGCGGAACACTTATGTATCTGCTTAACTTATTGCAATACTTATATTCGCTATTATTTTTATTATACCTGCTTAGAATCTAAAAACACACATGTTAGTGTGTGTTTTTAGATTCTTTAATTTCATGAAAAACAAAGCGTGGAAACCCACGGTTTCAACCGTGGGAGGAAACGCCTCAACTCACCTCCTTCAACATAGATGTTGCAGATTCAATAAGATCCAGTCTTTTGTGACTAGCTGAAGCATGAATTTTTGTACCATCCAACAGTCGCAAATCGAAATAGCCACTCTTACGTCTACCGAAAATAAAACATTTCCTGTTGTTATATAATACCTTATCGAATAGTCGGAAGCCCTTGACCAAATACGGTGCTTTATTAGCTTTACGGATACCACCCTTTGAAGGATTAAATTTGTGTAGCTGTCGGTTATTCTTACGAACTTGCTTAATGTATAACGTATTGACAGGCGGTTTAGCTAATGGATTCCCGCTAATACAACGGGCATCTACTGCATGAGATTTTGGCAAGTTGTTTTTGATACGGGTGTTTTTGGTTATATAACCAAATGTCAAATTAACATCAGGATATTTTTCTTTAATTCCGTTATAAATAAACCATCTTAAAATAGTAAATTGTGATTCGTCTTTAAAACCTTTATCTTTAGGGTGGAAATAATTTTCTAAGCTCTCTTTGTGCAGTTTAGTATGACAGGTTTCACATAAAGTTACTAAATTACCAGGGCGATCACCGTGACTTTGTCTGCTTCGGATATGATGAACGTTCAAAATAGAATCTTTCGATTTTCCTCTACAGTATTGGCAGGTATGATTGTCACGGTACAAAACATATTCCCTTACATTTTAATTTTTCTAGATATTTTTCCTCTGAAATTTCAAATCGTGCAGTCCATCCTGCTGATTCAGTCCAACTTACTCCTGTAAATTCAAAATCTTGGTCTTGTATAATTGATGAACCTATATCGACCGCATCTTGATATTCTGAAATTGGATCATCGCCAGGTAATGTGTCTATCTGATATGTTATTCTGATTTCACCATTATTTTTATCTACTCGAAATATCGAATACTTAGGTATATTTTTTTCTTGGCCAGCGTTACCTTCACCGTTATATTTTGCTTTCCAGCGACCTACTGCATTCTGCAGTGAACGAATTTGTTGATCTTTTTTCTCACTTTCTATTTTGTACTTATACTTAATCTCTGAAATTCGATATTCTGCATCTTTTTTGGCTTTTTTGTTTTCTTGATCTTTTTGATTTTTAATTTTGTTCAATTCTTCTTTATAATTTGATATTAATTCTTGGTATTCTCTCCAAGTCATAAAAACCCCGTCACTTTGGCTTTTATCAGTTTCCTGTATTTTTTTACCGCCTAAACCTTTTTTGATAGCTAAATACTCCACTTTGTTCCTCCTTTCTTATAAGAGATAATTTGATACCACTTTCCCAAGTTGGCCTTCACCATGCCCTAAATCACGGACTACTTCACGAAGAGCCTTTTTATCGAAACAGAGATTATTGAATCCGCGTGTCCAATATCGGTCTTCTTTTGGTATTTGGTTTAGAGGCCTAGATAATGTAATATATCGATTCCACGCGAAGTCTCTCCTCCCATAGCCATGAACGTCCAGAGAACCGGATATTTGTCCGTTTTCAGTTAAGGTTGATATTATGCGAGAATATCCATTTTCGCGCGTTTCATTAATTTTAGCTTCTACATAACTCTCATAATCTTTTCTAACAGTTACAGTACGAGGACGAGCTCCCTTGGTATTTTCGGGCTTTCCTCTCAAGTGCATTTTCAATTGACCGTTATCTCTATAAAAATTTTCTGGTTTGACTCTCTCGACTTCTGAACGCCTCAAACCAGTTCCTCTTGCAAATTCCACTACTTCTTTATATTTACCCTCTGTAGGATTTAACGTTGACTTGTTACCTATTTCGTCAGGGCGGGATTTGTAGATATTATCTCTCGTATTTTGCGGTATTTTAGCAGGTATTTCAGCACAGTTTTTAAGTCCTAATAATTTTGCCAGTGAATTTCTTTCACGGCTTACGGTGGTAGGTCTTTTGCCTTCTTTTATTCTTCTATTAAGATATTCTGTCGCATGAGCTACTTTTATTTTATCGATTGACTTTATTCCTTTTTCTTTCAAAAAGTCATGGAATCGCATTGAATCCTGCATTGCTGCTTGGAAGGAATTGGAGGAGAATATTTTTTCAGGTATGTTTAACTTAGATCCTCTTGGATCATTAGCTTTAAATTTCTCATTATAGGCTTTTTTCCATTCATGACGGGATTCTGAATATCCTGTTTTTGGATCCCATGCTTTCATTTGTTCTAACCTTGAAACTATCTGTTTTTTTAGACTACCTTTTTTCGACATTTTCCTCTTCCTCCTCCTTTTTTTACAAAATTTACCAGTATATATTAAAAAAAGGGCTTTATAAAGTTATTAAAAGTCTGAACACCACTTGGTGCCGGCCCCGTTTCATTCAATACCAGCGTGGG
>NC_010718.1:140000-310000 GCF_000020005.1 Natranaerobius thermophilus JW/NM-WN-LF | reverse complement strand
ATGACTTTCAATGGGTACTTCTTCACCTGTTTGTTTTTTAATTTCTTCTTGGCGATTCCAGGCAACATGATGATAGCGGATAGCCTTAGCTACTTGTTTCAACGGTTTAAAGTTTTTAAATAATCTATATCCCATTTCAGCATGCCTATGAGGGGCTTTGGCCTCAAAGCTAAGTGCATCAAGTCTTTCTCTTAACGATAAGGCACCGCTATCATGGAGTAAACCAGCTATAACTAAATCCTTGGTTTTATCAACATCTAAACCATATTCTCTTCCAAGTTCCCCTGCGATATAAGCAACTTTTTTATGATGATCAACAACTTCAGGACTAACCAAGTCCATAGCGTCTGAAAAACTCATTGTTAGCTCAAATAAAGATGCTTGAAGATTTGGCGCTATTCCTACCATAGTTCTATTTCACCCGACCTCTTAATAGTTTTGTACAGCCACATTCCTAATTACCCACAATATTATTCCGCTAACCGCCAGAGGGGTTAGTAATTCCCACATACCTAAATTCAATTCGAGAATTTGGCGGAAATTAGTTATCAAGTGATAAGGGAGAAACCTTAAACCTAAAAACTGAACATCCGGCAGGATAACAGATAGACCATATAAACCTAAATGTAAAACAATACCTGCTGTCAAGGCAATCCAAAACTTATTAGCCAACACCATTGCTGTTAGAGCTGCAGATAGTATTAACATTATATAAATAAGTAGTTTTAAGTATATTAACAGTATTGCTAGAATTGAAACCCCTTCCCAAAGAAGTAAGGTTATTAACCAAAAAGTAAATAAAGGTGCCCCGACAGAAATGTCCGTCATGCTCCACCAGTACATCTGTTCGTTATTAAACTGGGACAAAAATAACACATGATAACCACGGAGCATAAATAAAATCAATAATATTAAAGGAGTAAAAACTGCAATTAATCTCAGAAACAGTTCAAAAAAAGCCAAAGAATCAGCTGTGGCATATGTAATCCCTAAGGCAGTAAGACCGAATACCAAATTAATTATTAAAACAGTTTGAATTTGATATTTTTGCCATGATCTCTTTAATTCTTCTATTACATCATCAAAATTCAATCCATATCCGCTCCATTTCAGAACCTGCCAGATCTAAATATTGAGAACAATAACCAAAAAAACATAAACATTGCAATTAAAAAACCAATTTCAACAGCAGGTACCTGCCAAATCACCATTGATTGTCCACCTAAAGAAGCACCGATAATCAAACCACTCATTATGATACTAAAGGCAAGTAGGACTATACTAAAAGACAGCTTATTACTCACCCTGTCCAACTTTTTTTGAAGTGAATCCAATTGAGGCATCTGTAGTTCAACTGTGCCTTTGCCCTTCTTTAGAATTCTCACAAAATCCCTTAATTCACCGGGTAATTCTAAAACCATCTCACCATAATCTTTGATATTATCGGTGAATTTTTGCCACACATTCTCAGGGCGTAATTTTTCTTTTAAGATTTTGGAACCAAAGGGTTCTGCAATCTCAACTACACTAACATCAGGATCTAAATTTTTCACAACCCCTTCTAAAGTTAGAAAAGTCTTTCCTAACAAACTCAATTCTGAAGGGATCTGGATTTTATGTCGAAAGGCAATATCAAAAAAATCTTCAATAGCTTCGCTAAAACTGATTTGTTTTAAAGGAAGGTGATAATATTTATCCCTGACTGTCATCACATCTCTTTTCAACCTGTTAATATTGACTTCGTCAGGTAAAAAACCAACTTTCATGATGTTTTTTACAATATCATCTACATCTTGCCTAACTACAGAGATCATTAATGAAGCAAAACTATCTTTTAGCTCTGGAGTCAATTGCCCTACTATACCAAAATCGGTAAAGGCCAGCCGACCATCATCTAGCAGTATGAAGTTTCCGGGATGGGGATCGCCATGGAAAAAGCCTTCAATTAAAATTTGGTTTAAAAAAGATTCTGTTAAGTTTTTTGCTACTGCAGATGTTTTAAAACCCTTGGCAACAACCTCCTCTAAATTATTTAAATTAGTACCCTTAACCCGCTCCATGGTTATTACACGCTTTGACGTTAGATCCCAGTAGATACCTGGTATATAAATACTATCATCTTCAGAAAAAATGGATTTAAATTTTTCGGCGTTTCTAGCTTCAAGGGTATAGTTAAGTTCTTTTCTAATAGAAATGCTAAATTCATCAACTATTTCTTTTAAATTGTATTGGGAAACAAAACTAAATCGTGTCTCTGCTAGACTAATCAGGTCAGCCAAAATTTCTAAATCCGTTTCAATGACAGAAGATATATTGGGCCGTTGAACTTTAATTACGACTTCATCACCATTTTTTAATCTAGCAGAATGAACCTGCCCTATAGAAGCGGCAGCCAAGGGCTCTTCATCAAATTCTGCAAAAAGTTCTTCTAAAGAAGTTTCCATTTCATCTTCAATATTTTCTTTTGCTTCTTCATATGGAAAAGGATCAACCCTATCCTGTAACTTATCAAGTTCGTTAATAATGTGCTCTGGCAACATGTCAGGACGAGTGCTTAACAGTTGACCAAATTTAATAAAAGTAGGCCCTAGTTCTTGAAAGGCGAGTCTCATTCTCAACCCAACAGGTTTAGGTTTTTGTTTTGAAGATTCTTTTCTAATTCTACTGGGCAAGGAAAGCATATGATGAAGGCCAAGCTCTTCAATCAAAAAGCCAAAACCATGCCTAGCTAAAATACTTACAATTTCTCGATACCGATTAAAATGTCTAATTCTTCTTTTAAACATAGAACCACCTAACTTTAACTCAGGTTATTTTCACCGTTATCTTGTTCTAATTTCTCGATTCTTTGCTCAAGCTCCTCTAATTTAATTCTTAATTCTTGAATATCTTCTCCCGTTGCTGTATCTAATTCTCTAAATACTTGCCGAGTTTGTTCCTGTATCATATCATTCAGTTTACTTCGCTCCTCTTCTCCCCGCTCCATCATATTATTGATAACCCTTTTTGACTCTTCTGGCGCAATTTCACCTTTTTTAACCAGTTCATCTACCATCTTTTCTATTTGCTCTTTACTCATTACAGCTAAACCAAGACCAAAATTTACACCTTTTTTTAAGAAATTCTTCATAACTATCGCCTCCTGGTAAAATTTTTTCACTAATAATATCATCTCACATGTATTTATATTATACTATTTATTTATGATAATAAAAAAGGATTTTTCAAATAATTGTCAAAATATACAAGTGATAAGAAATTGAGAACCTTAATCGCCAAGGAGTGATTTTTTGACTGGTAAAATGAAAGCCTTAATGAAACAGGACAGGAGCAGTGGAGCTGTTTTGGAACAGGTTGACATTCCCAAGCCGAAAAGTAACGAGGTGTTAATCAAGGTAGAGTCAGCTGCAATATGCGGAACAGACCTGCACATCTATAATTGGGATCAATGGGCAGACAGTCGAATTAACCCCCCTCTAATTTTTGGACATGAATTCAGTGGTGAAGTTGTCGAATTAGGAGCAGATGTCAAAGATATTGAAACCGGAACCAGGGTAACAGCAGAAGGACATTTCGTTTGTGGAAAATGTTTTTTCTGTAAAACAGGCCAAGCTCATATCTGTGAAAATGTTGAAATCATCGGGGTAGATACCACAGGATGTTTTGCCGAATATGTAGTTGTACCCCGAGACAATGTATGGATTCTCGATAAATCCATTCCACCAGAAATAGGTGCTATTCACGATCCAATAGGTAATGCCATCCACTCAGCTCTCATAGATGAAATAACTGCCAAGGATGTCCTTGTGACTGGATGTGGCCCCATCGGTTTAGCCTCTATTGCTATTGCCCGCAAAGCAGGAGCTTCCAAAATCTTTGCAACCGAAGTCAATTCCTATCGTATAGAATTAGCAAAAAAAATGGGAGCAGATGAAATCATAAATCCCATGGAACAAGACACAGTAGAATTAGTGAAAAGCAAAACAAACGGCGCTGGAGTAGACGTATTATTAGAAATGGCAGGTAAAGATACAGCTATAAATGAAGGACTGGCTGCTTTAAAAGGCGGAGGTTGGGTTTCATTCCTAGGATTGCCTCCAGGTAAAACTCAAATAGACCTGTCTAATGGATTAATATTTAAAGGCGCAAAAGCCTACGGTATTAACGGAAGAATAATGTACGAAACTTGGTTTAAGATGCATAATCTGCTAAAATCGAGATTAGCTGATGATTTAATGCCTATGGTAACTCACAAATTTTCCTTTGAACAATTTGAAGAAGCTTTTCAGCTTGCACAAGAGGGGAATACTGGTAAAATAATTTTGCACCCCTAATACGTAAAGATGTAAAAAATATTCTAAATTTAAGGAGTGATTAATTTGAGCTCACAAGAAAAACTAAACTTTATTCAAACAGAGCTAGAAGAATTAAAAGAAAAAGGACTTTACAAAGATATCAAAACTTTAGAGGGGCCACAAGGTGCCTGGGTACAAATTAAAGGTAAAAAGATGTTAAACTTCTGTTCGAATAACTATCTAGGCTTTGCTAACCATTCTCAAATAGTTGAGGCTGCCAAAAAAGCCATCGACGAGTACGGAGTAGGTCCTGGAGCTGTACGAACTATTGCAGGGACTATGGATATTCACCATCAGCTAGAACGGAAGTTGGCCGAATTTAAAGGAGTAGAAGCTGCTCTTTCAGTTCAATCAGGATTTAAAGCAAATTTATCAGCTATTCCTGCACTAGTAGGAAAAGGGGATACTATTATCAGCGATGAATTAAACCACGCAAGTATTATTGATGGCTCAAGATTGTCCAGAGCAGATATCAAAGTTTATTCACATAATGATGTAGATAGCTTAGAATCAGTGCTAAAAGAGAACCCGCCTGGAAAAAAATTGATTATCACTGATGGTGTATTCAGCATGGATGGAGACATTGCTCCATTACCAGAAATTGTAGAAGTAGCTAAAAAATACGATGCCATGACTATGGTGGACGATGCTCATGGTGAGGGAGTTTTAGGAAGAAGTGGCCGAGGCATAGTTGACCACTTTAACTTGCATGGAGAAGTAGATATCGAAATTGGTACCTTCTCAAAAGCCCTAGGTGTTATGGGTGGCTGTATAGCAGGTAGTGCACAGCTAATAGAATATATCAGACAAAAATCTCGTCCTTTTACATTTAGTTCTGCCCTTACAGTACCGGATACTGCTGCAACACTAGAAGCCATTAAAATACTATCAGATAGTGACGAATTAGTAACCAAATTATGGGACAATGCCGATTACTTTAAAAAAGGAATTAAAGAATTAGGATTTGACACTGGCGAATCTGAAACTCCAATAACTCCAGTGATGATCGGTGATGCTAAAGCAGCCAGCGAATTTAGTGAAAAATTATTTGAAGAAAACATTTTTGCACAAGCTATTGGGTTCCCATTAGTTCCACATGGCAAAGCAAGAATTCGGGCAATGATTTCAGCTGCCCACAGTAAAGAGGATCTAGATTTTGCTCTTGAAAAGTTCTCAAAAGTAGGAAAAGAACTTAACCTGATTTAACATAAGTTTTCGAATTAACATTTGCATACACAATTATTCGTACATTTTGATAGCAAGGATTTCTTCCAGGCTTTCGCCTGGAGCTCCAAAGTAATAGGTGTATTTGTTATTTAAAGATAAGGAGCCAATAAGTTTTTCTAGATCATCTGAAATCGTAACACTACCCGATACTATACCTTCTGGGGTTTCCTGTTCCGGGAACCCCAGAAAAAAAATTCCTTCAGCGCATTCGATTTCAGGAATTGATTCGGAGTAGTATATTTCATCACCGGTTATTTCAATTTCTCCCTCAAAGGTAGGTTCGCTCATAAGCGGTTCAGTAAGCGCTCCCCTCAACTTAACAGTAATTTGTTCTTCAATTTCGCCGTCAGTAGTGTACATTATTCCTGGATATTCTCGATCTATATTTTCTGTTGGACCTGCAACAAAAAAATAAAAACTCAATCCCAGCACTGCAAATATCAAGATAGCTACAAGACAACCTCTCAATTTGTAACTCCCCTTCCTTTATAAAATGGTAAAAGAGCTGTTATATTGTTATTTAAGGACACAAGTTTTTAGCTTATTAACTAGTTTGCTAAATTTAATTTTTCTATTTAGAACCGTTTCTGTAAAATTGCTTATTTTCCTGCAAAAAATTAAAGAAAGGTGGTATATTATGTGGTCAGGTTCAGTGATATTTTTGGGAACGAATGACTTAGAGAAAGTACATGATTTTTACCACAATGTACTGCAGCTCCCTTTATTTAAGGATCAAGGAGCTTGTAGAATTTATGAAATCCCTGGTGGAGGTATGATCGGATTTTGCACACACATGGAGGTCAAGAGTGAAGGGAAAGCCCCTATCATAACTTTATTGACAGAAGAAGTCGATAGAGCTTACGGATCTCTGATAGACAATGGTTATCAACCTTTTAATAAACCCAAAACTAATCCTGATTTTAAAATCTATCATTTCTTTTCAGAAGATCCTAATGGATACAGTCTGGAGATTCAAAAATTTCTAGATTAGTTAGATTATCCTGAAGATTAAAATTAAACTACATAACAATAAATACGTTGCTTATTGCGTTGCTTATAAAGTTTAATAATTTAATAATTGATTTTGATATGCTCCCCCATTCGGTAGACAGCTAAGAAAATAAAAGCTGTCACCAAATAAAGGGGAGCATTTTTATGTTTTTCTAGAATTGATTTAATTTCCGTAATTTATAAACTATTAATCACCTTTGCTATCCTATCAAGACCTTGGTGGAGCTGTTTTTGAGGACATCCGAAATTCAGTCTTAAAAAACCTTCTCCATTAGGGCCAAATTTTGTACCGGGAATTAAAGCAACTTTTCCTTGAGATACTAACAACTTTTGAATTTCTTTAGTTGTTTTACCTGTTTTCCTGATATCTAACCAGGCCAGATAAGTACCCTGGGACTTTGTCACTTCCAAGGCAGGTATATTATTTTTTAAGTAATCTTCTATAAATAAAAAGTTTTGATACAGGTATTCTCTCAGCTCATCTAACCAATCTTCACCATAATTGTAACAGGATTCAGCAGCAATTAAACCAAAAATATTTGGCTTTGAAAATCCATTTGCTTCTAAGGTGTTATTAAAGGATGATCGCAAGCATTGGTCCGGTATGATAACACTAGATGTTTGTAGCCCAGCCACATTAAAGGTTTTGGCCGGAGAAGTACACAAAATTACATTATTAAAGTTTAATTCAGACATTATTTTAAAGTAGGGAATATTATTATTTCCCGGGAAGGTCAGATCTCCATGAATTTCATCTGAAATTAGTATTAAATTATTCTTTTGGCAGATTTCGCCGATTTTTTTAAGCTCTTCACGACTCCAAACTCTTCCTACGGGATTATGGGGACTACATAGCATTAAAATTTTAGCCCGACTATCACTAGCTTTTTTATCTAAGTCCTCAAAGTCAATATAATATTTCCCCTTTTCTTCAATAAGTTCATTATTAATTACATGACAGCCATTGTTTCTAACCACATTAAAAAAAGGTGGATAGACAGGTGACTGTATTATTACTTTATCACCGGGATTAGTATAGGTTCTGACAGCCATATTAAGGGCTGGTACTACGCCAGGAGTAGTTTTTATCCAATCTTTCTCAATTTTACAATTGAATCTTTTATTAAACCAGTCTTTCACTGAATTGAAATAACCGTCAAAATCACCCGCATAACCATAAACCCCGTGTTGGGCTCTCTCTACAACAGCCTCAATAACAGAATCAGGAGATTGAAAATCCATATCTGCCACCCACATAGGTAATAGCTCATTGGATCCAAAAACTTCCCCTACATCATCCCATTTATAAGAATGGGTGCCTGTCCTATCGATGATCTGATCAAATCTAGCCCCTGTCACATATACCCCTCCCTATAAAAATTTGTATCATTAACACAGTATATCTATTCATCTATATTATAGGCCCAAAATTAATGACTGTCTAATAAAAAACCAAAGAGGCAAAGCCCCTTTGGTAAAAGTTAAATGTAAAAGTTAAGACAACATATTCTTAGTTTCATATTTAGTCTTATTGCATTTCATATATTACATCTACATCTGCTTCAAAGGTAACTTCTCCTGGTTGGGCATCTAAACCTGCTGTACCATAAACATCGTCACTCATTTCCAAGGCCTCTTCACTAACAGTATATTCCATATCCATATCCATTTGCATGCGTCCAAGAGAAGTATCACTTTCTAATACCTGTTTGATGTCGTCCAGAGACTTATCATAGAAACTGGCGATTCGATCTGCTTTTTGTTCTGCATTTTCAAGGGCATTATCCAGAGCCTTCATTTTATACTCTTCTTCATCTAAAACTCCAAATTCTAAGCTCCTGATATTATTAACGCCTTGATTTACACTGGCCTCTAATACAGAGCCCACATTATCCAGGTCGTGTACTGTAATATCAATATGATTAGCCACTTGATAGTCAGGTTCTTCCTCTTCGTCAGGCCTTACATACTGCTGACCTATACTGTAATGGCCAATTCGAATGTCTTCCTCTGCAATTCCTTGATCCCTTAAAGTCTCTACTACATCCTCCATAATGTCGCTGTTCTCTGCTTGAGCCTTTTGTGGATCGGGAGAAGATGTTTCAACCCCTAAAGTCACATATGCTACCTCAGGTTCTACTTTAACCTCACCTTCACCACTAACTCCGATCAGACTGTTATTACTTTTTGGATCAATTATTTCTGCATCTTCATCATGAACATCAGGTGCAATAGAAAAACCAGTCATCACCATAAAAGCCATAACTACTACAGTAGTTAACAGCACTTGTTTGGTTGTTCCGACCATTAAATTTGTCCCCCTTTTAACCTTTATTGTTATTATTTTCTATTATTGGGAGACGTATCAAGGTTAGCAGAAGTATCGCGATCTTAAGTTCAAAATACCTGAGGTTTTAATGGTTTTAAAGATTTGGTGGTTTAGGTCCAAAGTACTGATAATAATCTACTCGAATTCGTCCATTGTATAGCTTTCGTTTTTTACTGGCTTTTTTCCCAAACAATTTTTCAAAATTGTTATGAGGAGTCAGTATATAATAAGACCAAGTAGGGAACCTCTTGTTAAAAATTTGACCCATTTGGCGGTATAAATCATCAACTTCCGGCTCTTCACCTAGTCTCTCTCCATAGGGTGGATTGCATATTAGCTTGCCGTATTCCTCATTACTGCTAATTTTATCAATTGGCATGCAGGTAAATTCCGGTATATTTTTACCCAAAACCTTTTCTGCGTTGTCTTGAGACAGTTGTACCATCTCTTCATCAAAATCAGAACCATAAATCTTTAGTTCTTTGTCAAATTCGGCCTTGTCCTGACCTTCTTCTCTTACATTTTGCCAGATTTTATCTGAGATGATTGGCCAAGAAGAAGCTGAAAAATTTCTGTTCAATCCTGGTGGGATATTACGTCCGATCATAGCAGCTTCTATAGGAATAGTTCCCGAACCGCAAAGTGGATCTATCAAAGCAGTGTCTGGATACCACCGAGCTAGCATGATCAATGCCGCTGCCAAGGTTTCTTTTAATGGCGCGTGACTGACCAGGGCCCGATAGCCTCTTTTATGTAATCCTGGTCCACTAGTATCAATAGTTAGTGTGGCTATATCTTTAAGTAAAGCCACCTCAATTTTATAAAAGGGACCATCTTCCTCAAACCAACTTTGGCCGTAGGCCTGCCCCATTTTCTTGACTACTGCTTTTTTCACAATGGATTGACAGTTAGGAACACTATAAAGCTGGGATTTAACCGATTTTCCTTCCACGGGAAACTCTGCGTTCTGTGGTAACAACTCCTCCCATGGAAGCTGATAAGTCTGTTCAAATAATTCTTCAAAGGATTTGGCTGTAAACTCCCCAATTTTCAACTTTACCCGATCTGCCGTTCGAAGCCATAAGTTTGCTCTACATATAGCTTTTTCATCGCCTTTAAAAGTAACTTTTCCGTTCTCCACAGAAACAATTTCATAACCTAAATCCTTAATCTCCTGTTTAACTAAGGCTTCTAAACCAAAAGTAGAAGTGGCAATCAACTCAAATTGAGACATTAGCATCCTCCATCCTAGTTCTTGTTATTTTTAGATAAATATTTCAAATACAATTCAATGGGAAAATCAGTTGGGTTGGGTTCACCTTGTTCATTAAAATTATGATGATCTACTGTCTTTAGTTTTACCAACTCTGTAAATCCCCATTTATGATAAATTTCTTTGATTTCAGGGCGATTTTGTTTAACTCCTATTGTCACCTGGGTTCTGCCAACTTGAGACACTCGGGACAGAACTCCTTCCATCAAGTTTTTTCCCAAACCTAACCCGCGATAGTCGGGATGGACTCTAAAAGCGCATAGATAGGCTCTTGCTTCACCATCGGCTTCATCTGGGTCCGGCGAGTCCCACACGATATGAAACTCCCCTGCTAATTCCACAGGTAAATTCCCATTATTATCCTTTTCTAGAGATTCAATCACCCAAAATTCTTGAATACCCATATTCATTCGCTGTTTAAAAACTTTTAAAGTAGAAGGGTTATTATCCCATGCCCATGATAGCCGTGAAAAGTCGGAAATCTTACCCTGGCGTATTTTTTTCTTCATAATAATACCTCCCATAGAGATCATCTATTTATAGGATTTTCAATTATATTAATTAAGGCGACAGCAGAATTATATTACGATGATAATTTAATAGGCGGAAATTCTTGATAGGTAAAACTTCTCCACAACCACTCAAAGGGCCCAAATCTAAACCTAGACATCCAAATCCAACTCCAGATCATTTGTAATGTGTAAATTCCTACTGTTATAGCGACTCCTCCGGTAACACTCACCTGTTCAAACAAACCCGCTCCATAGCCATAGAAAATCGACACACTGATCAGGGACTGGGTAAGATAATTAGTTAAGGCCATTTTGCCAACATTGGAAAGAGGAGACAGTATTCTCATAGGGAAATTATATTGGCTTAGCAAGCTTAAGCTACAAATGTAAGTCACTGCCAAAGATATTGAAGCTACATAAAATATCATTTCAGCTAAAACGTCTCCTGCTATTGGGCCCAAGCCAATAGAATCAACCATTATTAAATAATATACAAGGGTTCCAATCACCCCAATAGGCAGTGTTCTATTAAGAGTCCAGCGAAATTTTTGTCTATATTCACCGATTTTCATAAAAATTTTCTTTCTACCAGCATATAAGCCCAGCAGAAATAAAAATAAAATATCTGGTAAACTCAAAAGTATATTTAACATAACATAAGGCACTTCATTAACTACTCTAAACCTTAAAATATCTAGAAAATCTCCCTCCTGATAGACCCCTGTTGCATCTTCTTTTAGCTGCAACCTTTTTTCACGAGGATCTATTTCAGCAGTTAAATCCTCTTCTGCAGTTAGGGTTTCAGCGAAAACAATTCCTCCCTGAATGATAACAGCAAGACAAAAAAAGAAAACCATCAGTTTTTTGATAGTTTTATCCGACATGGTACTGAATACAAGTAAAAACAAACCACCGACAGAATAGAGATGAAGTATATCACCTGACCAGATAAATACTAAATGAATTAATCCAAAAATTAATAATCCCAAGATTCTGCGCCGGTATAATTTACCTACCTTTAACCCTTTTTTCTGGGCCCTGCTGACAAAAAAATAAAAACCCAAACCAAATAAAAACGAAAAAATAGGATAAAACTTACCAGTTGCCAGAAGTTCAATCATCCAACCAAAGAATACATTGATATCCCCGGAATAATGGGGTATTTGCTCCCAATAAAATAAGGTGGATTTAAACAGAGTCATATTCACTAAAAGTACACCAAAGAGCGCAAACCCGCGAATGATATCTACTATTTCAACTCGCTTATTAGGATCAGTAGGAGCGCCGTGTCTCTGAACCATTTGTAACTCTCCTTTTACAATTCACTGACAGATTTCGTTTAAAAACTCCATACTTTAACTACTATCATATTATAACATAATCATATTTAATCAAAACTCATGATTTGTCCGTATCCGTATCCAAATCAAGATTTTTGATGAGCTTGTCAAATTTATTTTCTAGGCTTTCCATTCTGTCTTCAATACTTTCAATTTTATTAATTTTTCGGGCGAATTCGCCGTAAAAATTCTCTAAAAACTTGCGCATATCTCCTGAAATAGCGTTTTGAAGTTCGGAATGACTTTTTTCTAACTCTTTAGTGGCTTCTTTGAAGCGACCTATAAATTGTTCGCTTTCTTCTTCGACAAATAGAGACAATAATTGATCGGGCAATAAGACGTTAGTTCTCCCATCCCCTCTTATTTTATAAGTTCCTTTTGGTGTACAATAGGGTTTTTCTTTTCCTGAAGGAATTTCAATTCTATAAAATGGTGTTTTTTGGGAGTTTTCGATATACAGCTCTAAGTATACAGGCGGATGACAACTAGCAGCTTTGTTCAGTATAGTGAGTTTTTCTTCATCTCCTATTGGACAACCTACAATTTCTGTTCCTTGTCTTCCCGACTCTTCTTGTTCCTCTCTAATACCAGCTAAAATAGCGCCTCCATGCTTGGAATTTGCGAAAGCCACTATATCTTCGGAATCCACAGCGTTTAAGGTTTGCTTGAATTCCACATCGAATCCCTCTTCTCTGGACAATAAAATTTGAGCTCTAGTTGATAAGGATAAAAACTCCGTTTGTTTAAAGGAATTTTCCATTAGTAAACCCCTTTATAATTTTTATTTTGTTTACCTTAAATATCTTTCATGTGGCCCTATAAAAAACTGTTTATGACAACAAGTACCAGTTAGTATAAAGTTCTATAATTCAACTTTGTATCCTGCCAAAAATATAGCTTTTTCGTGTATATTCCCTGAATAAACAAATTTATTCACAATGACAGTGTACGACAACTTTTAGTCACAAAGGCACTGGCTGTAATTTTAACTATATCTCCAAGCAAGAAAGGAACTGCACCTTCTAAAACTGCAACTCCAATAGGAACCTGCGTTACCAAAGCCAGTTGTAATACTCCGGTAGTATAAATCATAAATACACCACCTGTGAGTAAGGCAAGTACTAGAACCAACCAGTAAGTAATTCCTGTGTATCTATCTCCCTTCTCTACTATGTAACCTATAATAAAAGCAGCAAAGGGATAAGCCCAAAGATAACCACCAGTGGCACCAAATAACACAGCCACTCCTCCCATACCACCAGCAAAAACCGGCATTCCTACAACTCCCAACAATAGATAGACCACCTGACTTATAAACCCACGTTTAGGTCCTAATAAAGCCCCTGACAACATCACACCCATTGTTTGGCCCGTCACCGGTACAGGGCTAATAGGTACATAAACATAAGAAAGTACACCAGTAACAGCAGCAAATAAGGAAATAACTACTAAATCTCTGATATTACTATTCATAAGAATGCACTCCTTCCCAAATAGAAATATAAAATAGATGCTAACGCTAAAAACTAATAAATAAAATCAATAAATCAAATATATTATAATTACAACTCTCCTGTCAACCTCGTAAAATGAGGTGGTTAACAACAGCTTTTTACAACTATAATTTAACAGTAATATGTGCGAATCACTTCACTTTACTTCGAACATGTGTTCTGCTATAATGTTTTCTACAGGAGTGATGCACAATGAGCGACCCCATAATATTTCACATTGACGTTAATTCTGCGTATTTATCATGGGAGGCTGCTTACAGGCTGCAAAAAGGTGCACAACTTGATTTGAGGCAAGTCCCCTCAGTAGTTGGTGGAGATTCACAAAAACGTCGTGGAATTGTACTGGCTAAATCCATACCAGCAAAAAGCAAGTTTAAAATTCAAACCGGAGAGCTGTTGAGCAGTGCTCGAAAAAAGTGCCCTGACCTGTTTGTAGTACCACCCAATTATGATCTATACCTTCGATGCAGTAATGCCATGGTCGAATTGCTGTACGAATACTCCCCTTTTATTCAACGCTATTCGGTTGATGAAGTCTTCCTGGATTTCACCAATATGGAAAAACAATTTGGGGATTATCTTACCGCCGCTAATACTATTAAGGCCAGAGTAAAAGAAGAACTCGGGTTCACAGTGAACATAGGAATTGGCCCCAATAAGCTCTTAGCTAAGCTGGCATCAGAATTTAAAAAACCCGACCGAGTTCACACATTATTCCCTGAAGAAATTCCTACTAAGTTGTGGCCACTACCTGTAGGAGAATTATTTATGGTGGGAAGGGCTACAGAAAAAAAGTTACTTGATCGAGGAATCACTACCATTGGGGAACTGGCTAAAACTCCTCGCAATAAATTGAAACTTTGGTTGAAAAGTCACGGGCTTTTGATCTGGGATTTTGCCAATGGAATTGAGGAGTCTTCCGTTAGGCCAGAAGGTTTTCCTATGAAGGGTTTAGGAAATTCTACTACTACTCCCGAAAATGTGGCTGATAAAGAGACAGCACGGCTTTGGTTATTATCTTTAACTGAAAAGGTCAGTAGCCGATTACGTGATGCTCATTGTTACGCACAAGTAGTCAATTTATCAATTAAAACCTCACAGTTTATTTCCTACGGTAAACAAAAAAAATTACTCAATCCCACAAATTCTACTAAAGTTATTTTCGAAACTGGTAAAAAACTTTTAAATGAATTATGGGATGAAGAAGAACCCTTAAGACACATAGGAATTTCACTATCTTCCCTTTCATCGAGTAAGTCTTACCAACTATCGATGTTTGACAAATTGTCTATTGATACGGATTCAGAAGAGTCTTTTTATAAAGCTATCGATAAAATCAGGGCTAAACACGGGGAAACTTCTTTAATCCGGTCCTGTTTTTTACATTCAACAGTTCCTCCCTTGGCAGGAGGAGTAGATGCAGAAGAAGAGTATCCCATGATGTCTAGCTTATTATAGAAGGGAGAATTACTGTGAAGGTAATAATGAAACCTATAGAAATGATTGCCTGGTTTAAAGAAGATGGAATTCCTAAACCTTTAAAATATCGTATCACCACTTCCGAAGGTACTAAAAAAGTGGTTAGTGTTGACCAAGTTATATCCACATCTGAAGAAAAATTAACAGGCAACAAAATGATTGTTTACACTTGCCAAAGTACTATCGGAGAAACCCAAAAAATTTATGAATTGAAATACGAAATATCTTCATGTAAGTGGTATCTTGCCAAGATTTGAAGAGTTCGTCACGCATTCTCGTGACTTTAGTCATGAGTTAGTGGCGACATATGTTAGTGAAAGAATTTAAATTAATATGCATTGTATTATATTTACACCCATGGTAAGATAGTAATAACAATCGAATTTTATTAAGCCAATAGGGGTGCCGGGGATCGCCTTCCCGGCTGAGAAGGGCAATTAGTCCTACCCTAGAACCTGACCTGGATAATACCAGCGTAGGGAATTGGCTTTTAGTCTAGGCGAGCTATATAGAGTTTTCTGTATTATTTATGTATTATTTACGACTAAAAGCGCAATTCCTAAGGAATTGCGCTTTTTTTAATATGGGCTGTGTTAAAGTTGAATGTTGATAGTTGAACTCTTCAATTTCACACTAAGAGTTCAACTATCAACAAAGGAGTATAAAAGAGCCTTAATATAGGAAAGGAGAGTTCATTATGGAAAACGTATCAAAAAATGTCAGAATCCTGGCAGAAACCGGTATCGCAGTGGCTTTGGCATTGCTTTTAAGCATGATTAAGCTTTACACCATGCCCCAGGGAGGATCTGTTAGCTTAGAGATGTTACCTATATTTATCATAGCCTTTCGTTGGGGGTTAAAACCCGGAATACTGGCAGGAGTCACTTTCGGGATATTACAGCTAGCAGTAGCAGGCTTTATAGTTCACTGGATACAATTTTTCCTGGATTATCCTGTAGCTTTTGCAGGATTAGGTTTAGCTGGAACCTTTTCATCATGGATTAGAAAAGCGAATTCCTCGGCCAATATAATCTTACCTATAGTCACAGGTGTTATTTTAGGTGGAATGGTCAGATTTGTCTCCCATTTTTTAGCTGGAGCTGTGTTTTTTGGCGACTATGCTCCCGAAGGGCAAAGCGTCTGGATGTACTCTTTGTTGTATAATTCCAGTTATTTAGTTCCGGAACTAATAATCACTATAATTGTTATAGTTTTATTGACCTTGACTAGAGTGAAAAAATACTTTACTGTCTAATCTTATAACTCAAAGTAACACCATCGCCGACAGGTAAAATAGTACTGTAAAGTCTATCATCAGACATTACTTTGCGATTATATTCATCAACAGGAGCCCCTAAATTTCTTGGGGCTCCTTTAACTTTGAATAAGGTATCATCTGCAACAAGCACCCCACCCTGATTCAACAAATTAATACTGTTTTCCAGTACTTTAGGGTATAATGATTTTTGAGCATCTTGAAAGATTATATCATAGGGACCAGTTAAGTCCCGAATTTTCTCGCTAATATCACCATAAACCAGTTCTACAGAATTTGAAAGACCCGCTTCCTCTATATTTGTTTTAGCTTCTTGATAGAGTTTAGGGTCTTTTTCAATTGAAATAACTTTCCCTCCAGTTTGTTTTACAGCTTCGCCTAACCAAATAGTTGAATAACCTAGACAGGTACCAAATTCTAGAACTTTTTGAGCATTTATCAACCTAATCAAAAGACCTAAAAATTTACCCGTCTCCAGCTCTATACTGGGTTGTACATCATCCCGTTGATATTCTTCTTCCTTAATAGTATCTGATTTACAATTATCCCTGACTATGTAGTTTTGAATATAATTAAAAATTTCTTGATCCACATTTATTACCCCCTCTAATTTTGCATTGGCATTGGCTTTAAAATTGGATATCTATAGATACTTATGGTTTCTTATTTAAAAACCTTTATTCTCTCATCTAGAGGTTTAAATTCCTTTTCTCCCGGAGGAGCTGTAGGTTTACCAAAGGGCATTTGGGACACCAGTTCCCAGTTTTCAGGAATATCCCATTCTTTTTTTACAGCATCATCTATTATAGGATTATAATGCTGTAAAGATGCGCCAAAACCTTCTAATTCCAACGCTGTCCACACTACGTATTGTAACATGCCGGAAGAATGATGAGACCAAATTGGAAAAGTATCTTTATACTTGGGGAATTTTTGCTGAAGTTCTTGAACTGGCTCCTGATCTTCAAAAAATAACACTGTTCCATATCCACTTTTAAAGGAGTTAAGTTTTTCTTCGGTCTTAGGAAATTTCTTTTCAGATACTTTTTCTCTAAGAATATCCTTAATAATTTCCCATAATTTATCGTGATGTTCTCCTAATAATAATACCACCCTTCCACTCTGAGAATTAAAAGCAGATGGAATGAATTTTACAGCATGTTCAATAATTTTTTTAATTTTGTCATCGGAAATGACAGCTTCTTTACTAATCCCGTAGATAGAACGCCTCTTTTCAACAGCAGTATAAAAATTTCCTTCCAACAGTAACACACCTCCAAGTTTATAAATCACCATCACTTATTCTCTGAGATTTTATTATGTTTTCTAGAAATAGTAATAATACACCTTCATGTTAACAATTACTATTATAATTAGCTTTTGTTTTTATTCAAAATTAAGAATTATTCTAATATGTATATATCCTTGAAAATCATACTTAGAAGAGTATAATAAAATAATAGGATCTAATTGCGGTTGTTTTTTAGCAGCCGCTAAAAGCTAAAACTACAAGGGAGAGTGATTTAAATTTATGTCTTAGTAATAGTGTTAAACGAAACGGAGTATTTAGATGAACTATTAAAGAAATTTATTGAAATCGGAATTCCGGGAGGTACTGTAATTGACTCTGAAGGAATGGGAAATGCATTAGTTTGTCAAAATAAAATTCCCATTGTGGGAGGGGTTAGACAACTTTTTGAACACTGTAAAGAAGGTAACAAAACCATCTTTTCAATAGTAGACTCAGAAGAAAAATTATCACAAGCCACCGAACTATTAGAAGGCAAACTAATCGATCTAAATGAGCCAGGTGTCGGAATAGCCTTCTATTATAAAATTGATAATGTTATTGGCTTGTCTTAAAAAAAATTTCTTTTATATTTCCATTATTTTCCAATCAATCTATTAGAGGTGACCTTAATTGACAATCTATGACCAAAGTTTAGGAATAGCTGTAATTCTATTACTAGGCTTTTGTGGAGGAAAATTAGTACAAAGATTTAAAGTACCTATGGTAGTGGGATACATTATTATTGGATTAATTTTAAGCCCATCATTATTAAACGTAATTCCAAGTGAATTAAACGAAAGCCTTAATATTATTAGAATATTAGGCTTGGGAATTATAGCCCTATTCATAGGTAGCGAATTAGAAATTAGTAAACTTAAACAATTGGGTAAAGCCATAGTAGGGATAACTGTTGTACAAATTTTTGGCGCTTTTTTTGTAGTCTTTTTTGCAATGTTTTACTTGTTAAACTTATCACTGGAAGTATCTCTGTTGCTTGGGGCTATGGCAACAGCAACTGCTCCGGCATCTCCTTTGGCAGTAGTTAGGGAAACAAAAGCAAAAGGACCCTTTACAAGTACTTTATTAGGTGTAGTAGCAGTAGACGATGCATTGTGTATTATCTTTTTTGGTATTATTTCCGCTATAGTTGGTGGATTAATTGCAGGTAACGGATTCACAGTTGCTAGTATATTAGAACCTATAATTGAATTAGGTGGATCTACACTTTTAGGAGCAGTGTTAGGTTGTTTTCTTTGTCTGTTACTTAAGGCAACAGGTAATAGACAACATAAAGTACTGTTACTCGTCGGAATTGCTCTTTTAAACAGTGGAATGGCCAATCTACTTAACCTATCACCCCTATTAGCTAATATGGTCAGTGGTTTTGTCGTAGCTAATTTATATTCTAAACCTAAAGAAATTACTTATTTAGAAGATATTGAATTACCCATTTATATAGGTTTTTTTGTGTTAGCCGGAGCTGAACTACACTTGGATATTTTATTGGAGAACTGGGTATTTGCCGCTGTTTACATTGTAGCTAGAAGTATTGGAAAAGTAGGAGGAGCTTTTTTAGGTGCCAGATGGTCACAAGCTCCAATTTTAGTACAAAAATATTTAGGTTTTGCAATGTTTTCTAAAGCTGGTGTCACTATTGGTTTATTGATGATAGTTCAAAGTCAATTTCCGGATATTGCTCCAATAATTACAGCAATTGAATTAGCTGCTATCACAGTATTTGAGTTGTTTGGACCCCTCGGCACTAAATACGCTTTAGTTTCTTCCGGTGAAGCTAATATTCAATATGATTTTTCACCGTCAACTAAGGAGGTGTAATTCACATGTCATCACCTAATTTAGATCATGAAAATGATAAATTAAGTGTCAAATATGATTCGGGTCCTCTTTTGAAAAAACAAAACTCAAAAAGTATAATTACTAAAGTATTAAACATGAACAATTTTCCGGTTAATTTTAATGTATCAATTAACATACTAGACAAAGAAGTTGTAGAACCACATTACGTTTCGCAAAAACAAGTTTATTCCAAATCAAGCTCATCTATTGATATTATTGATATAAGTAATCGAAACTTCTTGTGTTTTAATATAACTTTTGATTTTTTTTCCGAGGAATATCCTATTAAAGACCATGTGTATATTATGGCAATAGGACGTTCGGATAAACCAACCGAACCGGCAGAAAATAGTCACTTAATCAGTGACCTAACACTAAAAACTTCTGACTTCTGTAAAGAACTCACATCCAAATCAGACTATATGGATGAAGCTAATGAAGATTTTTCTCCAATGTTTGATTTGGGTAGGTTATTTTACGAGTAAGTTAAATGTCGTTTGGATATTCAAACAATAATTTAACTTGCAAAAAATAACAAAAACCCCTTCGAATTTAGAAGTTCCCTATTCCTTTTCAACAGGTGAGAAGATTTCTTAATGAGGAACATTTCTAAATAAAGCCGGAGGGGTTTTAATTACCGAATAATTTGCCAATAATAAAATAGTGAACTATAAATATGTGATGCTATCCTTATTAAAATATGAATTCCTATGACTAATATGTAAAGGAAGTGAATAACATCATATTAACATGGTTAGTTTTTATTGGAACAGCAGCAGCAATATTTTTTAGTGGCAAAAGACTTTCAACAGTTGCAGATAAAATTGGTAAAGTTACCGGACTTGGTGGCGCTTTTGTCGGTGTACTATTGCTACCAATAGTCACTACTTTGCCCGAGCTTTCTGTTACAATTTCTGCAATAATTATAGATGCTCCTAATCTTGCCCTGGGTAATTTATTTGGAAGTAATCTACTTAATCTATCTTTGATTTTTTTTATGGATATAGCTCAGGGAAAAGGGCCGATAGCTAAAAAGTTAAGCTTTGATCATATACTGGCTGTTTCCATGCTGACAATAATCTTAACTATAGCCCTTACAGGCATCGTCGAACAAGAACTTTTTACAATTGGTCACTTAGGTGGAAGCAGTTTATTGATATTTTTTGTTTATTTCGTTTCACATACAATTCATTATCGGTATCATAAAAGAAATCCTAATCTATCAACTGACCCTGTTGACTCATCAGAACCACCTGATGAAAGAAATGATTCGAAAAATAATACTAGAAGTTCTGAATCTTTAAAAAAACTGGTGTTTGAGTTTGCCGTATTGGGCATAATTATCATAGTTTCAGCTAGGTTTTTATCTGGAGCTGCTGATACAATCGCAGAAAATACTGGGTTAACAGAGGGGCTATTAGGTGTAGTATTCCTGGCACTCAGCACATCTCTTCCAGAGCTTGTTATTACACTGTCAGCAGTTAAAAAAGGCTTCTTTGATCAAGCCTTTGGTAGCATTCTAGGAGCCAATATACTAAATATGGGGTTAATATTTATTGTAGACACAATCTACTTAAAAGGGCCAATTTTACAATTTAGTGAACAGGAAATTTTTAATGCAGCTGTTATTGGGATATTAATGACTAATGTGATTGCAGCTGGTATTATATACCGCTCCAAAAGAAGCTATTTTTATCTGGGAATTGATGCAATTGTGATATTAATTCTATATATAATATTTTTAATCAGTTCAATAGCATAATTCCCATAACTAAAACATCATAATTCTTCGGTAATGTTTAAATCCATGTAAGGGGATTCAAACCTATTTCCAATAAGTACTCTTATTCTTCCCACTTGTAGTACTAAATCTCCTTCCCAAAACATTTTATCTTCTATTCTATACTCACGTTCAAATTGATAATTGGAATTAGAACCGGGGCTGCCACCACCGCCAGCACCTGTAGGTCTTACCTCTTCACCGTTTACCATGCTAATTAAATAGTCTCGCACTCTAAAGCCATACTCAAATTGATCTGAAAGTATCTCACCTTCAAAAGTTATTGTATCTAAACCTTCGTCAGTTTTTTGAGGTTCTTTTAACTTCCCCTTATATTTCCCTATGTCTGATATCTCAACTTCGACATTATCACCAGGATCCACAGAAATTTCTTGACTGTGATCTTTACTCATGTAGGTTCTATCTAAAATTAGAGTTAGGTCTTGTTCAAGTTCGTACGGAAAATTTTGATACCAATACTCGTACTTAAAATAGCTCTCATCAATTGTCTCTATTTTTTCAGATGAATCAGGATAAGCTCCACTAGGCATTGTAAGCGTCGAATTATTATTATCTACTTTGTTTTCCTTTTCTAATAAAAGTCGAGGAGGAGTAGTAAATTCAAGGTCTAATTGTCTTAACTCTGGATTTACTTGATAATCAACTAATATAGTGATTTTAGAGTGATCTATGATCATTTCTCTAGGCTTAATAGTTAAATGCTCATCTGAAGTCGTCATGTCTCCCTCTAAATCAATTACTTTTTCGTTAAATAGCAACTCTAAATTCCAATTCCCATACCATACTAAAAAAGAAAACAACAAGATTATTACGGCAACAAATAAGATAGTTTCTTTTACAAATTTTTTCTGTAATAACATTTAATCCCCCCCTTCACTCTGTTTCGAGATATTTTTAAATTCCCCTTTATAAAAATAATTTTTATACTAAAATTTGTAATAGTATTGTCAGGACACTTGAAATCACCTTATGCCATGATAAAATAAAAATAATAGTTTTGGAAATAGTTTTAGCCCAGCTACGTTCAGTTTCAAGCTATACAATTTCAATAGTGAAATAATAATCAGTATCTAATAAAAGGGGGAAAGGGAATGGATTTTTTAGGTGTTACAAGATCAAAAGTAGTTAAAATTTTAGGAATGTTAAGTGTGCTAATACTCTTAACAGCATGCGGTCCAGAAGAAGCTGCAGTTGATGAAGAATCAAAAGGTATTTTCTATGAAGTAGAAGGTGGAACTAATCAAGTGTACTTGTTTGGTTCTGTCCATGTGGGACATGAAGACATGTACCCTTTGAGCCCCAAAGTTGAAGATGCCTTTCAAGAGGCCGATGTGCTTGGACTTGAAATTGATATGGCTGGCATGACAGAAATGGAAATCGGCCAACAAATGGCAACACTGGGTATGTATCACGATGGAACCAAAATGACCGATGTTGTATCAGAGGAAACTTTTGAGGAAGTTGCCGATATGGCAGTGAGTATTGGAATTGACCGGGAAACTTTAAATAACTTTAAACCCTGGTATGGAGCTTTGATTGCATCAGAAATTGCCATTAACGAAGCAGGCCTTTCACCGGAATACGGTATCGAAAACTACTTTATTGAACAATTAGAAGATAAAGAAATGGAAACGATTAGTCTTGAGACTATTGAAGATCAAATAGGTATTTATAATAAATTATCCGATGAGTCTCAAGAGATTTATTTAGAAAATACATTAGAAGAGATTGAATATGTTGAAGAGGAACTAGAAGAATTAATTACCCTTTGGCAGGAAGGAAATACAGAGGAGTTAGCTGATATAAGGGAACAGCAAATTGAAGAATCCGAAACTGAATCAATTAAAGATTATCAATTAGCCATGTGGGATGGTCGGGACGAACAAATGACAAATGAAATAGAAGATATTCTCAATGATGATAGCGAAGACACTTATTTTATAGTCGTAGGTTCCATGCATTTGGCTGGTGAAAACAGTATACCTGATCAGTTAAGAGATAGAGGATATGATGTGGAAAGCTTGCATTAAAAGATATTGATTTTCCCAGTACTTAGCACTTCCCACCATAAAACAGTTAAGACAAAAAATTGTTCAGTACGAAAAAACCAGTGGTTATAGATATAGTTAACCACTGGTTTTTTATATGGTTTTAATCCTGGGAGTCTTTATTTACTGTTTTCTCCCATATGGACAAACATATAAACACATCCCACAAGCTTCTATCTGACCTTTTTCCTTCATTTTTTCAAAATATTTATTACACTTTTTAGCGTCATATCTTACTTCTCGAGGCTCTTCTTCATTAAAAGGTTTTCCTGTAAATGCTTTCACTGGACATACATCTACGCAAGCTGAGCAATCGCCACATTGCTCTTCCATAAGTTGTCCTGTTGGTTCAACTGGAGCATCTGTCAAAATTGATACCCACCTTACTCGAGGTCCACTATCAGGCGTAATTAATAAGCAATTCTTACCGATCCATCCCTGTCCTGATAGACTTGCTCCCATCTTATGGGAAAAAGAGGCACAAATTCGTTCGTCATCAATTCGTTTTGACGCTGGAATAGGAAGTACAGTATATCCCTGTTGTTGTATGAAACCACTAACTATTGATGCAATCGTGTCTAACCGTTGGTTAATAACATCATAAGCATGATGCCTATAGTTAAGTGCTACAGATCGTTCAGACCTTCTTGGCAATTGATCAACAATATGATTTATTAACGAAATACCTAAAGAAATAGAATAAGGAAAACTCGCAATCTCCGAACCACCTTGACTAAGAATAGCTTGTTTCGCCTTCGACAAATATGCAACGCCAAAATGAGTAACTCCGTGCTGTAGTGACAATTCTTTTATCCGCTCGTTTAAACCCACTTTAATCATCCTTTCTACTCATTTATCATCCTGAAGCTAATTTAGAAGATTTCATCTAACATCGTTATTATTACGCAAGTAGTAGACAGGCGGTTATATTAATTCCATTCGATTTAGCATCGCAAATACCTCCAAAATTGCTATTTTTTGTTCTTTGATGATCATAATATGAGAGTGGAATCCCTTCGTAACATTTTTTGAAAATAGCAACATTTTTACTGATAACGTGAAAAATGCATAGGCAATCATATTGACAATTTAGAAGTGCATACTATAAACTAAAAATAAAGTAAAATTTGGATTTGACGGCGATGGAGCTCGCCAGGATTAAATTCCAAACTGCTTTCTTAGAAGCTAATGGCTCCTACCCTATCAGGGTAGGAGTCTATTTTTTTAAGAAAGGGATGATTTACAATGATTGAAAGTATTTTGATTATACTAATTGCCGGCTTCATTATGGGAAAAGCTTTTGAAAAGTTAAACCTTCCAGGTTTGTTAGGAATGCTTCTTGCGGGTATTTTGTTAGGACCAAATTATTTAGATTTGATTTCAAGTGAAATTTTGGCTATCTCTGATGACATTAGGTTGCTTGCATTGATTTTAATCTTGCTTAGAGCGGGTCTTGGATTAAGGCGTGAAACTTTAAATAAGGTGGGAGTACTCTCTCTTAAGTTAGGTTCGCTGCCATGTTTAATGGAAGGGTTTACTGTACTTTTATTAGCTTATTACCTATTTGAGCTTGGGTTTGTCGAAGCTGGTATATTGGGTTTTATTATAGCAGCTGTTAGCCCAGCGGTAATAGTCCCCTCTATGTTGAAATTAAAAGATAGAGGCCTTGGTAAAGATAAAGGGATTCCTGTAATGATTTTAGCTGGGGCTTCAATTGATGATGTATTTGCCATAACTCTTATCTCTATTTTTCTTGGCCTTGTCAATGGAGGTGCCGGTGGCACCCTTTTAAGTTTACTAGCTATTCCGAGAGAGATAATAGGAGGTATCTTATTTGGCCTCTTCGTAGGTTTTATCCTGACAAAGATCTATCAAAAATTTGAAATGGCCGACAGTGATAGAATGGTAGTATTAGCAGTAGGAGCTCTTTTTGCCTATGTTGTAAGCTCCTATTTACAAGTTGCCGGCCTACTTGCCATCATGATAGCTGGTGCTTACCTTTTAGAAAAACATAAATTGTTTGCAGAGGAATTTTCAAAGAAGCTAAAAGGAGTATGGTCTTTTGGAGAGATATTCTTATTTGTATTAATCGGCTCTATTGTAGATGTATCTTTAGCAATTAGTGCGGGACCACTGGGAATTTTAATAATTACAGTCGGAGTATTTATAAGAATGTTGGGAGTCTATATATCAACTTTAGGCTCAAATTTAAATCCTAAAGAAAGACTTTTCTGCGGAATTTCATACAGCCCTAAGGCTACCGTTCAAGCTGCAATGGGTGGAGTTCCTTTGTCAATGGGGCTACCCGGAGGAGAATTAATCCTGGCACTAGCCGTTTTGTCGGTAATCTATACAGCACCTTTAGGTGCACTTGGAATTAACTTTTTTGCCGATAAACTTCTTGATAGTGAAAGTGATGAAACTGCTGAACTTTCCTCAATAGAATAATAATCTGATAATCAATTAAAATATCTACCCCAAGTAGTGAACTTTTGGATCTAACAGATCATTTTAGCCACTAAGGGGTAGATTAGATTTGGTGTGAGAGGTCGATAAAATAATTATCTACTTACCTATTCGATTATCTTCCTATGCACTGTACAATGATTGTTTGGAGAACAAAGTTATTGGTTATTTAAAAACTTTAAAGCTAAAGATATATAGAGAGCTGTACCTTTATGAAGGATGTCTTCGTCAATATCAAACTTGGGGTTATGATGTGGGTGTATAATACCTTTATCTTCATTATAATTTCCAAGAAAGATAAAAGCACCTGGAGATTCTTTTAAGTAATATGAAAAATCTTCACCACTCATAATAGGATCTCCTGTTTCAATTTTTTCTTCTCCTAATAGATCAGAAACCGTGTCTTGAGCTAGTATAGCCATTTCTCGATTGTTATTTAATGGTGGGAAAACATTCAGGCTTTCAAAAGAACATTCTAGATTATGAAACTGAGAGGTTACATTACATAGATCTGTCATTCTTTTGATAATATAATTTCTATCTGACTCACTAAAAGTTCTAATAGTACCCCTTAATTGAGCACTACTAGGAATCACACCCCAATCAGCCTTGGATTCTATTTGTTCTACTGTTACAAGACTTGCATTGACTGAATTCAATTCTCTATCGTGCATTCTGTATATAGAGTTAACCATTTCTGATGATGCTAGTATAGGATCTTTAGTTTCATGAGGACTAGAGCTATGCCCACCTCCACCATTTATATTTATCCAAAAATTATCCACTGAAGCCATGGTGGGGCCTTGGTGAATCATCACTTTTCCTGAGTCAACTGTTTTCCAAACATGGATCCCAAATACAGCGTCCACATCTTCCATAATACCTTCTTTACACATGATTTTAGCTCCACATCCACGTTCTTCATCGGGTTGGAAGATAAATTTAATAGTACCTGATAACTTATCTTTAAATTTACTTAATATTTTGGCAGCACCTAATAACATGGCAGTATGCGCATCATGTCCACATGCATGCATAACCCTGTCATTTTTAGAAGAAAACCCTTTACTATATGGTATATGGTCTTCATCTGTGGACTCATTAACTACTAATGCGTCCATATCAGCTCTCAATAAAACCGTGGGTCCTGGTCCAGCTTGCCCTTTAATAACTCCTAAGACACCAGTTGGCCCATGAGTATCTTTTATAGTTTCATTTAATAGGGAAAGCTCTTCTATAACACTTTCTTTAGTACCGATCTTGATAACTTCGTCCAAGTTTAGCTGTTTTAATTCCTCCATAACTTTATCAGAGGTTACATGCTCCTCTAGACCTAGTTCGGGATTTTCGTGAAATATTCTTCTAAAATTTACAATCTCTTGTTCCATCTCTTTAGCTTCGTGTAAAATGCTTTGAAGATTTAATGTCAATTGATCAACTCCTTACTTCTTAATATTGATTTTCCGATAAAAATTCAATAACCGAAAACATATATTGAATACATTTCAGATATATAGAACCTTTTTTGTTACCCATTGTTCTAACAATAAGTTAACAGCATAGACCATAGCAAGTAGTTTAATTGTTATAAACAATATACCCACGTGTTATATACCCTTCTATAATTTCCTCTTTTGAAATAGTTGTTCTTGGATCTATTTTCTTGTATTCCATAGGAGGAGTTTCAATCATAATATCTCTAAATTTTATAGGCAAACCTATACTATTATAAAAGCTCCTTCCACCTTGTAATTGAAAGTGTAAATGCGGCTCTGTTGAATTACCCGTATTGCCACATTTTGCAATAACTTCACCTCGCAATACCTTATCACCCTTATTTACACGTATACTGTCTTTTTTCAAATGGGCTAGTGTACTATATTCATTTTCAGTATGTTTTATAATAATATAATTCCCTGCAACATGCGGTGATCTTGATAAAAATTTTCCTGGTTTAAGTATTATACTATCTTCCGCTTTATTATAAACTTCAACCACTTCACCATCTGCTGGAGCTAAAATATCCTTATCATAACAATAATAATTTTTATTTTTATTTAATTCATTTTCAAATGTTTTCCCTTTTTCATCAATAATAACAAAATCATAAGCATATCTCTGAGTTGGAATACTCCATGAATGTGAATGTTCCTTGGTGTAACTACCATTTATGGCTATCCATTTACCTTTAAAAGGTAGAGAATACTCTATTTCATTTTCATAATTACTTATAGACGGTGTTTTATTACCGTGCTTTATTTTGTTTATTATAATTCCAACATATTGAAGTATTCCTGCTTTATGAACTGAAAAATCTAAAACAACTTCAACAATAGCAAATATAGCAAACAACGAAAGTAATGAAAAAACTATTGAATCAAAAAAAAATGTTAACACAACACTAAATATACCTATATACTTTGCATTTCTAGAAAACTCCTGCAAGAAAAATTTAATTCTATATTTTTTCAACTCATTATTAATACACATGCAAAATCCTCCTTGTACTAGTGCGATACTTAACATGACTAATAAGCCAATATCTCTTCGAGTTATATTTTTCCTCTGTATTTTACACTTTTTTGTTGGGGAACAAAAATAATCATTTAAGTATAGCTATTTTGACTCTACATTTCACTCCATTTTCTTTTAAATAAGAATAAATTTAATAAGTCTAAAACTCAAATATTTTAATTCACCCCTCTCTAAAGTAACTTTAACTTATGCATAGAATATCAATTTTCCACCTCTATAACTTCTGCTTGGCTTTCACCACCATAATTATTCCAGCAATAAAGAAACCTACAAAAACTAAAGAGATAAGTGCTCCTGATTCAAAAAAAGATTTGATAGAAGAAATAAACATCAGTACAGTAAAAAATATTGAAGAATAAAGCTCCCAACGATCTCTAGAAATTAATTTTTTACCCTTAATTTTTTCAAATATTATAAGACTTCCACCTGATAAAACACCTAATAATAAAATAATTAATCTAATGTCCAAAATATCACCTCACAATAGCAATCTATGAAGTTCTTGAATTTATAGTTTTCCATCTTTTTTTAAATCCTCAATAGCATGTTTAACTGCAACTTTTACAATAGCATAAAGAATATAAATCGGCACTATATAAAAGAGGTATAATTATATCCATTTTTATCCTCCCTCTATAAATTAATTATTTCTTCAATATACTCACTCATTCTCAAGATTTCACTACCATCCATTTTAAGGACTAGGCAGAAAATTTCATTTAATGAAATTTTTGTAAAACAGGAGTGCCTTTAAATAAGGGTTGTTCCTGGCAAAATATGGTGGCACATTTAATGGATCTCCACTTATTCCTTGGTGGTTTTACCTCCCATATCTCACTGGGTCCTTTATGGCCCTTATAAATTCCTTCGTTCTACCTAGCCAAGGGTGGAGGCCAGTTTTGCTCCTTAGCAGGGTCAATGCCCGAATGGATTATTATGACTGGCTTCTCCGTGCTCCTTTTGTAGATGTAGTATAAATTCTTAAGACTCCAATTTGGCTGCTTATGCAGCATCCTGCAATAAATTTAATGAACTGTTCTTTAACATCATCCTGCCATTATAAGGTGTCTTTTTGGTACCTAGGGCAAACAAAACTCTGATCAACCTACACGCTAATGCTACAAGCGATTGTTTCTTTTTTAAGGGATTTTCTGGCCTTGTGGTATAATAATCGTGTAATAACTTAAATTCAGGGTTTTTGGCTACTAATGGAATCACGCAGCGATATAAGAGTCCTCTCAAACGAGGTCGACCTCGTTTGGTTATCTTGGTTTCACCTTTGTGCTTACCTGAACTGTTCTCTTTTAGATTTAAGCCTGCCAGCTTCTTAATTTGATTTGGATGTTGATAATTAGAAAGATCACCCACTTCAGCCAAAAATCCTGCCACTGTTACCATCCCTACTCCAGGAATACTCATCATTTCTTCTGCTCCTGGAATTTCTTTTAAAATATTTTCTATCTGAACAAGTACTTGTTCTAACTCTTCTATTAAGGCGTCATACTGCGACAATAGGGTTTTCAATTCTTGTCTTGCCATTATCTCGCCTTCTGTTAGCCCAGTACTGTTTTGGGCTGCTTCTTTCAGCTTTTTTGCTCTTTTTTTACCTACTGCTCGATTTACTTCTTGTTTCCAGCAACTTACTATCTCTTCTTCACTATGACCTAATATTTCTTTTGGTAGGGGAAAACTTTTTAGGGTTAATAATGCTGCTTTTCCATCCCAGTTCTTGAACACTGTGCTGAATTCTGGGAAGTAGCGATCTAACCAATTGTCTACCCTACCTTTTACACGCCTTAAGTCATCTGTTAGCAGAAGATAATAAATCGTAGATAAAATTGAAATGACAAGAGAAAATGTACCACCAAAACCAAATTCTATAAGAAGATAAATTGATAATGAAAATAACACTATAGAAGACAACATAACTACAAGAAAGCTATCTTTTTTATCTTGATCAAATAATATCTGTTTCCGCTTTTCAAGAGTAAGTTTTTCCATGCTTTTTTGGCTATTTAAAACTAGCAGCCTAGTAACAATTATTCTTAATATAACCCCCACAAAGAAGGCAGATGTAATATTTAGCCCAAATATATACGGATCTCTTGTACTAAGTTGTAGAAGTAATAGTACTGATAAAACACCCATATATATTTTTTTGAATTCTTGGATAGCATATTTTTTGCTCTCATCTACTATAAAACTACTACCCAAGACCCCAAAAGGGAAAAATACATGCCCTGCATTTACTTTTTTAAAATACGTCCACAAACCTATCATATTAGCTCTCCTTTGGTAGGAAATTCACTTTGCCACAAGCATGCAAGTACTGACTTTATTTACCTAAAAACTGTGAACTGTTACTTCACTTTTTTCCTGTTACGTTTATATCCATATAAGGAGCTTCAAATCTATTTCCAAGAGGTATCCTTACTCTTCCTATACTAAACAATAATTCACCCTCCCAGAACTGTGAATCTTCCACTCTATAAGTCCTTTCAATTGTTTGATGGGATGAATCCCTTCCTGAACTTCTACTACCACCAATCTGCTTTGGTGTAATTTCCTGGTCTTCTATTACACTTTTCAAATAGTCCCTGACTTCAAAACCATAATCAAAATGTTCGGAAGTGGTTTCTCCTTTAAATGTTATTGTATCTAAGTCATCAAGGTTTTTTTCTGGTTCACCCAATTCTCCCTGGTATTTACCTATGCCAGGTATTTCTACTTCCACACTGTCTCCTGGTTCAACTGAAAATTCTTCTTGATGAGATTTACTCATATAGGCCTTGTCTATAGAAATAGTCAAGTTTTCTTCTAGTTCATAAGGAAAGTCTTGATACCAATATTCATATTTGAAATATTCTTCGTCATCCTCTGTTATTTTTTCAGATGAATCAGGATGAGTTCCCTTTGCCATTCGAAGAGTAGAGTTTTCCCTATCAACATCACTTTCTTTGGCTAATAGTAACCTCGGAGTAGTTGTGTCGGAAAACTGAAATCCTAGTTCCCTTAACTTATCATCAACTTGATAATCCACCAATAAAGTAACCTTCGAGTGATCAAGGATAAGCTCTCTAGGCTCTAAAGTTAAATAACCGTCAGAGGTTGTCATTTCCCCTTCTAAATCCACTGTTTTTTCATTAAACATAAGAGAAAGGTTCCAATTTCCATATGTTATATTAAAAATTAATAAAAGTACGATAACTGCAATAAGAATAGCAGCTTCGTTGAGATATGATTTTCGTAACATAGAGTCCTCCTTCTTTAAAATTGATATCTTATTTAGTAATTTACCTAAAATATCAAATACAACGCAGTAATCAGAATATGTTCATCAGTCCATTTCTTTAACTGACCACCCATCAGACTAGAGAAACCTAATAAAATTCTCAAAAGACTATAAAGTTTTTATTAATCATCATTTATTTTTTAGTTCATCTAATTTTTCTAATATTAATGAAGTACTCATAGACACTACAGCGGCAAGGACTATAATTGATCCCCAAATTAAATTTGTGTTTACATCTCCTCCTGGCATAATTTCTGAAAACAATAGTGGTCCCAAAAATGCACTAATAACCACTAAAACTAAAACAATTAATTTGGTGTTTTTCATATTATCCACCCCACCTTTATTAAAAAGCTAGTTAATTTATAATAGTACATCAAAATTTATTAAAGTATAATAGTTCTTAAATCACTACGTTACTAGACACATCCAATATCTTGTAAGCACTATTCTAACTCACTATCTACTCCTCTACTTCAATTTCTAACACATCAGTTTTTAAGCCTACTCTCTCTTTAATTTGAGAATCTACTTCTATTTCTAATGTTTTTCCTTTTTCTATTTCCTCGAATGTTAACCAAAAGGAGTGCCCTCGATCTATAGGACTACTCGATACTCCATGTTTATAGTCAACTCCTTCTGTTTTAACTACTAACAATTCTTGTTCTGAGGGATAATTTTCACTGTGCTCTAATTTGTTTTCTTCAGCTTTTTTTATAAAAGAATCACCAATGTCTGGAATAGCCCGCTGCTTTTCACTAATTTCTACAGAAAATTCGTCTAAAGCAGTTTTTACTCTTCCATCTGATGGTATTTCTTCTCGATTCTTAGTAGTTCCAGTTGGTCTAATTGTCAGCTCATGTTGATACCCTTGTTTAGCAACCTCTTTAACTTCTTCCTCGTTTAAATTTTCCAAAGCTTTTTCTAAAAAGATTGTATAATCGTCAGCTGCTTTTTCAGCAAAACTTAACTCTCTTGGCAGTTCAGAGTATTCATCTAATCTCGTTTCTAAGTCATCTATTTCATTTTCTAAATCAGTAATTTCACTTTCTAGCTCCTCCTTTTTTTCTTCGGATACTTTATTTTCAGTTTCTGTACAACCTATTGCTATAAGTGAAGCAGTCACAATAAAAATTAGTAAAGAAACAAAAAATTTGTTATTCAATTTTATCAATCCACCCTCCATAAATTAATTAAGATAAAATATCAAATGTGCCGCAGTAGTCAGATGATACGTATTATTTAACATTTTAGTGTAAAGAACTTAAAATATTTTTTATTTAATCATTCTTTCCCCAATGTAATAACTTCTTCTAGTTGTTCACTGTCTTCTTCCCATTCAATGATTACTTCCGTTTGGTCATTGCCTAAGCCATCGGGTAGGGTTTTACCTGAAAAGTCTAATTTTACAGGTTCTCCTTTCTCTAAGAAAGGTTCTCCCGCACCTCTACCGCCTCCTGCTTTACCTTGGCCATCACTATGAGGAAAATATAACATCATATCGATAACTTCATCGTGATTATCACCTTTATAATATATTTCATATGTCAACAACCCAAAAATGTCATTTTCATCTTCAGTCTCTAATTCATAATCATAATAAGAAGCATTTAATTCTACCTGCCAGTTTTCGCCTTCTCCTTTATAGCTTGTTTCGTTTATATCATTCAATTGATATAAAATAATTTCGCTTAATTGGGCAGTTTGTCCTAATACATTTTCTTGATCTAGTGGCCTATAAACAATAGCAGCATTTTGAGCATTATAGGCGGAATAATCTACTCCCTGCTCCTCCTCTAGAGGTCTAGTATAAGAAAATTCATGTGAAAAATGCTCATTTCTCTCTTCAATAGACTCAAAAATATAAATGAATAGCTCTCCTGGTAAGTCATCAAATTGATATGATGCATCAATCATATTGCTTTCCTCTTTTAACTCATCTACAGGAGATTTTGCTTCTATTTCCTCAAGTTCGTATTCTTCTTCTAGCACCTCTAATATTTTTGATTTTGTCAACAAATCATCCTCGATTTCCAATTCTTCTTGTTCGTTACAACTAGATATAACAATTGTAATTGCCAATATAACAAAAATTGTTAAAAGACGCTTTGTGTTAGACAAAAATAACCACCTCCGATCTATAGATTTAATTCAAAAAATAACAAGTATAGAAAAATAAATTTTATTCATTTATTATCAACTGTTTCACAGTAAATATCTTAGAAAGGTGATTGGTATTAAACCCTCTATCATGAATCTACCACCTTACACTAATTACTTTCGATTATATTTTAATTCACCTAACTCTAAAGTGATTCTGATTTATGCATAATTATTAATTGCGATGCTATCACCCAATAATATGCAACTATTAAAAGCATCACTTACAAATCTTCCCTTTCCTCTACCACAATTTTCATTACGAAAACTACTGCATCTTCTTTTATCATCTTGTCTAATTCATCTGAATCTTGATAGTCATAGCTTGCTCTCATAGAGTCTTTGCCTAGTCGGTAAACTGCCAATACCTTTTCTTCTCCAAAATTCAAACCTACTTCTTCATCATCAATGGCATAATCCCAGCTTTTAGCATTTATATCACTAAATAAATCATTATCTATATCGACAGGCTTGCTTTGAGCACCTTTTGAGTAAATAAATATTTGAGGATTATCGCTATCTAGTTCTAGAAATCCAGCTCCTAAATTCCCCTCTGCCTCTTCACTAGGGCCTAATCCATAAGAAAGTTTTGCAAGTGGAAAGGGTTCAACAGGTTCTCCCTCTTTATACCCTTCAACCCATATTTCTATCCAACTTTCGTCTGGGTTTGGAAGTTTAAAATTAAAATCAAATAATCTACCAAGACTTAAATTTTCAAACGTTTTTTCATACTTTGAATCAGTATTCTGTGAGATGTTTATTTTTTTGTCAGCATCATGATCTTCATCATTACATCCAACACTAAATATTATCATTGAACTTACTAATACTACTAAAAATTTGTAAACACTGTTTAGCCTAATAAAATCGCCTCCTTTTATCAGCTTCCCACCCTCTATAACTTCTGTTTGACTTTCACCAATTATTCCAGCTACAAAGAGACCTATAAAACTAAAAAAACAAACATGATCAAATAACTTTCGCTAATTTTTTCAACCCTGTATAGAGCAGATTTTTTACTTCTTGCTCTTGTGAATCGGTGATTTCAGAAATCTCATTACTGTTCAATCTTTGACAAAAGCGTAAATAAATTACTTCTTGTTGTCTATCGGTAAGTTTTTTAAATGATTTAAAAAGCTTATGATCATGAAAATATTTAAAATAAGCAGGAATTTTTGAGTCAGAACTATTGCTATCACACCTGGCTAATATTAGCTCTCTGGCTACAGTAAACACATAGGTATGAAAGTTATTCGTAGAACGCAAGTTTGTTATCTCAGACAATACCTGGTAAAATGTCTCTGATACTAATAGTTCTGTTAATTCGATATCACCCACACTATCATAAATATATTGATAAATTTTAGGAAAGAAGTAATCATATAATGTACCAAATGCATTGGGATCTTTTGCTGCCTCTTTTACTAAATCAGATAGCTCGTCTTTTGTAATCTCTAACTACAAGATGGTCACCCTTTCACAACTATCATATCAAAAAAACAGCAAATTTTAATCGTTTTCATAAAGGCAAATTCTCTCCTAAGTGATAACTATCAAAAGCTAAAATTGTTGCAAAGAATTTATAATTCTTTCTCATTCTATGGACCAGTACCAACACCCTGTATTCGCCATCCTATTTCAGGTGTCTCTTTAATTAGTGTCATAAAACGAGTTTGCTTGCCACTATCATGGGTGATTATTTCACTTACTTCTTTATCCACTGTCACTCTAAACTGCTTTTTATCTCGTTGGTTTTGCCTGGATTCAGATGGTCTATTTCTTCAATTTCTAACATCTCAACCGATTCGATATTGTAGAGTCCTCCTATTACTGCTTGTTGAAAATTATGATTATAGATTTCCTTGTTATCCATATTCATAAATAGATAGTCTTTAATGTTGCATCTGCTTAAAAGTGAATACGCCTTATCGTAATCACCCATATCTGCAGCCTGCCAGTATTCCTTGACGACTTCTTCTGCACCTAGTCCTGCCAACTCTTCCTCTTTTGGATGGTTAGCGTCAATTATGGTGTAAACCCATTCGTCCCATGTTTTACCCACTACTTCTTCAAAGCTATTCCCTTTTAAAGAACAGGCAAAATCGTCGTGCCTTCCTGCACCAAGCCAGGCTCCGATAATATCATCTTCATAGCGAACTATAATTGCTCTACCTGAATCTTCTCTCGGACTCATAAACTCTGGTAAATCTTCTTCTATATCATATAGATTAACAGTAACTTCATTACCTAAATAAGGTTCTAAATCTTTTCCAATATCTTTATTCAATTCATTATTATAAGCCCAATAAATCACTTTTGGAAACTCCCCAGGTTCATGGAGGAAATTTTCAGGTAGAGTAACGCTTATAGAATTAATTGCTTCAGTAATGGTCCAATCATAATCATTTAAAAAGTCTTTGTCTTCTTGTTTGATTTTTTCTTCGCTTATCTGGTCATCGGGCTGAAAGCTTTCTTCTTCATTAATGCCATCACACCCTATCAGAAAGATTGTGATAGCAATCATGGTATATAAGAGTACGCACTTCAAAGTAAACCAACACCTCCATACCGTCGCATCCCTTCACTGTATCCTCATTCTGATATAAATTTTCCAGTTAATTATATCATATTAAGGAATATGTCGGTAAATTCTGTTCAGAACTATTTATCAAAATTTGTTGACTTTAGTTTATCAGTTCCAGCATAACAAGTTCTACTCCTTTATGTATATTTTGTTGGTAAAAGATAGCTATCTTTTTGTCTTACGCTTATTTAACGTCTGAAGCATAAAAAAAGTTGGTAATAAATGAAAAATTTTCTTTATCGACAAAAAAAGTCCACCCCAGAGGTGATATTCTATAGCTTTGAAGCATAATATACATCACCTTAGGGGTGGATTTAAATTTTTTACCATTTATTTTTGGGGACAAATATATAAGATTAGCTCATCTTTCACTTAATAATTTTTAGGTATATCATTGGGTCCTCTTTTTTCTATTACAAAATCAGAAATTACTGGGTATTCTTCTATTAAACCTTTCTTTTTATCTTCTGCTTTTTCTTTACTAGTGAAATAATCTACTTCTATTAAAAATTCTTCATCTTCATCTTTTAACATCCTTCTAGTATCGAGCGAAAATAGCTGTTCCTCTAATATTCCAATCTTTTCACCATAGGGATATGATTCACTTCTAATCGAATATATAGATTCTTCTTTACTTTCTGGTTTTTCTTCTAAAGTGACAACTAACTGTCCTGGTTCTTTATATTCTGTCACTTGATATGAGAAAGGCTTATCCATAGTAATTGAAAACCTTACCATAGAATCGTCTAGTGTCATTAATCTATATATATCCTGTATCATATTTCCGTCCTTCATCTTTTCAAATTCATCCTCAGCTGAAAATTCTCTAACACCTGAAATTTTAAAATTTAAAGTGTATGGGTATTCACTGTAATCAATTTCATAGTGGCTTGCAAACTCCTCTTCTTTTATGTCCTGAGAAAAATTTATTACTATGTGCTCTTTGTTATCCTTTTCGACCAATGAAATAAACTCTACGTCACTTCCATCAGTAATTTTACCACCTTCCTGATGTTCTTCACTAAAATGTAGTATCCTCACTAACTGTCCTGCTATCGGAATATCGTGCATAGCATTTGCAAAAGTAGGCATTGTATTAATACTAACTGTAAAAATCAACAAAAGAGAAGCGGCAACACTTAGACTTATTTTTTTAATTTTATTTTTAAAATTTTTTCTGGCTTTTTCTTGCATTCCTTTTTCAACTCCTTTCATTATATAATCATCAATCTCTTCAGGGATGTCAATGCTTTTGTGATAATCTTTTTTAAAGTTCTGAAGCTTATGCTTAACCTTCACTATTATAACCTCCTTCCAAATTATCTTTAATTTTCTTTAAACCTCTATAAAAGTTTGTTTTAACAGTATTTAATGGATAACCTAATATTTCTGATATTTCCTTGAACTTGAGATCTTCAAAACTTTTTAATATTATAATTTCTTTGTTTTTTTGCTCTAAATTATCCAAAGCATTATTTAAGTCCATCATCTCAACTATCTCATCTTTATTATATCGACTATCTCTTACTTCCTTGTTCGCCTCCATGTAGACGTACTTATTATTTGATTTAATATAATTTACTGCAGTGTTGATAGTTATTTTAACAAGCCAAGTATCGAAGTACTCTGGCTGCTTTAGTTTATCTATTGAAATGTACACCTTATATGTTACTTCCTGGACTACATCTAGAGCATCTTCTTTGTTTTTCACATATGAAAATGCTATCCGATACATTTTTTCCTTTCTCGACTGTATCAGGTTTACAAAACTATCTTCATCTCCTTTAACTGCTTTTTGAACTTGTATTTCAGTTGTCAATTTTGTTTGAACCCCCTTTGCTGCTATCAATTTATTTCATCCATTAGACAAGATAATACAACAAAAAGTTTCATTTATAAGAAATATTTTACCAAGCTGGTTTAATTTCCTAATGTATTTGCTTTTCAAAAATAACTTTCTAAGTGTTACACAAGAATAAAAGTGGAAAAAACCAACTCCCAAAACCCCCATTCCCAAGGTGTCCCAAAATTTTCCTTAATAATAAAAGTGGTAAAAACTAAGTAAAATTCTTCCTATTTATTCTAATATCTCCCATATTTCTTCAAGATTATTCCAGAAAATTTCCAGCTATCCTTAAATTTATAATAAAAAAAGCGGTAAAAAACAGGTCAAATTTTAGGAGGTTTTACTAAATTTTGGGTTGGGCTGCTTAATCATTTTTTGGGTAGAATATAGAGGATTTTTGAGGAAGATTTTAGGAAAGTTTTAATGAATTTGTGGGATATGTGTGAGTATTTTATGTGGAGTTTGGATGATCTTAAATGGTCTTAATTAGTCCTTAAAGGGTCTCTTATGTTCTGAAAAGAGTGGTGAATAAGAGGTGATCGCCTTAAAATTTTGAGGGTAATACGACTCATAATTTGAGGACAATTCGAAGAATATGAAGGATCTGGGTGAGTCTAAAAAGCTGATGTGTCAGGTGGTAAGAGAATTTTTAAGACATACTAATTATTAACTCAAGACCCCATCAGAACATGAAAATAATAATTACCACTTATCCTCAAGCTCACTTTAATAATGCTTATTTATTAACACATTTATCAACACACTCATACACAAAAAATCCACCCCCAGTAGTGACATTTCATGATCACCGAAGATCAACTTCACTACTTATCCGTCACCTAAAGGGGGTGGATTTACACTCTTGTGTCCTAGTTTTTTCCTTGCAGATTATTCCAGAATTTTTTACCGCTTTTTTTATTCTTTTACCACTTTTTTTATTTTTTTACCGCTTTTTTTCTTGGGTTACAACAACTGTAATATTAAAAGAAAGATTGAACAGAAAGTCCTTTTTTTAATTCCTCCCCCAAGCCTAATTTAACTATTTTTTAAAAGAATGTTTGAACATTTTAAGCCAGCTATATTATAAATTAAAAGAAAGTTTGATGTTAGTATAGTTTCATGGACACATTTTAGTTAAGTCTATAAAATAGAAGTATGAAAGGATGTGTCTATGAAAATGAGTCGTAAAAAATACAGTGAAGACTTTAAAAAAACAATAGTTGATTTATATCACTCAGGTAGTTCTGTAAAAGATCTGTCTAGCGAGTATGGCGTAACTGAAGTTACTGTTTACAAATGGATTAAGCAATTAACCCCAGTTCAATCAGGTGAAGAAGAAGTAACACCTAAAGATATAAATGAAATGCAAAAAGAAATGCAACGTATTAAACAGGAGAGTGAAATCTTTAAAAAGGCTATGGCCATATTCGCGAAAAAGTAGACACTCAAGAACTAACTGAATTTATAAAAGAACACAAAGAAGACTATCCCATTGCTATCATGTGTAAAGTTTTGAAGCTTCCTAAAAGTACTTACTATCAAATTGAAAATCATATTGAATCAAATCGTGATCGCGAAAATAATTCCTCTATAGTTTACGATTTTTAATTCTTTTATTAAATTTAATATATGATTTCTATAGGTCAGGAACTTACTATTTAAGAACTAATTGTTTTATATCTTTAATAATTCGAATAAAAGCAAAGAAAATGATATATAATTCTAATCGACCAAGTAACATACCAAATATCTGCGTCCACAAAATAAATAAAGGGGCATCTGGTGAAGTAAGCCCTACAGATAGACCTACAGTTCCTAAAGTTGATGCAAATTCAAACATAGAATCTTCTAGTTGAAAACCATGAGCCAAAAAAATCAGCACTCCTAATATATAAGTTGCTAAATATAATAACAAAAAGTTAGCAAATTGGGTAATATGCCTTTGATAAACATAGAACTTTTCTCCAGGTTTCAAAATGTAATTTTCTCTAACAATATTTTTGGGTAAAAAATGCTCCTGAATGTGCCAAACCACAGATTTAAATAATACATAAATTCTAATTAACTTAACACCACCAGCAGTAGAACCAGCACCGCCGCCAAAAATCATCAAAACAATAATTACGAAAACAGCAAAACTCCCCCAGCTATCATAATCAACACCAGTAGAGTAACCCGTTGTGGTTATACTTGAAATTAATTCAAAAGTACCAAATCTTAAACTTTCGGCAAAATTTCCATATAAAGGAAATAAAGCGACAAAAATCACCACAGGAATCGTAATTCCCATAAGTATAAACATAAACTTGATTTCACCTATTTTAAAAAACTCTTTTATTTTCCCACGAAGAAAAACATGATGTGCGGCAAAATTAGTTGTTCCTAATATCATTAAAATAATAGTTACCAATTCTATTGCCAGACTATCAAAAGCTCCTATACTTTCAGGGCGACTAGAAAAACCTCCCGTTGATAATGCCGAGAAAGAGTGGATTATGGAGTCAAACCAAGGCATTCCGACAATCATATAAAGAATGATACCACTGAACGTATACCCAAGATAAATTATTATTATTAACTTAATAGATTTAAAAACATTAGGTAATAATTTGTCTGATCTGCCTTCAGCAGAGTAAAGCCCCATCCCACCGCTCGGGCCTATAATAGCTGCCAATAATGTAACAGCTATTCCTGCTCCACCCAAGTACTGCATCAAACTTCTCCAAAATATTAATGTATTCGCAATTTCGGACTCATCAACAACTGATAGGCCAGTGGTAGTCCAACCACTTACTGACTCGAACAGTGCTTGGGTAAAGTTCAATTCTCCCGAAAGTAAGAACGGAAAAGCAGATATAAAAGTAACCATCAACCAAGATAGAACTACAATTACTCCACCTTCATGTAAAGTTAAATGACTGTCATTATTCCCTTTGCGAATAGGAGTACTCATTATAAATCCCAAAAGTGCCGAAAAAACTGCAGGAATTAGAAAACTTCTTACTAGGATTGACTCCTCCCCGAAAATAAAAAGGAAAATCAAAGGTAATAGTAAAGCTATACTTAAACCAAGTAAGATTACTCCTATATATCCTATTATATAATTATATTTTCTAATCAGTATTTCTTTGTATTTCATACTAATCAAGCCTTCCTCTTATTGTTTGTAATACTTTTGATTGTACTTCTGGCAAGGATAGTATTAAGAGCTTATCCCCTACTTCAATCGCAGTATCTCCACTAGGAACAATTGATTCACTATTTCGAATAATACATCCTATGATAGATTGCCTAGGCAAAGGTATATCTTGAAGTTTTTGACCTGTTACAGGAAAATTGGAGCTGATTTTAACTTCCATTACCGTTACTTTTCCTTCTTCAAGGGAAAATATATTAGAGATATCTTCAACAGAAATTTTTTGTTTGATTAATGAGGTAATAATATCAGCAGTACTGATAACCGTGTCTACACCAAGCTTTTTAAAAATTTCGATATTATCTGGATCGTTAACAATTGCAAATGTTTTATCTACTTCGTAAACTTTATTTGCTAACTGACATATTACTAAGTTATCTGGATCTTTTGGGGTAACAGCCATTACTAAGTCGGCAGTTAAAACTTCTGCATCTTCTAATATATTGGGTTTTGTACCATCACCGTATACAATATTTACATCAAACCTTTTGGCTAGATCTCGACAGTATTCTTTCTCATTATTTATCAAGGTTAACTCATGCCCTTGAGAAATAAATGTTTTAGCAAGATAGTGTACTTTATTTCCTCCACCAACTAAAATAATCTTCATCTCTAAACCCTCCAGGTATATTTAGTAAACCTTCTCTATTTGCTCAATATTAAATCAGTAAATGCCTTAGAAACTAGATCATAGGAACTAATAGTTTTTATATCTAATTCTTCATACGTTCTTTTCCTAGCAGGGTCATATAGCCTTGCTATAACATTTGGTATTTCATATATTGATTTAGCAATTTCTGCTACCATTATATTTGTATTATCATCATTTGTAACTGCCACCAAAACATCAGCTTGATCTGCCTTGGCATTCATAAGAGTCTCTTTTTCGATGACATTAGCTTCCATGGTAAAGCCACTAAACTCTTCTGACAAATTATTAAAAGCTTTTTCTTTCCAATCAATTACAACAACGCTTTTATTTGATATAGAAAGGTTATTGGCCAAAGATGATCCTAAACGACCACAACCAACTATAATGATGTAGTCATTACTGTTCTTCATTTTTATCCTCTCCTTGTTCTTCCTCTCCTTTTTCTTCCTCATTCCCAAATGTTATACCGTCTTTAGTGTATTTAAACCTTGTTACACGTTCGAGATTAGTATTTGCTGGTTTATAAGAAGGGTCTAAAGCTAAAGCCGCACGATAATGTTTTCTTGCTTTGCCAAGCTCACCATTGTATTCAGCGAGGACACCTAATAAATTATTAGGCTCTGGTTTATCGTAATCTTTTTCTAAAGCTTTCGTTAGATGTTTCTCTGCTTCTGTATAATTACTTTCAATAATACATTTTTTTGCAAACTCGACATGATCTTTATAAGTTTGCAAGTTTTCTTCACTTAAATTTGGCCTTGAGAGAACATCATTAACTAAAGCACGTATTTGATTTGGTGAAAAAGGCTTATTAATAAAGTCAATTGCTCCAAGCTTCATAGCATTGACGGCTCTTTCTACAGTTCCATAAGCCGTCATCATTATGACTTTGACATCCCTTCCTTCGTCCCGAACTTTTTCTAATACTTGTAACCCATTTAAACCTGGTAATTTCAAGTCGAGTAAAACTAAATCATAATCTTGAGTTCTTAATTTTTCCAAAGCCTCTTCACCATTCAATGCAATCTCTAATTCATAGCCCTCATAAGATAAACAGTTTTTCAGAGTCATTCTAATATTCTTTTCATCATCAACAATTAATAGCTTTTTATTCATGGCTATTCTCCTCCTTTAAATATTTCTTGATAACTTCATATAACTTCGTATGGGTAAAAGGCTTAATAAGGTAATCATCCCCACCCATCGCTAACGCTTTTTCAATTTCTGTTTCATTTGATTTAGCTGTTATGAAAATAATTGGAATGTGTTTCGTCTCTTCATTTTCCTTCAAAGCTTCACATACTAAATAACCATTCATTTTAGGCAATATAATATCTAATAAAATCACATCCGGCTTTTCTTCTTGTGCTAAAGAAACTCCGTCAACTCCATTTGTGGCTACTAGAACCTCAAAACCTTGTTTTTGCAGATATAGCTTTAAAGGGATAACTATATTTTTTTCATCTTCAATAACTAATATTTTTGGCATATAAAGCCTCCCCTCTCGCAATTTACAAATATCATTTAATTACATATTTAAAGTGAAATAGAATGTACTACCTTCACCAAGTTCACTGTCAACCCACATATCACCGCCATGAGCTCTTACAATTTCCCGACTGATTGCAAGACCTAGTCCAGCTCCACCTTGGGTCGACTCTCCTCCATTTACTTGTAAAAACTTATCAAAAATTATTTTTTGATATTCTTCTGAAATACCTGAGCCATTATCAGTTACTGAAGTGACAATTTTATTAGCAGTTTGTTTGGTTTCAATGTTTATAACCCCAGTACCATCTGTTGGAGTATATCTCAAGGCATTGCCTACCAAGTTAGAAACAACCCAACCAATTTTAGTGTGGTCAGCTCTTACTTTAGGTAGGTTATCCGATACATTAATTTTGATCTGTATATTTTTTTCTTCTGCTTGAATGCGCAATGGTTTTACGGCATGTTGTATGATATTTTTAATATCGTAATAATCAAAATCCATTTGCATTTTTCCTGACTCTATCCTAGATAAATCTAGCAATTCATTGACTAAACGGTTCAAACGCTCACTGTCTTCCTGTATTACCTGCAAGAGTTCTTTTTGATCATCATTTATGTCACCAGGAATTTTATCAAGTAGTAAACCTATAGACATATTAATTGATGTCAAAGGTGTTCTAAACTCATGAGACACAGTTGAAACAAACTGAGATTTTAATTCGTCAACTTTCTTTAGTTTGGTAATATCTTGTATTAAAGTTATTACACCCATAGTTTTACTATCTTTGGCTTTTATTGGGTTCACAATTATCCTATAGTAGTTTGTATCTCCATCTTTTATCATAGAAATATCTGTATAGCTTTTATAGTATAATTGTGACTCATCTTTACTTTTCTTGATTAAATCAAAGATTTCTTGATTGTTTAATGCTTCTAAGAAGTGTGTATCTATAACTTCTTTTTCTCTAATGTCAAATACATCTTCTGCTGCTTTATTTACAAGTATAATTTTATTATCTTCGTTCGTAACAATTATTCCATCACCGATGCTTTGGACTATTGCTTCCGCCTTTTGTTTTTCTCTTTTTAGTTTAGATACATTCATTTTAGTATACTCATTAAGTTGTTTTGCCATGGTGTTAAAAGAATCTGCTAACTTTACTATTTCATCGTTGCCCTGAATATCCAATTGTTGTTGGTAGTCTCCTTGAGAAACTTTCTCCATTTTCTTTGTCAAATCTCGTATTGGACGTGTAATTTTACCACTTATATAAAGTGCTAGCACTGTTCCAGTTACAACAGTTAATATTGAAATTATTGCAGTTGTTTTAGTTGCATTACTCGCCCTTGTTTCAGCTTGACCTTGTAATTCTAACATTTTATTTTGATTTAGCTCTAAAAGTCTTCTAGTAAAGTCTTTTGCGTCTTCAAACTTTGGGAATACTTGATCATAATAATGTTGTCTTGCTGCATCAGTTCCCTCTTCAACTTGGATGTTCTGTAATTTATTAAATTCTAGGGCAAATTCAGCGTAACTATTATCAATATTTTCTATAATTTCAGGTTCATCAACTTCAGTAATATTATCATCAGCTAGTGTAAACCATTTCATAAACTCTCGTTCATGTTCCCTAAAAGTTTGAGATATATCTTCATCTTCCTCGAAAAGATAGGTTAAAATTGCACTGTCTTGTCTTTCTAATGCTACAATCATATTTTGAGCAGCATCCACACTTCTATAATTTGCCTGCATTATAGCTTCAATTGAATCATCTAACATTTGAAAGTTATTCACTGCCCACGAGGAGTTAATAGCTAATACTATCAGCAACAAAGCTATAACACCTAAAATTTTTATTCTAATACTTCTTAACATAATGACACCTTCTTTTTGTATGAGTTATTAATAATTCCATTAAAAAACCATAGGGGTAACTCCCTATGGTTTTTATAACATAGTAAGCCCCTTCAAACGCTTACGAGGTTAGCTGTCGGATTCGGGCCGAAGAGTAGCCCTACCTAAAATATAGGATTCACCCCAAGCAACTTACTGTGTACTACAACAAGTTGCAAAGTTGGTTCCCCCGCTCCTTTACAATGGGATTAAGCGTATTTATTTAATTTAAATTTGATTAAGAACTATAATACCATTCAATTAGATTATTGACAAGAGTTCTGTACTAACTTTCCATAGCTATACTTACCAAATTCAAGCAACATTTATTGGTGTTCTTTAACTAAACTGTTAAAAATCTTCTATCTTCTTTTTTTTTTAATAGCTATTAAAAAAACGGTTATAAACTCATAGCAGTGGCCAGAAAGAATTAGCCTAGTTTGCAACGATAGTACCATAAACCAAGATATGGCTATTAACTAGATCTTAATTTATCTAATCAAGTATCCCTCCAGTTATATGTAGATTATTATCAGATAAAAGAAAAAATCCTCTTCTCCTTTTTATGAATATCCGTCCTTGTATGCTTAAATCTGTGTTCTCTAATTCCATAAGTTGTTTTAATTTTATTTATAACCTCTGCTGACCAAGAGCCTGAGTTCTTAACAAGACCTTTAAGCACAACGTGGCATATTTTATTCCAGTTAGCTGTTTTTTCTGACACCAACATTAATGTTGTTAAAGCTCGATCCTCTCTTTCGATCTCTATAAGGACTGCCTCTGTCCCGTTACTTAAAGTTATTTTACCAAGCAAATATCTTCTTTCTTTTTTACCATCTTTTAAATCACAAAATGATCCGTAACTCCAATGATCTTTTAACTTTCCGACAAGTCTTTGAACGCTTACAACATTACCCCTTTCGTTAATTAAATCTAATACTTGGTTAATTTCATCAAAATCATTGATATTTAAGAACTGAAAGTTATTTAGAAACTCCAACTGCGGTACAACTTCTTTACCGCCTAAATCCGAAGTTGTCCTGGAATTACTATCTTCTTTATATAGTTTAGCTGTTTCAACTGTCTCTATTGGCTTTTTACTCTTTTTTGGAATTTTGTTTCTAGTAATTTTTACATAATTGGTGTATTCGGATTTTGAGATATTTTCGTCGACAATATCTTGATCTTTATAACTTCCATCTTTACTAGCATCCAAAACCTTATCATCCCCGCTTATTTTAATAGTTTTATGATATTGATCTCTGGTTTCATTTGAAGGGGAATTCTTATATAGCTTTGGATGACTAACCTCAATTTTTTGAGTTTTTATTTTCTTACCTCTAAAAGATTTAATTTGCTTCACAAAAATTTTATTACCAACCTGTTCTGCCATCACTTGCATATTTAAAGATGTGAATCCAAAATCAAATAAGAAACCTTGTCCATTACTAACATTATTATATAATTCAGCTATCATATTAAAGATATTTGAGTTAGTCATTATCCAAGCCAGATGATTGATTTTTTCATTTAGCTTTACGTAGGATACATTAATACTCGGATCAAACTGAACTTGTAAAACCTCAGAACTCATAGAGCTAACAAAAGAAGTATCTAGTGCATCCAGTTGTGTTACTTGATTCATCCAAAAGGTATCAGGCAATAGTACAGCGCGCACAAGCTCTATTATTGGAATAACAATGAAATGATCCTTATAGGGAATTCCAAATGTATAGTAATCAAATTCTTTATTATATTTATCCTTGTTTAGAAATGGGGTGATTTTTCTATTTTTAATTACTGAATTAGGTATGGAAATATCCATTTCAATGGCTGATTCAAATCCTATGAACTCACCATCTTTGTATGTACCCCCGAGGTGAAGTCTCAATAGTCTTGCTATATCTAATCTTACTCTTTTAGTTTTATGGGAATAAAATAAAGCATCGATATACCACCTATTCTCCTTTTTATACGGTTTACTAATTCTCATGAGCCGCGCTTTCACATTCTTAGCAAAGGGCCAATCCTTAGTTCTTATTCTTGGTTTACTCACTTCTAATGGCCCCCTTTATACTATCAATAATCCTTTCTAATTCTGGTTTGAGCTTCTTAAAATCTTCTTTATTTAAACCTGCTTCTCTTTGCATTTCCCAAAGTCTAACAGGCAAACCTTCTTTAATTTTATTTTCAATAATATTTGTACATCTACGTATCTGAAAGGCTTGTTTGGTTTCAGATATTGACTCTAAATATGCAGTAGATAAAGGCAATTTGTTGGAATTATTTTGAATCAAACTTAATGTGCCTGTTTCTCTTCCAAGTCTTGTTTTAGTAATTCTTATTGGTTCGTCCAAGTTAAGGAGCTTAGAATATGCCTTTTTATAAGCTTCTAATAATTTTTCATCTCTTTCTTGCCAATTCACTCTATTATTAGGTATAGCCACCGGTTTTTTGGCAGGAGGCATAGTAGCAAACAACCAATCTCTGTCATGACGGTAAAGATATGTATATTCTTTACTAAACTGAGTGCGTATCTCTGTCCTAGAAAGTTTTTTACTACAGACACAATTTTCAATTAACCCTTTATACTTTTCAAGCAAATTTCTACCGTAACTTTTAGTTTTCTTCATTATATCGTTACTTTTAGAGGTACTACGACCCTCAGAAAAAAGCTTTTGCTTGTATTTTTTTACTGTCCCTGAAGCGCAATTGAGCTCTTTAGCTATAGCATTCTGGCTTAAACTTCCCTGCTCTAATAAATATCTTAATCGTCCTTCCCAAATAGGACCAAAATTTTTAATCCGACCAATTCTGTATTTATCACTATTTGATTTATCCGGCCCTCTTCTAGAATAAGTGAAACCACAAGAACATTCAAAAGTACCTACAGGTTTTCTAGTTTTATAATCAGCTGCTACTGTAACTTCGTTAATTACATTTTTCTTGTAATGGTTTGAAGCAGTGTTAAGGCAAGGCCAGGGGCCACCCCCAAAAGGTTTGTTTTCAACTTTAATATCATCAAAAAATCTCTCTATGTGACCGTCTGTTAGGAAAGTGATTAATAAAATATGCCTCAAAGGAGGAACTGTTCTTTTAACATTTCTAGTGGCTACACGAAGCCAGTTATACTCGTCATTTTCATCCGGTAAAGACTGAAGAACATTTAAAAAGTGCTCACCAAAGTACCCCACAAGGCTGTTATGTAAATCCTTCTGCCTCACTCTCAAGTTTGTGTTAGCTAAATCTCTATCAAATAATAAGCTCTTGTATCTTTTTAAAATGGTATCCTTGTTAGCTTCAGACAGATCATTATTCAAAAGAAAGTATGCAGCCTTGGATACAAGCTTATGCTTACTGTGTAAATCAGTATCTTCAGCTCTATTACAATCTTTAAGCATAAGATCGTCATTTAATTTTATATATTCAATCCTACTCGTATTAGTTTTATCAAATGGATACCTTAACAAAAAACAATCATGATGAGGACACAACCAAATACCTTGGAGTTGATGTTCACGATGTATATAAACTTCACCAAACTCTTTTAAATCATTACCTGCACAGTCAGGACAATACCAGATCCCTTCTTTACCAGATATGCTTCCTGCTATAATTCCAATTTTGTTGAATATACCGACTGCATCAGAAGTGCAAATATTATTTATTATCTCCTGTTTTCTTTGTTCGGGAAGGAATGGACTATAATATGGGAATACTGTATGTTTCTTAATTAATTCCATAGCGTTATAATGAGTACCAATTTTCTGGCAAAGTACATTAAGGTTACTTCCTAGTTCAAAATTTGGTATAACAGAATCTTTTCCAAATAATTCTCGTAAAGTATCCTTTAAATCAATATTTCCAGACAAAAAATGATATCTAGCAAAAGCAGAATAAAGTAGTTCATCTTTATAGGGGTCAGTAAAAAAAGTAAGCATACTGTTAATCCACCCTCAGAAATTCATCTAGTGGATCTTTTATTAACTTTTCCCTCTTAAAAGCATCATAGGGATGTTGGCTTTTATCTATTGCACTATCATATAATGAGATCAAAGTGACATTATCAGGATTGATATTCTTTCTTCGAGGTTTTTTCTTAACCTTTCTTTTTTCTTTCTGTAAAAGCTCCATTACTAGCTCTTTTAAATCCTCATATTCAGTAGCGACATCTGAGCTTTCTACAACCTTGTTAATTATTTTTTTCATCACTTCTTGTTTAATATCATTAAAAAAACCTGAAGCACTGAACTCAAAAAACAGTTTCTCATTTATACTTTCCCGGGTAGATTCTATCTTATCTTTTTTCTGACGTATAGCCGCTTGTACACTTTCAGTCATAGCAATATCTTTATGATAGTTGCTTAGAATTTTCTCCTCATCTATTGTAATATCATCAAATTTCGCTATCTCAAATGGGTCTCCAGACCGTAACGCTTCAATCATTGGTCTTATTAATTGCAAATCTTCTTTATAAGTCTTCTTAATAATATCAGTTGTTAGTGACTTTTTGCCCTCACTTATTGCCCTGTTTTGGGAAAACATTAGTAACATCACTGCAACAGCTATTACACCCTGACATAATTCATAAAAAGTATCATTTAATTCATCCGTAAGAGGACCCTGGTTTTCTAACACATTAAATTCCCATAAAGATTCTATAAAAATTTCCCAGTCGGGACTATCTTTTTTGAGATTTGCAATTTCTATATACCCGTCAGATTGTACTCTTCTAGCAAGTCGGAAATTATCCTGAAACAAGTTTCTCGCACGATTTGTACCGATAATCAGTATTGGAACAGAAATCACATTAGTTAACGTAACAAAATAGTCTAACATCTCCATAGGATCATTCTTTTTTGCTCTATAAATATTTTGAATCTCATCAATCACTAATAACCCTACATTATAGTTGGCTAACAAAGTAGTTAGGTACATGACCATCGTTGAAGTAGATCTTGTAAAGTATCCATACTTTTCCATCCACCTGGTTCCTAATAACTTATCGATCTCCTGAAATATATTTCTACATAAAGTCATAAAGCTACCATCATAAGGACTATCAATTTTAAGCCAAACTATTTGTGTAGTTGTTATCTTCTGCCCTTTATATTCAGTGTGCTTGATTATCTGTGGGTACTGTTCCAATATTCTGTTAACAGCAGTAGTTTTACCCATGCCAGATACTCCATTAATAAAAAGGCATTCAGCTGTAGAACTATAAGAACGATAATGGCTTTCAACTTCATCGGGAGTTATTTCTTCCTCTTTTTTTAGAGTATGTAACAATTTAATGCGCTTCTTGTATTCAGGTGTTAAGGGATTTCTTGATAAGTAAGACTGTCTTATTAATACTGAAATTTTCGACTCTAGGTTAATGTGAATAGGTAGAGGTTGAATAAAACGCTTAACTCTTTTTATTACATGAGTTTTTAATAACGGCGACAAATTTCTTTCATGATCATCAATTGAAGGTAAACTATATAACATATCTATAACTTCTTCATCGGTTTCAAGAATAGGTGGTAGTGCTTCAATTAGTGGGTTCCCCGCATAATCTTTTATCTTCTGAGGCGTATAATGTGCTGTTTTATACTCAAAAACATCAACTGTCCTATTTTTTTCTACGCTCATCCCTACGCCTCCTTATTAAGTCATAAACTTCACTATTACCTGATTTTGACCCTTCACTGCCATTATTTGGTTCTTTTAATTCCTCTTCTATAGAAACAATTTCTGCTGGGTCCTCGTTTTCTTCTCTTTGTATCAATGTCTCTTCCTTCTTTTGAATGGCCTTTTCTTCAGATCTATTTTTATTAATGTCTTTTAACCTCTTCGATTTTGAAGTTGAAATATTTGATTCCTCATTTGTTTTTTTAGTTGCTTTTTTAGCAATTGTATTAATCTCTTGATTCAGCGTGATCCTATTTTTTAATCGTTCATCATCAGCAGATTTTTTTAGTGTTGAAGCTTTTTTGTTAATTTCAATAACTTCTTCTAAAGATAGGCCAGCAAAGCCTCTACTTTGATCAAGCAAGTTCAATAAAATAGGTTTTGAATCATTTCTAATCATGTATATATTATCAATTTTTCTTGGGTCATAAACTATATCCACCTTTGTATCTGTTAGCTTCATATGATTATAGTTCTCTAGTAGCTCTGAAGCGCCATATTTCAGTTTATGAAAGGTTACTGTCCCTCTTGAAAAAGTAGCTTTAGCCCGTGGTAAAATGCCAAGGCGAAAATCTAATCGATCAACCTTCCTTAAACAACCTTTCTGGTTTTCTATTCCCCAATTCCACAGTTCTAAGGGAATAGGTCGGACATTATCTTTTACCATTTCAGGAGAAAGTTGATAGTGTTCAATAGGACTCCAATTATGATCTATTACCGACAATAAAATTATTCTCCTAATTTCTTTTAAAGTTAACTTTGCATCTAATCGGTAGTCAGGGTCTCCTCTTTTTCTAGTGTCCTTCATGACTGCCCCAGGAAGAAATCCTTTAATTTTTTCATTAATAGTCCTAAACAAACGCTCTACAATAGGCTTTAAATCAGCCCTGTATGGAGAAGTATTTTCAACTGCTACTTTAAAATTGTTTATAAGGTTTTCAACTCCATGCCCTAACATTTCTCCTCTATCAGCAATAATGGCTTCAGGTAGATGAGAGCTAGGCCATAGTTCTTCATCCAGTGGCACTCCATAATCAGCACACAATTCAGATTTATTGGCTACCATTGAGTCCAATGACATCATTGCACCATTCCAGGAGTTTGTTTCTAAACCGACATATATACCAGTAATCATTCTGCTGAATACATCAACTATAGCATAAATAGTTGCTCTCCCTACAACTTTACTCCTATCTGTCTCACTAACAATATATATATCTGAAGGTGTTGCATCAATTTGAAATCTAAAACCCGGGCCTGGTGCCTCCTGTTTCGTGGTTCCTGTTATTGGTCTTTTAGTAAGTTCGTAATCCTTTTGTCCCTCTCGCTTTACAAAATCAACACCAGGATTTTCAGCCTTTTTAAACCAGTAATAAAACTGCTCGTATGTAGGGACATTTGACGGATCCCGCAGAATTCTTTTAGTTTCTCCTTGTTCTTTAATTGTTACCGAATAAAAATCCTCTAGCATTTGTGAATACACTTCACGCAAAGATTTCTTTTGTTTTGTCCTATAGTATTTATTAATTGAAACCTCAAACTGTTTTTTGACTTTATCATCCACATTTATCCCTAAAGAAAATTCCTTATTTGTTATATTTCTCGGCCTACCAGTCTTTTTTATAAAGTTCTTTTCTCTCCCTGGTGCGCCAGAATTTTTATAATCGGGTAAACATGCATTTGGAGTCATCCCTCTCTGCCAAAATTGGCTAAACATACGCCTGACTCTCATCAACGAAATATTATGTAACTGCGAAATTTCCTTAAACTTTTTCATACGTGTGGACTTATTTAATAATTTTTCTTTCTGGGGCTCCCAGTATTGTTCAATAATAGCCCATCTTTCTTCTCTTTTATTTATTTGGGTTTCAGTTAGATTATCCTCTTCAATCAAAACAGAGTACGGGTCAGTTATCTCTATCAAGTTATCTGAATCAATCTCTTCTTTAACTACTGATACCTCTTCAATAATTGGTACTGATAACTCCTTTTCAATATAAACATATGCACATAATTCCTCTTCTGTAGATACATAAATAATGCGAATTCTTTCATTCTTATCTACAAACTGATAAACCGCATTAACAAATATCATGATACGTCCTCCCCCAAAACCTTGCTCTTATTAGTTAAGTCAACTCTTAGATGAGGCCTGTCCAAATTTAACGGTTCAAAAAGATCTACTTTTATATATTTCCTAGCTATAAGATGCTTAAATAAGGTTATCCCGACTCCCTTACCTAACTGAAAGTCTCTTTCAAAAACAGTACTCACCTCTCTAACAGTTTTATCAGTATCAATGAGTCTTTGAATAAAAGTCACAATGAGGCTTTTCACTTCTTCTTCACCAATAATTTGATAAAATTCTAAACTATCAAAACTGTAATAATGCATAACATCTGCAATATTTAGAGCTAATGTTTTGTCGATTTCTTTTTCCGTAACTATACCCCAGTCAATATTAAGAACGTCCCAATATCTCTTTTCAATTTCAAATTTTTCTATAGTTCTTTTATCCAACAAATCGTCTTTTCTTTTTATAGTACGAACCAAATCTTTTGCTTTTTTATCTTCTTTAATTGTTATATTAAAATCTGATGTAATATGGACAGGATCCTTAGTTTTAGGGTGAATTGGATGCTTTACACCAAGTTCATCGGCAATAAGTAATGTTCTTTCTAGCTGTAGAGGAAACTGCTCCCTAATATCAATTACATGGTCGGAGAATTCAAGAATATGGTAGTAGTTTCTTTCTAGGTCGGAAAGAAATTCATGTTGTCGATTGGTTTTTATGCCAAGAATGCGTGAGGATCTCCCAAGGGAGGGGACGTTCCGAATAGCAATAAATGGTTTATATTTTTCTCTACGAGGTATTTCATGGTATGTATCAACTTTATTTGGATACCTTACACGGTTTGACAAAAAAATCACCTCTTTAGAACTATTATATCCTAAAGAGGTGATATCTGTACAATCTTTCTTTTAAAATGTTCTAATTTTCTTTTTGGTGTTCAGACTTTCTTTTAAATGTTCAAACTTAGTTTTAATGCAACAACAACGCCAACACTACTACTTAGTTTTATTCTACTGTCACACTTTTAGCCAGGTTTCTTGGTTTATCTACATCTGTACCTCGAGCAACTGCAGCATAATAAGACAACAACTGCAATGGTACAACGCTAATAATTGGGCTAAATAGAGGATCGATTTCCGGTATTCTTAAAACATGATTCACTTCATTTTCAATTTCACGGTCATTTTCAAAAGCTACGGCAATGCAATTTCCTCCTCGAGCTTTGACTTCCTGAAGATTGGATAGCATTTTATCATAAACGTGAGGCTGGGTAACTAAAGATATTACTGGAACATCATCCACAATTAAAGCAAGAGTTCCGTGCTTTAATTCCCCTGCAGCATATGCTTCAGCATGAATATAAGAAATTTCTTTTAGTTTAAGGGCACCTTCTTCTGCCACTGCCCAGTCCAGTGCTCTTCCAATGAAAAAGACATTTTCTTGTTTAGAAATGCTCCTTGCAGTTTCTTCAATCTGCTGTTCCTCTTTGAAGATCGCTTCTATATACTGGGATAAGTTAGATAGAGCTTGAACAAGTTTTTTCTGGCGTTCTTCTTCTATGGTTGCTTTGGCCTGGGCAAAATAAATACTTAATAAAGAAAAGACCACTAGCTGAGTTACATAAGCTTTTGTTGAAGCCACAGCAATTTCAGGACCGGCCCAAGTATAAATTACTTCGTCAGCTTCTCTAGAGACTGAGCTTCCCACTACATTAGTAATGGCTAATACTTTGGCTCCTCGTTTCTGAGACTCCCTTAGAGCCGCCAGGGTATCGGCAGTTTCTCCCGATTGACTGATAACAATTACTAAATCGTCATTTTTAATTAAAGGATCACGGTATCTAAACTCCGAGGCTATATCCACCTCTACAGGTATATTTGCCAGGCTTTCTATCATAGTTTTACCTACCAAGCCAGCATGATAGGCTGTGCCACAAGCTACTATTTTAACACTATTTAGCTGACTGATCTTATCGTAATTTAAGTATTTAAGTTCTTCAAAATTAACTTGACCATCTTTGATACGGCCCCTGATAGTTTCTCTGACAGCTTTGGGTTGTTCATGAATTTCTTTCAACATAAAGTGGTCATAACCACCTTTTTCGGCTTCTTCTGCATCCCAATTTATCTGTAAAGGTTCTTTTTCAATTTCTTTTTTATCACTATTGTATAGAGTTATATTATCTTTTTCTACCAGGGCTACTTCTCCATCATCTAAGATTAGAGCTTCCCTTGTATAGTCCAAAATTGCTGGTATATCAGAAGCTACTACATTTTCTCCCTCACCTTGCCCCACGATCAAAGGGCTATCCTTTCTAGCACAGATAATTTTACCAGGTTCATTTTTGTGCATAATAGCTAGAGCATAAGAACCTTCCAATCTCTCGATCACCTTAAAGACACATTCAAGCAGATCATCCTGATAATATTCTTCCAGTAGGTGGGCAATCACTTCTGTATCTGTCTGGGATGTGAACTTGTGTCCCTTATTTTGTAGCTCTGCCTTCAAATGTTGAAAGTTCTCAATTATCCCATTGTGAACAACTGCTATATTTCCAAAACAATCACTGTGGGGATGGGAATTGTCTTCTGATGGTTTTCCATGAGTAGCCCACCGTGTGTGACCAATCCCTTCAGTAGATGTAAATTGAGTATCTATTCGTTCTTCAAGGTCCGTTAGACGACCTTTAGTTTTAATGGTCTTGAGGTCATCTTTTTCCACAATTGCCACACCAGCGGAATCATAACCTCTATATTCAAGTTTCTTTAACCCTTTGATAAGTTCATCTATTGCAAGTTTATCACCAATATATCCAACAATACCACACATATATCTGTTCCCTCCATTTCTACCGTTAATAAGCTATATTCAATTATTAAGTTTTCATCACCCGGCACTTTTTGTCCCGGGAATCGCTTCCCGGTTTTATTATGTGCCTTTAACGGTGGTGATGGCACCGGGAGGCATCCGCCGATTACTCGATTAACCTCCACCTCGTCAACACTTTTCTCTTTATATCGAATATGGCAAGAGAAAAGTGCCCTGGCGCTTTTAAGTCAGTAAAGAACATTAAAAATAAAAACTTTTGTTGTTTTTACTGACCCAAGTTTACTGAACAGAATTTTTCATAGACATCACCTCCTTAAAGTTACTATAGTTCTGTTAAGTTATATGATATTTGAATCAGTCTCCGTCCCGGAGTTAAGATAGTTTTAGACAGAAATCAAAACCCTCCGGGAGAAAGGAGACTGATCCATGACTAAAGTTGTATGCCCTAGATGCAATAATAACTGCTCTGACAAGTTTTATAGGTTTGGTTTTGATAATCATGGTCATCAAAAGTATCAATGTCAAGAATGTTTTAGTCAGTTTGCACCTAAGACACTTTCTAAAGGCGGGGATAAAAGAGGTCCTAATAAACCTCGTAAATATCCCTCTTGCCCTAAATGCGGTAAAGCTACATTTTTACATCACGACTATGAATTTTATTCTAATTTGAGGTGTTGGGACAAAAGCTGTAATCATTCTTTCTATGTCCCTAAACCTCAAAGTATTCCTGAACCTTCGCAACTTGATATTGACGGCAAAGTAGACTTCTCTAACATGAGACATTCTCTTCATACTGTTATTCGAGCTCTTTACCTGTACTTTATCAATGGTAGCTCTACTAGAGGTGTCTCACAGTTCCTTATTGATTGTGAAGGAATTAAAGTATCTCATGTTACTATTGCTGACTGGACTAAAAAGTTTGCTCCTCTGTTTCTTTATATCTCTAGATATCTAAAGCCAATAGATCTTGACTCTTCTGATGAGTGGCATGTCGACGAAACTGTAATTAAAATTAAAGGCAAAAGATTCTACGCCTGGACTGTTATTGATGCTGAAACTAGATTTGTGCTTGCATTTCATCTATCTCCTTACAGAGATAGCCAGGCTGCTTTTAAAGTGCTGAACTATGCTAAGAAACATTTTGGACAGCCTCATAGTATCGTTACAGATAGATACTGGGCTTACAATGCTCCAATTAAAGTTCTGTTTCCAAACTCTAATCACATCAGAGTCGAGTCTTTTCAAGATGATATCTCTAATAACTTAATTGAATCTTTTTTTCAGATTTTCAAAAGCTGGGTTAAGCAACGCAGAGGATTTGCTTCTTTCCAGTCAGCCAACAAGTTGATTGCGGTATTTGTGTTTGCTTTTAACTTTGTTAGGACAAGCAATGTTTTGAATCAGTCTACTCCTGCTCAAGTTGCTGGGATTAATTACTCTAATCGTAATAGGACTTTTTGGCTTTTACATAGTAATAATGCCGCTTGACTGCCAAATCTTTTGAAATCTTGCGAGCAAATGAGCTTATTTTTCATAACAACTTAACAGACTCGTTACTATTTCCTCTATTCAGCTGCTTTTTTAATCACCTGAGTTAAGTGATTAGCCACCTCATGTAAAGTCTCTCTGTTTTCACCTTCAACCATGACTCTAATCACTGGTTCTGTTCCTGAAGGACGAATTAGTACTCGGCCTTTACTGCCTAGTTGCTTTTCCACTTTAGATTTTTCTTCTTGAACTTTCTGTGAATTAATAGCAGAATCCTTGTTTGAAACTTTTACATTTACTAGTAATTGAGGAAGTTCTTCCATTATTGAAGCCAATTGCTTTAAAGATTGACCAGTGTCAATTAAGACCTTCATCAATTTCAGGCCAGTCAAGACACCATCACCGGTTGTGTTATCTTGGAGATTAATTATATGTCCTGATTGTTCTCCACCTAAAACACAGTCCTGCTCCCTCATTCGGTTAAGGACATTGCGGTCACCAACCTTGGTCTCTTCCAATGCTATACCTAATTCTTTTAAAGCTAATTTTAAGCCAAGATTACTCATAACAGTGGCAATTAATTTATCATTCTTTAATTCTCCACGACTTTTCATATCTTTGGCAAGAATAGCCATGATTTTGTCACCATTGACCTGGTTCCCCTCTTCATCTAGGGCAATAATTCTATCACCGTCACCATCGAAGGAGAACCCTAAATCTGCTCCTTCTTCCACTACTGTTCGAGAAGTCAGTTCTGGATTAGTAGAGCCACATTCCACATTGATTTTTTCTCCTCTATTTTCTGCATGTAAAGGTATTATCTCGGCACCAAGTTTTTTAAATAGACGTGGTGCTATCTGATAAGTGGCTCCGTAAGCACAATCCAGGACAATTTTATAATTACTCAAATCCAGTGGATATTTGTCAATTAATTCTTGGATATAATTTTCAATTAGTTTGTTGTTTTCGGGTAAAACTTTTCCTATATCAGTACCTGTAGGTCGTGATAATTCCTTTTCTAAATAATTTTCAATCTGCTCTTCGTGACTTTCAGCGAGCTTATATCCCTTATTATCAAAAAACTTAACTCCGTTATCAGGAACAGGGTTATGAGAAGCCGAAATCATAGCACCTCCGGCTACATCTTCTCTACTAGCTAAAAATGCAACTGCAGGAGTTGTAACTATCCCAAGGCGCTCTACTTTTAAACCTACTGAAGCTAAACCTGCTGAAAGGGCAGCTTCCAACATAGTGCCTGATAATCTAGTGTCTCTTCCAACCAAGACAGTGTCTCCGTATGATTTTAAATATTCCCCTGCTGCTCTACCAATTTTTAAGCAAAGCTCTGGGGTTAAGTCTTCATTAGCTACTCCTCTTACTCCATCTGTACCAAACAATTTTGGCATCAGTTTCACTCCCTTTCGTAGTAAATCAGTTCTCACAAGTTAAAAATCAGTTAAAACCCATAGATTTTTTGTACCAAAAAATATTTGTCATTATATTTTATTCTTCACCCTTAATTAGGTTGACTTTTAACGGATCTACTTTTACTAGTCTTAAATTATCGTTTTGTAACTGCACTTCTACATCCAATTCTTCTACTAGTTCCTCAACTGCCTCTGATTCCTCAACTGTCTCTAGATCCTCTTCTGGCACATCGTCCATTGTTAAATAGACTTCAATATCATTTTTATCTAGAGCGGTCATATCTTCTGGTTCACCAGCCACAGAAACTGTAATAATTTCGGGCTCAATTTCCCATTGGCTATTTGCTAGTTCATTCGCTAATTCCTCTGGTAAATCAACAGGGATTTCAAAGCTTTCCTCTTGTGTTTGTGAAATTTGTCCCTCTACTATCACATTTTGATCTGAAATTTCCTTTATACCTTCGGGACGTTCCAGTGAAGCTACCACTGTTTCTTCCTCTAGGAAACGATCTAAACCAATCGTCTCTGTTTTAATATATTCAAGTTCATTAATAACACTTTCCCATCCACCAACTTCAACTTGTTCTGGAGAAATTTCCACTGATTCCAAATAGAATTCCGGTAAATTATCCTCAATATCGACTTCTACAGGGACTTCTTTTTCAGGATAGTTCATGGGGATTTTAACTTCCACCATACCTGGACTAACTTCTAGTTCTTCCATGATTTCACCGTTTTCATCATAAATATCAACTACAATGCCCTTTTCCAAGTAGTCTACAGTTCCTGTAATATCAACTCGTGCCACAACCCTTTCAACCTGTTCAATATATGTTTTGGCTCCAGAAATAGTTACAGTTGAAGGATTAATTTCAGGCTCCAGTGCTTGCAACCCTTCATCAGGTGTTCCAATGACATCATGGTCGACTGCAAAGGTTTCCTCTATTCGTTCATCAAGAGTAATTTCAACTTCCGATGGTTGAATATCAGTTACATCAAATTGAGGCACACTGGAAGATACCGGGACTCGGTGCGTACCCGCTTCCAAACCCTCCAAATCAACATAAAACACCAGTTCATCTTTTTCAACTCGGTTCAACATGGTGCGAGTACCTCTCAATGACGCTGATACTGTCTGGGGATCACCTACTAAGATCAAATCAGGATCCTGATTGCGAACTGAAGGCTGGATACCATCATATCTTCTACTAATTTCCCTGGTGGCCATATCATCGGCATCGGTGCTTACAAACATCCATAACAATAAAGCTAGAGCAATTGATAATAACTTCAAAAGCCCGTTCTGTGAAAATAATTGTTTCAATTTCCTAACCTCCATTGCCAAAAGCTCTTAGATTGGTGTTCATGACCTCCCCACAACTTGATCAATAAACTTTCCAGTTCGTCTTCATCTAAATAACGCGTTAATTTTCCACCTTCCGCCAGGGAAATAGCGCCCGTTTCTTCACTTATGATCAAACTAATGGCATCAGAATTCTCTGTGATACCTATAGCTGCTCTATGTCGGGTTCCTAACTCTTTACTTAAGTCTGGTTTTTCTGTTAAAGGCAAATAACAACCAGCGGCTTTTACATGATTTTCTCTAAGCACCAGGGCACCATCGTGCAAAGGACTTAATGGCATAAAGACATTGATTATAAGCTCTGCACTGATTTTGCCATTTATTTGTATACCTGTTTCTGTAATATCTGAAAGTCCTGTTTTTCTTTCAATCACTATTAAAGCTCCAATTTTTCGGGTCTGTAATACTTTAGCAGCTTTTTTAAGTTCTTTGATAGCCTGAGTTCTGTCTTCATCTCCTGAAAACAAACCGTCTCCAAAGAACTTTCCTCGTCCTAATTGTTCTAAAGCTCTTCTCAATTCAGGCTGAAATACGATAGGTATGGCAACAATACCTACTGTCATGGCTTGTTCTAATAAAAAATTGATGGTAGTAAGTTGCATTCGATCACTGAGAACCATAGCTATTAATAATACAAATAGACCTTTTAACAGTTGAATAGCCCTAGTTCCTCTGATTAATAGAGTTAATCTATAAAATAAGAAAGCAACTAGGGAAATATCAAAAATATCTATAAAGGTAATTTGAGCAAATAAATTTGTAAGCCCCTCCCACATGAGATAGCCACTCCATTCTTTCCGGTGATATGCACATTCTACTTGATTACGCTTTGATTCTAAAATACAAGATTTTTATCCTAAATCTATCTGTTTTACATAATTACTCACAAAGTATTCGACATATTCCTTAAAAAACCTTTTAAATATCTAGAGTTAATAGTAAATAAAACATCCAGCAATTTTATACTGACAATAAGGACATTCGTCGCCTTTCAGTTTATTAGAAACAGCAAAAACGCTTCGCCGGATTACAACCCCTTCACATTCAGGACAATAAGTAGATTGATACTTTTCCTGACCCAAGTTTCCTAAATACACATAATTTATATATTGCTTAGCTATATTGTAAACTTCAATCATTTTTTCTACGGGAGTAGGAGATGCTTGAGCTTGATAACTAGGAAAATATCTACTAAAGTGTACCGGAATATCAGGGCTAACTTCAGAAACCCACTTTAAAAAACTTTTTATTTCTTGGTCTTTGTCATTAAATTCGGGTACAATTAAATATGTCAATTCGACGTGAATACCACTAGCATGTAGGTCTTCTACAGTTGATTTTACAGCTGTTAAAGAACCTCCTAAATGGCGATAATTTTCTTCAGAAAATGATTTAACATCAATATTAGCACCATCAAGGAGAGGGGACAGTTCTGATCTCACTTCTTCTGTCACCATACCATTACTTACTAATACATTTACAAATCCTTCTTTTTTTGTGTTTTTAGCAACAGGATAAAGAAATTCGAACCAAGTTATTGGTTCGGAATAAGTAAATGCTACTCCAATGGCACCACTGCTCTGTTTTTCTCCGGATTCTTTTAACAGGGATTTTGTCTGTTCTACTAGGGGAGGATTTTCCTCTTTCTCAATCTCCAAGTCTTTTTTAATCTCTCCGACCTCTTTAAAATCAAAGTTTTTATCCTGAGACAACTGGTAATTTTGACAATAAAAGCATTTCATATTGCATCCTCTTAATCCAAGGGAAATTACATTTTTTCCAGGATAGAAATGATATAAGGGTTTCTTTTCGATCGGATCTATATTTAGAGCTTCAATACGCTTAACTGTTCTAAAGACAGGCTGTAGCTCCCCCTGAAGGTTTTTTACAGCTTTGCGATTGCCACAAAATCCTAACTCACCTTCTTTTAACAAGCACCGACGAAAACAAAGATGACAATTTACAAATTCACCCTTTTTATCTCGAAACAGATTATGAGGCAGTTTCATGAAATCTAGTCACCTCAAACCTGTAAAGTGTTAAATTTGAATCACTTGGTGATAGTCCAGCTTTTTGGGCTGAGATGGCTAATTGTTCTTTAGGAGTATTTATTCCCTCAAGATCCGGTAATAGCACACCCCTTCGATAACCTTTTTCAACAACCAAACCATATTTACTAGGATCTAGCTGATCTAACCCTGAAACTTTTTCCAAGGGAGAGATTATGTCAACGGAAACCTTTATATCATCCAATTCTGTTAATTTTACAGGGGGAAATCTAGGATCCCTTACACCGGCACTTACAGCATTTTGAATTATCTCCTGGGCTAAGTTGTTTTGTGTAGCTTCTAAAGTACCAATACATCCCCTGAGATTATCATCTTTTTCTTTTAGTGACACGAAAGTGCCTCTTTTTGTATAAAAGAGGGGAGGCATCTCCTCTGGAGGTTCCAAATATTTTTCATACCTTAGATAATGTTTTAACCCTTCCCTGGCAAGATAAAGGGCCAATTGGCTTTCTTTATTGGAACTCACTGGCTTCATACCTCCTCGTTTTAAAATAATCTAGCAACCAAATATCCTACCCCAAAGGGGCCTTCATAAGATAAAACTTGTTTGTCGCTTAAATTTAGATTATCTAACATCCCGCTACCCAAGATCAAAGGACGATAGCCACATTCTCCTGCTGTACTAAGCAGTTGTGAAGAAAGCTTTTTCAATCGTGATAATGGGCCTTGCTCGATTATATCTTTTATTTCCTGATCGAATTTATACGCTTCTGGATGGTAGCCAGCAGGAGCTCCCTGAGTTAATCGATGGGAAAGATCCCCGCTGATAATTAAACCGATATCTTTTTTAGTATCTGCCAATTGGGACTGTAAAGCTTCACCAAACTGCCACAGTGCATCAATGGTTACAAATCCAGGATTTATAACTACTATTCTTGGGGTTGAAGTCAAGTTTTTAAGAGCGTAATACAAAGGTACATAGCTACCATGATCTAGTAGTTCTTCACTGAATTTTAAGCTATTTTTAGTGATCCAATTTACGTCTATATTTTGGTTATCAGCAGTTTGGTTAATCATTTCATTTAAGTCTTGATCTACAGTCAACTCAATGACAGGGCACCCCCCACTGAAATCTGTTAAAGCCCCGTTCAACATATCGGTCTGATAGCATGTTATGGCATTTTCACTTGCAAAACCGTGGGGGGTTATTACAATAATAGTATCTACATTATGAACCTTAGCAAAAACTTGTTCTAAACTATTTTTAGTCTTTTCGACTTGACTTAGCATTTGTTTACCTATTTCAGGAATTAATAGGGGAGGGTGAGGAGAAAAAATTGCCCACTTTAACATATAATTCCCTCCTACAAAATTAGTTAATAAACACAACTTTATAATACACGTTCACCTAAAGCCGAAGCTACTAACTCTACAGCCAAATCACCGGTCCGGTTGACACTGTCTAAAATAGGATTAACTTCTACTACTTCCATGGAGTTTATACATTGTGCCTCTGCTATCAGCTCCATGGCTAAATGCACCTCCCGGTAATTAATTCCACCTCGGACAGGGGTACCTACTCCTGGCGCTTCTACCGGGTCAAGTGCATCCATGTCTAAACTCACGTGAACTCCATCAGTATTGGAAGTGACAATTGACAATGCTTCCTCCATTACACGGTTCATTCCCATTTTATCCAAATCGTACATGGTAAATACAGTCACACCAGATTTTTCAATTAGTTCTTTTTCCGGTTCATCTATAGATCTAGTCCCAATTAATACTGTATTTTCAGGTTTTATTTTCTGACCTTTTTCCAGACAGTTAACCAAGTTGCTGTTTCCATAACCTAAAGAAAAGGCTAAGGGCATGCCATGAATATTCCCTGAAGGACTTGTTTCAAATGTATTTAAATCAGCATGAGCATCAAACCATAATACACCCAGCTCTCCAACGGCTTGTTTCATACCTGCAATACTACCAATTGCTATACTATGATCACCGCCAAGTATAATAGGAATTCTATTTTGGCTTGCTTCTTTTGAAACTTGCAGTGCTAGGGAATTTGTAACAGCTTCAATTTGTTTGGGATACTTAATTTCCTCTGCTTCCATGCTGTCTATTTCAGGCAGAGGAACAGAAATATTACCTTTATCTTTGGCATCAATTCCAATTTCCTCTAGTTTTGCTCTTAAATCAGCATACCTGATTGCACTTGGACCCATATCTACTCCTCTACGGTTGGCTCCTAAATCCATAGGAACTCCAATTATTGATGTATTCATTGGTAGATCATCCTCCCTCTATAAATTAATTATTTCTTCAATATACTCACTCATTCTCAAGATTTCACTACCATCCATTTTAAGGACTAGGAAGAAAATTTCATATAATGAAATTTTTGTAAAACAGGAGTGCCTTTAAATAAGGGTTGTTCCTGGCAAAATATGGTGGCACATTTAATGGATCTCCACTTGTTCCTTGGTGGTTTTACCTCCCATATCTCACTGGGTCCATTATGGCCCTTATAAATTCCTTCGTTCTACCTAGCCAAGGGTGGAGGCCAGTTTTGCTCCTTAGCAGGGTCAATGCCCGAATGGATTATTATGACTGGCTTCTCCGTGCTCCTTTTGTGGATGTAGTATAAATTCTTAAGACTCCAATTTGGCTGCTTATGCAGCATCCTGCAATAAATTTAATGAACTGTTCTTTAACATCATCCTGCCATTATAAGGTGTCTTTTTGGTACCTAGGGCAAACAAAACTCTGATCAATCTACACGCTAATGCTACAAGCGATTGTTTCTTTTTTAAGGGATTTTCTGGCCTTGTGGTATAATAATCGTGTAATAACTTAAATTCAGGATTCTTGGCTACTAATGGAATCACGCAGCGATATAAGAGTCCTCTCAAACGAGGTCGACCTCGTTTGGTTATCTTGGTTTCACCTTTGTGCTTACCTGAACTGTTCTCTTTTAGATTTAAGCCTGCCAGCTTCTTAATTTGATTTGGATGTTGATAATTAGAAAGATCACCCACTTCAGCCAAAAATCCTGCCACTGTTACCATCCCTACTCCAGGAATACTCATCATTTCTTCTGCTCCTGGAATTTCTTTTAAAATATTTTCTATCTGAACAAGTACTTGTTCTAACTCTTCTATTAAAGCGTCATACTGCGACAATAGGGTTTTCAATTCTTGTCTTGCCATTATTTCGCCTTCTGTTATACCAGTACTATTCTTGGCTGCTTCTTTCAGCTTTCTTGCTCTTTTTTTACCTACTGCTCGATTCACTTCTCGTTTCCAGCAACTTACTATCTCTTCTTCACTATGACCTAATATTTCTTTTGGTAAAGGGAAATTTTTTAGGGTTAATAGTGCTGCTTTTCCATCCCAGTTCTTAAACACTGTGCTGAATTCTGGGAAGTAACGATCTAACCAATTGTCTATCCTACCTTTTACACGCCTTAAGTCATCTGTTAGCCGATCTCGCAAATTCATCCCATTCCGTAGTTCTGCATATATTCCTGTAGGGATATTGGGTACTGAGTAACGGCCATCTTTTACTAACTGTGCTATCACTTTTGCATCTTTAATATCATTTTTAGTTGGTGAGTTGTCGTCTAGTTCTTTGCTCTTTTTTACGTGATTTGGATTTACTAAAATAGTTTGGATACCTGTTTGCTTTAAAAATTGAGCTAGAGTCAGCCAGTATTGGCCAGTAGGTTCCATACCTACTAAGACTTCTTCTTTTGCTTGTTCTTGTTTGATTACCTCTAGCCAACTTAAAAACTTCTTAAAACCTTTCCTGGTGTTTTCAAAGGTGATTGGTTTCGAAAACTCCACACCCCGAAAATCCTGAGCTCTTGCTACGTGTTCTGCTTTTGCAATGTCTACTCCGATAATCAAACTTGACTCTTTTACTTGATTAATTCTCTCATTTTGGGTATACTTCATGGTAAGTACCTCCTCTGCTTAAATTAAGGGTCGTCATTTCTAGGTGTAGCGACACCTCGTATATTAGCAGGAGGTACTTTTTTTATCAATCTTCATTTTAATTCATTACAGGAATGCTCCTTAATTTGTTTTTTAAATCACTGTTTTAAAATATTAATTTAATGATGATTCAAAAATTTGAAATATACAAATCAAAAATCATAGTGAAAAAATTTGCACTTTGCTATAGAACTCCGATTTAATTAGTTCTATATCGAAGACACTAATTCCTGTTGGGGATATCAGTAAACTATTGTCATTAGATGAAATAGTTCTTATTTTTAATTATTAATTATTTTGAGAATTTTTTAACTTTTATTGGTTATTTAGCAGGAAATTTTTTTCTAAGATATAATATAAGTATAGGAGTATTTTTATTAACACTATGGAATCCTAAAAAAAAAGGAGGATGTGTTTTGACTAAAAAAGTTTTGATCATGGGAGCAGCTGGACGAGATTTCCACAATTACAATGTGTATTTTCGCGACAATGATGATTACGAAGTAGTAGCCATGACAGCAACTCAAATTCCAAATATAGAAGGCAGAAAATATCCCCCTGAATTAGCAGGAGACAAATATCCAAATGGAATTGATATCTATGCCGAAGAAGAACTAACCAATCTAATATCTAAGCACAATATTGATGAGGTAGTATTCTCCTATAGTGATGTACCTCATGAATACGTAATGAACAAAGCTTCAGAGGTTAATTCAGCGGGTGCCGATTTCAAATTAATGGGACCTAATACTACAATGCTAGAATCGGAAAAACCCGTAATTTCTATTTGTGCTGTCAGAACTGGAATTGGCAAAAGTCAAACTACTCGCAGAGTCTGTGATCTATTGAGAGAAAAAGGTAAACAAGTGGTGGTAATCAGACATCCAATGCCCTATGGAGACCTGGCCAAGCAAACTTGCCAGCGCTTTGCTGATTATGATGATCTAGACAAACACGAATGCACTATAGAAGAGAGAGAAGAATATGAACCTCACATCGATCGTGGAATAATTGTTTATGCAGGCGTTGATTACGAAAAAATATTAAAAGAAGCTGAAAAAGAAGCTGACGTAATCATTTGGGATGGTGGAAATAACGATATACCATTTTACAAGCCAGATTTACACATGGTATTGGTAGATCCTCATAGACCCGGGCATGAACTAAAATATTATCCCGGAGAATCAAATCTAAGGATGGCTGATGTAGCTATTGTTAACAAAATAGATTCTGCCTCCAATGAAGGAGTACAGGAAGTAAGACATAATATTGAAAAATTAGCACCCAATGCCACAGTAGTTGAAGGAGTATCCCCTGTATTCCCTAGTGATATTGATCAAATTAAAGATAAGCGAGTACTTGTCGTTGAAGATGGACCTACTTTGACCCACGGAGAAATGACTTACGGAGCCGGTACCCTAGCTGCTCAAAAATTCGGAGCTAAAGAAATTGTTGATCCACGACCTTTCGCTGTTGGTAGTATAAAAGAGACATTTGAAACCTATACTCACCTAGGTAATTTATTACCTGCTATGGGTTACGGACGCGAACAAATGAAAGAACTTGAGGATACTATCAATAAAACTGAATGTGATACTGTAATCTTAGGAACTCCTATTGATCTTCGCAGGGTTGCAAATATAGAAAGACCAGCTGTCAGAATTAGATATGAACTTCAGGAAATGGGAATACCAACTCTTGAGGATATATTAAAAGATTTTTAAGATGTGATAAAAATTGTGAGTAACAAAATATTACTTAAAAATTGGGCTGTACCCTAGTTGTTGGGTACAGCCCTTACATATCTGTATGATGATATTTAATAATACCGAGATATATGGACCAGGCAATCAACTCCTGGTATTCTTCATCCTGGAGTAATTTCCTCTCGTGGGGGTTAGATAAGAATCCAACTTCTACCAAGACTCCCGGTTTTGATAATTCTCGCAAAATGTAATAGTTACCTATTCGTACAGGTCTGTCTGTATTGGCTAATACACGCTGCAGTTCATCTTGAATGCAAATAGCCAAATTAAAATTTTTACATTTATTATCGTTTTCTTCTGCTTCTTCTGTTTCTTCTGGATAGAAAAAAGTTTGCGCTCCCCTCCAAATAGGACTAGCTACAGTATTACCATGAATACTTACATATAAATCTACATCCTGGTTTAAAAATAATTTAGACCTTTTTCTAAGTTCTTCTCTTTGGGTTCCATTATCATTTTCCACCATTAATTCATCAGTTTCCCTAGTCATAACAACTTCTGCTCCGCCTTGTTCTAAGAGCCTTCTTAATTTTAATGAAATATCCAGGACAATATCACTTTCTCTCACTCCCTCAGTAAAAAAACCCGGATCATAGCTTCCATGGCCGGGATCCACTCCAATCACTAATCCCTGTAAAGGTAATTCTACATTTTCGATAGTTTCAAAGGGTTCGGTATAGTCATCAGTAGATATATTAATTTCCTTACCATGTTGAACTTCTGTTCTGGAGTTCAGAAATTTAAATCCAATTATCGCCGTTAATATTAACAAACAAATTATAGCTGAATATTTCACATATTTGACAAGTTTATTCTTATCCATTATAAGAATCAAATCTTAGTCCCCCTAGCTTATATATATGTACAGCCGGAGGAGATATCACTGTTTATTGATATTACTGTTTACTTGTGAATTAGTTGTTTTTATCTTATACTGATAAGGTAAATATTTGTTTTTTAATAACTTGTATCAGTTAGATGCAATGACTCAATTTTTAAATGCAATGATTCAATTTAACGTAGATCTGAAGAGTGGTGTTAATCTATATGATACCTTTCTCTGTTAATAACATATATTTAAAATTATTTTTAGTTTTTTTTCGTTTGGGTGCTTTCACCTTTGGTGGAGGTTATGCTATGCTCCCTTTAATCAAAAGAGAAATTGTTGAAAAAAATTCATGGCTTGATGAACAAGAATTTTTAAACACTATAGCGATTACTCAGTCTATACCTGGAGCTCTGGCTGTTAATACAGCAATCTATATCGGTTATAATATCAGAGGATATAAAGGTGCTATTTCTTCACTTCTAGGAGTAATATTACCTTCTTTTTTGATCATCTTAACAATAGTAAGTTTTTTGTTTAGATGGCAAGACCATCATGTAGTCGAAAGGGTTTTTCAAGGAATTCGGCCAGGTGTTGTAGGATTAATAATTGCAGCTGTATATAAAATTGGGAAACCACTGTTAGCAAAAAATAAAGTTGCTATTCCCATCTTTATTTTAGCCCTTGGTTTAGCTTTACTTGGAGTGCATCCAATTATATTAATTTTATCATTTGGATTGATAGGGGTACTAGTATATCGTAAAGGAGAGAGTTAATGCTTCTCTTAGATCTTTTTATAACTTTTGTTAAAATTGGATTATTCAGCTTTGGTGGAGGCTATGTGATGATTCCCCTGATTAGGGAAGAGATCATTAATACTAAAGGGTGGCTTTCGGAAACTGTATTTCTGGATGTTATCGCCATTGCTGAAATGACTCCAGGACCTATTGCAATTAATTCGGCTACCTTTGTAGGTTTTCAAGTAGCTGGTTTTTGGGGAGCTGTTGTTTCTACATTGGGTGTTATCACCCCTTCGATTATTTTAATACTTATATCGGCTAAATTCTTACAAAAATACTATCACAAAGTGCAGATAAAAAATTTTTTTGCAGGAGTCAGACCAGCAGTAATAGGTCTTATTCTATCTGCCGGAATCGTAATTGCGCAATCGGCTGTGGTAGATCTGAAAGGTTTATTTATAGCAGTTCTTGTTTTAATTATCATGATAGTTAAACAACCCCATCCAATATTAATGATCCTAGTTTCGGGAGTTTTAGGACTAATACTATATTAAGGATAGATATCCAATAAAGAAAACTGAATCAATAAATAAAACCTCCAAAGAATTTGGAGGTTTTATTATTATATATATGACATAAATATATGGCAAGGAGTTACCTCTTGGAGAATTGAGGCGCTCTACGGGCTTTTCTAAGTCCGTATTTCTTCCTCTCCTTCATTCGAGGATCTCTTGTTAGATAGCCTTCTTTTTTCAGTACCGGACGTAATTCTCCGTCAGCTTTAACTAATGCCCTTGCAATTCCATGTCTGATAGCTTCAGCTTGGCCTGAATGTCCACCACCGCGAACATTGACAAGTACATCAAATTTATCTTCCATTTCTACGGTCTGAAGAGGCTGCTTAATTATTGCTTTTAGAGTTTCCAGTCCAAAATAATCGTCCATCGCTTTATTGTTAACTACAATTTTCCCGTTCCCAGGCACTAATCTCACTCTTGCCACGGAAGTTTTTCGTCTCCCGGTACCAAAGTATTGTACTTTAGCCACTGCCATTAGCCTCCCTTCTGTAAGCTTTTTCTTAAATAGAACAAGCTCGTTATTTTTAAAGTAAGTTTAATTTACCCTTCCCAAGGTTCAGGCTGCTGTGCCTGATGAGGATGTTCATCCCCTGCGTAAACTTTTAATTTCTTAATCATTTTTCTTCCTAATCGATTCTTAGGAAGCATACCTTTTACAGCAAGCTCAATAGCTTTTTCGGGTTTGGTGTTTAACAGGGTTTCATAATTTATCGCTTTCAGTCCCCCTGGATAACCAGAGTGACGGTAATGATGCTTTTGAGTTCGTTTTTTACCAGTTAACAGTACCTTTTCAGCATTCAATACAATCACGTAATCCCCTGTATCTACGTGGGGAGTAAAGGTCGGTTTGTGCTTACCGCGTAAAATTTCAGCTATTTCACTGGCTAGTCTCCCCAAAGGCTTGTTAGTAGCGTCTATAGTATACCATTTTCTTTCGACTTCGTGAGGTTTAGCCATATATGTGGTACGCATTGTCTTTTTCCCTCCTCATATAAAAATCTCAAATCCTTAAATCATGTATTTCCGGGGCTTATACACATAAATCCATGCATGTATTTTATTACAAACCAGCTTACAATGTCAAGGATACCAAATTTGCTGTAATACCAGTCCCTGAGGACTGGCAGTTGGCCCTACAAACAAACGGTCTCCCGTCTGGAGTGCCTTTTTGACTGCATTGATCTCTAGTTTTCCATTACCAATTTGTAGTAAAGTACCTACTAGTATTCTCACCATTTTATATAAAAAGGCATTTCCGATTACTTTAAAAATTATCAAATTACCATCTTCCCCGGCATTTACATCGATATCAAATTCATAAATTTCTTTCACAGGGTCAATCGATGGGTTTGATCCTTGAATAGCTCTAAAGGGGGAAAAATCATGCTTCCCTATAAAGTCATTTGCCGCCTGTTGAAGTTTTGTGTAATCCAAATTTTGTTCCCGATAATGTAAAGCATAATTTCTCCAAAAAGGGTCCATATAAGGTGCATGGTAAACATAATAACGATATTCTTTTTTGATAGCATCTCTACGAGCTCGAAAATTAGAACCCACTACCTCAGCATTAATAATAGCAATGTCATTGGGTAAGTTAGTATTTAAAGCTAAAGGAATTTTGTGAATTGGGATCTGTTTAGGAGCGAAGAAATTGGCTACCTGTCCTTTTGCATGTACTCCCGAATCAGTTCTCGAAGCACTGTAAGGGGTTATTTTATATGGATAATAAACTGTATTTAAGGCCTTTTCTAGCTTTTCTTGAACAGTAACTGCATTTTCTTGTAATTGATATCCATGATAATTTGACCCATCATAGGCAATTGTAAGCTTAATGTTGTCCACTGAATCACCCCATCAAATTCCTGAATACAGAATAAAGGCCATTAAAGTTACCAGGATAATTATGGCGAAATAATCTCTAATTTGCGTCTGTAATTGCTTAAACCTGGTTCTACCTTCTCCTCCACGGTAACAACGTGATTCCATGGCTAGTGCCAGTTCATCCGCCCTTTTAAAAGCACTAATAAATAAAGGAACTAGTAATGGGACTAGATTTTTGGCCCTATCCCATAGACTACCCGATTCAAAATCAGCGCCCCGAGCTTTTTGTGCTTTCATTATTTTATCTGTTTCTTCCATCAAAGTGGGGATAAATCTCAATGCAATAGTCATCATCATGGCGAGTTCATGAGCCGGTACCCCGATTTTTTTAAATGGTGATAATAGGTGCTCAATGGCATCTGTCAAAGCTATTGGAGATGTAGTTAATGTCAGTAGCGACGTGGTTAAAACTAAAAGTACTAGTCTCACAGCCATAAAAGCTCCAGTATAAACACCTTCACTTTCGACTGTTAGAAAAGCTATACTAAATAAAACATCCCCGCCCGTAGTCATTAAAGAGTGCAGAATAAAGGTAAATGTAATGATGAAAAATATTGGTCTAAGTCCTTTCAAAATCAGCTTAATGGGCAAACCATTACCAAAAATTGTTGTCAGCACGAATGCACCCATTACACCATATCCCACAAAGGTATTTACTAAAAATAAACCAGCAATAAAAAAGATGATCAGGATTATTTTGACCCTGGGATCCAATTTGTGTAACAAGGACTCTCCTGGAAGATATTGGCCAATAGTTACTCCTTTAAACATCGCCATCATCCCACTTTCTTTGCAGCAAAGGCAGCAGTTCCTGTTTAGCCCTTTCTAGAGTAAATACGTCTGCCGGAACTTTGTAACCTTGTTTTTGTAACGTTTGCATTAAACTAGTAACTTCAGGCACTCCTAGTCCCAAACTTTCTAAAGTATCTGCCTTCATGAATATTTCACCTGGTGAATTATCAAGATGGATCTTACCTTGATGCATTACGATTAATCGTTCAGCCAGGCGTGCTACATCTTCCATACTATGGGTAACTAAAATGATTGTTAGACCTAGTTCTTTATGAAAAGACCTAATTTGGTCAAGTATCGCTCTGCGTCCTTGAGGGTCAAGGCCTGCCGTTGGTTCATCCATAATCAATACTTCTGGTCTCATGGCTAATACGCCAGCAATAGCTACCCTGCGCATTTGTCCTCCGCTGAGTTCAAAGGGAGAGCGGTCCTTAAATTCTTCATAAGGTAAAGCAACAGTCTCCATTGCACTTTTAATTCGCTCTTCTACTTCTTGTTCTGATAGATTTAGATTTTTGGGACCAAAAGCTATGTCTTCTGCAACTGTTTCTTCAAATAATTGATGTTCAGGATATTGAAAAACTAGGCCAACTTTTTGTCTGATATCTTTCAATTTATTTTTGTTTTGTGCGGTATCTATACCATCAATAAGAACACGACCTGCAGTTGGATAAAGTAGAGCATTAAAATGCTGGATTAAGGTAGACTTCCCACTACCTGTGTGACCAATTATTCCAGTAAATTCACCTTTTTCAATGGTCAAATTTATATCATGAAGGGCTTTTTGTTCCATGGGTGTTCCTGGCGAATAAACATAGCTTAAATTGTCAGTTTTTATCAACATAGCATCCTCACCAGCGATTCCACTGTCAAAACGTTATTAGGGATTTCTACCCCTTCTTTGCGCAGTTCATGGCAAAGTTCTACAATTTGTGGGGCTTCAAGTCCTGTTTCTTTTAATTCATCGACTAAACTGAAAATCTCTTCAGGAGTACCTGTGTACTTAATTTGCCCTTCATCCATAATAATCACTCTATCTGCTTTTACAACTTCTTCCATAAAGTGAGTTACATAAACAACAGTAATTTTTTCTTCCTGATTTAATTTTAAAACTGTCTTTACTACTTCATTTCTTCCTCTAGGATCTAGCATTGCTGTAGGTTCATCTAAAATTAGAACTTCTGGACGCATGGCAATGATTCCTGATATGGCTACTCTTTGCTTCTGACCACCGCTCAATAAGTGTGGGGGATAATCACGATACTGCTCCATGCCTACTATTTTGAGTGCTTCTGCAATTCGAGCCTTCATCAAATCTGGTGAGACACCTAAGTTTTCTAAGCCGAAGGCAACATCTTCTTCAACTGTTGTAGCTACTATTTGATTATCGGGGTTTTGGAAGACCATACCGGCTTTTTGTCTAATATGCCAAATTTGGTCTGATATGCTTGTATCCAAATTATCAACCAACACGCGTCCCTGTGATGGTAATAGCAAACCATTCAATAGTTTAGCCAGGGTTGATTTACCCGAACCGTTTTTTCCAATCACAGCCAAAAACTCTCCTCTAGAAATGCCTAGAGATATATCTTTTAAAGCTTCTTGGCCTGGATCATCATCCTGGCTATAACTAAATTTGACATTTTGTAATTCTATAAGTTGCTTGGCCTTTTCCTTTTTCTCCATTTAATCCCCTCCCCTTTGGAGGAACACATAAAAAAGGACAGGAAGATGGCCCACCTAAGGGCCTACCACTTCTTGTCCCCAATTGTTATACCAACAGTATTATTCAACGAGTTCCAGTATAGCCATGGGAGCACCATCACCCTGGCGCGGCCCTTTTTTTAAAACTCTCGTATAGCCTCCCTGGCGTTCTTGGAACTTAGGACCAATATTTTCAAATAACTTTGTTACCACATCTTCATCAGTTAGATATGAGAGTGCTTGCCTACGAGACGCCAGGGTATTCTTCTTAGCAAGTGTAATCATTTTTTCTGCTAGCCTGCTGACTTCTTTAGCTTTTGCTTCAGTAGTTTCGATTTTTTCGTCCCTCAGAAAAGCAGTTGTCAGGTTTTTTAAGAGGGCTTTTCTCTGGTCTTTATTTCTTTTTAGCTTTTTGTAAGACATCTTCTCCCCTCCTTTACTCTTTAGAGTCCTTCAATGACAGGCCTAGCTCCGTCAATTTATTCTTAACTTCTTCTAGTGATTTTTTACCCAGATTCCTTACTTTCATCATATCTTCGGGCGTTTTTTGTGTCAGTTCTCCTATAGTATTGATGCCCGCTCGTTTTAGACAGTTATATGACCTGACAGATAAATCGAGTTCGTCTATACTGAGTTCCATGATTTTCTCTTTGTTGTCCTCTTCTTTTTCAACCATAACTTCCATATCAGTAGCTTTTTCTGTCAGATTAATAAACAAGTCTAAGTGTTCCTGCATTATCTTGGCTGACATACTAACAGCTTCATCAGGTTTTAAACTTCCATCAGTCCAAACTTCTAAGGTTAGACGGTCATAGTCTGTTACTTGACCCACTCTTGTATCATCTACATAGAAGTTGGCTTTAGTTACAGGTGTGAACACAGAATCCACCGGAATCAACCCAATAGGCTGTTCTGGTTCTTTGTTTCTCTCTGCTCTCACATATCCTCTTCCATTTTTAGCTGTTATTTCCATATAAAGTCTAGTGTCTTCAGAAAGTGTGGCTATATGAAGTTCAGGATTAATTACATCTACATCGGAACCGGCTTGAATATCACCTGCAGTCACAGGACCTTTACCCTCTTTTTCTAAGGTTAACACCTGATTTTCATCAGAGTGAATTTTCAATGCCAGTCTTTTCAAATTTAACACAATTTCCGTAGTATCTTCCACAACTCCTGGGATTGAAGAAAATTCATGTAGAACACCATCTATTTTAACAGAAGTAACGGCAGCTCCAGGTAGGGAGGATAATAAAATCCGTCTCAATGAATTCCCTAGTGTTGTGCCATAACCTCTTTCTAAGGGTTCTATCACAAATTTTCCGTAAGTGCTCTCTTCATTCATCTCATGACATTCGATCTGAGGTTTTTCTATTTCAATCAAAGTTAACCCTCCTTTGTTTGAAACTACAACTATCCAGTTGAGGGTTTATTAACGGGAATAAAGCTCAACAATTAGATGCTCTTCCACAGGTACGTCTATTTCTTCTCGTTCTGGATACCTTACTACTCGACCAGTAAAGTTTTCATGATCTGCCTCTAACCATTCAGGCACACGATAACCTTCAGCAAGCTCTTTTAGCTCTTGTACTCTTGGAATATCTCGACTTTTTTCCCTAACAACTACCTCATCACCAGGTTTAACTTCATAAGAAGCTACATTAACTCTTTTGCCATTGACCATAATATGACCATGGTTTACAAACTGTCTTGCTTCCGCTCTACTAGCTGCAAAACCCATTCGATAAACAACATTATCTAACCTGGTTTCTAATAGTCTTAACAAAGTTTGTCCGGTAATACCTTTTTTCCTATCTGCTTCCCTGAAATATCTTCTAAATTGATTTTCAAGGACTCCATAAATTCGACGAGCTTTTTGCTTTTCTCTCAGCTGCATACCGTATTCACTTTGTTTGCTCCTTCTAGTAGGACCGTGCTGGCCTGGTGCATAAGCCTTTTTATCTATTGCACATTTATCAGTATAGCACCTTTCGCCTTTTAAAAATAACTTGGTGCCCTCTCGCCTACATAACCTACATACAGGGCCTTGGTAACGAGCCATATCGCATAAACACCTCCTAATTTTAAGTTATACTCTACGTCTTTTGGGTGGTCGGCATCCATTGTGAGGAATTGGAGTTATATCTTTGATAGCGTTAATTTCCAATCCTGCAGCCTGTAAGGAACGAATTGCAGCTTCTCTTCCTGACCCTGGGCCTTTAACGCGAACTTCCACCCCTTTTAAGCCATCTTCCATGGCTGTCTTGGCAGCTGTCTCAGCAGCAATTTGCGCGGCATATGGAGTTCCTTTTCTGGAGCCTTTAAATCCGCAAGCACCTGAACTAGACCATGCCATGGTATTGCCATCACTATCAGTGATGTTAACTAGAGTGTTGTTAAATGTTGAGTTAATAGTGGCAATCCCCGACTCTATATTCTTTTTAACTTTCTTTTTTCGAGCTGCTGCCCGTTTTCTTCTAGCCATTCTTTTCCCTCCTTAAAGAGTTTTTGCAAAACCTCTTTTTTATTAAAGATAACAATTCTGGGAGTCTTTAATTTTCGTTATCTCTTTGCGCCAACTGTTCGCTTAGGTCCTTTTCGGGTCCTAGCATTGTTTTTAGTACTTTGTCCTCTAACTGGCAAGCCACGTCGATGTCTCAGACCGCGATAGCAACCTATCTCCATTAGTCTTTTGATATTCATGGAAATTTCTCGTCTAAGATCACCTTCTACAGTATAATCATTATCAATCGTACTGCGTAGCCTGTTAACTTCATCTTCAGTTAGATCTTTTACCCGTGTATCTGTTGAAACGCCGGTTTGTTCAACAATTTCTTCGGCTTTGCTGTGACCGATTCCATAAATATAAGTCAAGCCGATAGCAACCCGTTTGTTTCTCGGCAGATCAACTCCAGCTATTCTGGCCATTAACTTTCCACCTCCTGTTAAACTAATCTAATATTTTACCCAGAAAAATTAATTTTTACTCAGCTATGCTAAATCCCTTTAAAATTTAAATTTGGTTATTACCCCTGTTTCTGTTTGTGTTTGGGATTAGAGCATATAACCATAACTTTTCCTCTTCGTTTAATCACTTTACAACGCTCGCAAATTGGTTTTACTGAAGGCCTGGTTTTCATCATTAAACCTCCTTCTGGCTCTTTTTAGTCTGCTATCACTATTTATATCTGTACGTAATTCTACCACGACTAAGATCATAAGGAGATAATTCTACTTTCACCTTATCGCCAGGTAAAATTCTAATATAGTTCATTCTAATTTTTCCTGAAACATGGGCTAATATTTTGTGCCCATTTTCCAACTCTACTCTAAACATGGCATTAGGTAACGGCTCTACCACCGTACCTTCAACTTCAATCGCCTCTTTTTTTGACATATAGCTGAGTTCTTCCCTCCTTTTAGTTAAAGAAATCATTCAGCTTCAATCTGGCTTTTGAAATCTTCTACTTCAAATCTTAACTCCCTATCACTAGCTTTTTTGTTGGTCAACTTTGCTATTAAGTCTTTTGAAATAAATTTGTTATATTTCTGCAAATGCTTGATATTCTTTTTTTTAGACCGAGATAGGGGCTTTTTTTGGCCATCGGAAACTCTCACAAATTCTTCATCTAATATTTCTACTACTATATATAGCCGTCCAGCATCTCGCCCTTGATTGGAACACACAAGCTGGCCCACCTGTAATTTCTGCAAAGTATTCCTCTCCTTTCTTAAACAATTTGGAGAGAAAGTCCCCTCGCTATTAATAATCCCTGATCCCTTACACTTGTTAGGTCAGTTTTGTTAAAATTTCTGGTTCTGAATCAGTTATGGCCACTGTATGTTCAAAGTGAGCCGAAGCGCTTTCATCCGCTGTTATAACCGTCCAGTGATCATCCAAAGTTTTAACTTCAGAAGTACCTATATTTACCATAGGTTCGATGGCAAATACCATCCCTGCTTTTAGTCGAGGTCCTTTTCCAGGAGGCCCAAAGTTAGGTATTTCAGGTGCTTCATGCATAGCACTACCTATTCCGTGTCCTACATATTTTTTTACTACATAGAAATTATGATTGTTTACATGTTTTTCTACAGCATGGGAGATATCACTCAATCTATTGCCAGGAACCGCCTGCTCAATACCCTTAAACAGTGATTGCTCTGTTACGTCTATGAGCTCTTCTAGTTGACCATCGACGGCTCCCACTTTGTAAGTTTTTGCTGCATCACCATGATAACCTTTATAATTAGCACCAATATCTATACTGATGATATCTCCTTCCTGCAATTTTTTAATGGCAGGAATTCCGTGCACAACTTCATGATTTATTGAAGCACATATGCTCGCCGGAAACCCGTGGTAGCCTTTAAAAGAGGGATGAGCATTTTGCCTTTTTATATAGTCTTCCGCTATTTTATCCAATTCTACAGTGGTTATGCCTGGAGTAATTGCTTCAGCAACTTTTTGATGGGTTTCTGCTACGATTCTTCCTGCTACTCTCATCAATTCTAGCTCTTGGTTACTTTTTTTAATAATCATTGTTTTGCTTGCACTGCCTTTAGTATATCGCGGAAGACCTCTTCAGGCGACTTAGTACCGTCAATTTTCTTTAAAATCCCTCGATCCTGGTAATACTCCACCAGGGGTTGGGTATTTTCTAAATAAACTTCCAGTCGCTCTTTTGCCGTTTCCTCATTATCGTCGTCTCTCTGATATAGTTCGCCTTCGTCCTCATCACAGACTCCCCGAACTTGAGGAGGATTAAACTTAATATGATAACTTTTACCGCATTTTCTACAAATCCTACGACCTGAAAGTCTATCTATCAATTCATCCTTTGATACATCGATATATACTGCCGCTGTCAAGGGGTTGTCACTCAACACTTTATCAAGGGCTTCAGCCTGAGTCACTGTACGAGGGAAACCATCTAATATAAAACCTTCATGACAATCCGGCTTTTTTAATCTTTCTTCAACAATTCCTATTACAACATCGTCAGGAACCAACTGTCCAGCATCCATGTAAGATTTAGCTTCTTTGCCAAGTTCAGTTCCTTCGGATACAGCTTTTCGAAAAATGTCACCTGTTGCAATGTGTGGTACATCCAATTCTTTTGATAGTTTTTCAGCTTGTGTTCCTTTTCCTGCTCCTGGAGGTCCCATTAAAATTATGCGCATTTCTTACCCCCCTAAAATATCACTTCTTCATAAAGCCTTGATAGTGTCTCATCAACATCTGGCTCTCGATTTGCTTCATTGTCTCCAAAGCCACACCTACCATAATGATCAATGCCGTTCCACCAAACATAATGTTCATCTCTACTACACCATCGAGTAATATTGGTAAGATAACAATACCCGCCAGGGCAAAAGCTCCGGCAAGAGTAATTCTATCCATGATTTTACTTAAATATTTGGCTGTGGGTTTACCAGGTCTGATACCGGGTATAAAACCACCGTATTTTTTCATATTGTCTGCCATATCTTGAGGGTTAAACTGGATTGCTGTATAGAAGTAGGTGAAGAAAACTATTAAAACAACATACAGAACTGTATTCAGTGGTGTTCCAAATCCTATCGCATTTGCTATACTAACAGCAATGGGGTGTTGTATGAATTGCGCTATAGTTTCCGGAAACATCAGAATTGATGATGCAAAGATTACCGGGATTACCCCTGCTTGATTTACTTTTAATGGAATGTGAGTTGACTGACCACCGTACATCTTTCGACCTACAACTCTTTTAGCATATTGTACTGGAATCTGTCTACGACCTTCCTGTAAGGCTACAACTCCTACAATTACACTCAAGAGTATAGCTAGTAATACTAGCACCAGTAAAATATTAATTTCTCCCACTCTTACCATTTCGTACATTGTAGTAATAACCTGAGGTATCCGGGATACTATTCCAGCAAATATAATGATGGAAATTCCATTTCCAATACCTCTATCATTAATCTGTTCACCAAGCCACATAAGAAAAGCAGTTCCTGCCGTAAGAGACAGAATTATTACCATATAAGATGTAAAGCTCGGGTCTACTACTGCAGGCCTTAATAGACCTAAAGTCATACCTATGGCCTGCAGAAAAGCAATTATTACTGTCCCGTAACGAGTATACTGGGCTAACTTTTTCTTTCCTTCTTGACCTTCTTTGGACCATTGCTCAAATTTTGGAACAACTACAGTTAACAGTTGCATGATAATTGAAGCATTGATGTATGGGGTAATACTCATGGCAAATATTGACAACTGGCTCAAGGCTCCACCAGCTATTACATTTAAAAACCCGAATAAATCTTGCCCTTCAAACAGCTGTTGAATTTGTGTAGCATCTATTCCAGGAACCGGTACGTGAGCACCTAATCTAAAAACAAACAACATAGCCAAGGTGAAAATCAACTTTTGTCTCAGGTCCTTAATGCGCCATGCATTAACGAGAGTACCAAGCACCCTAAATCACCTCTACCTTTCCACCGGCTTCCTCAATTTTTTCTTTTGCTTGTTTAGAAAATTTATGGGCCTTTACTGTTATTTTTTTGTCAATCTCACCTTTGCCTAGAACTTTTATTCCGTCTTTAACACCTTTAATTACTTTACTTTCTAGTAAAACTTCAGGAGTTATTTCGGTTCCTTCTTCAAAATCATTAAGAGTTTCTACATTAACGATGGCATATTCTTTTTTGAAGGCATTAGTAAAACCTCTTTTAGGCAGTCGCTCTTGTAAAGGCATTTGACCACCTTCAAAACCTGGACGAACTCCACCACCGGTTCTTGCATTTTGACCTTTATGGCCCCGGCCTGCCGTTTTTCCCAGACCGGAACTCATCCCACGTCCTTTTCTCTTTCGTGACTTTTTATAGTTAGTTTTAGGTCTTAATTCATGCAATCTCAACTGTTCCCACCTCCTTAAAACTAAGCTTCCAATTCCTCGACTTCAACAAGGTTGCTAACTTTATCAATCATACCTCGAATTTCTGGAGTATCATTTTTTATAACGGAGTGACTCCGTTTTTTAAGTCCTAGTGCTTTAATAGTCCTTATCTTTCCATCTGAAACTCCGATTAAACCGCGTTTCAGAGTTACTTTTAATTTTTTATCAGCCATTCCAAATCCCTCCTAACCCTGTAGGTCTTTAACAGATATACCGCGTAGTCTGGCCACTTGTTCTGCAGTTTTTAATTGGTTTAAACCTGCAATAGTTGCATTTACCATACTTTTGGCATTATTGGAGCCTAAGGACTTGGTTAAAATGTCTCTGATTCCAGCCTGTTCTAAGACGGCACGAACGGGTCCACCTGCAATAACTCCTGTACCTTCATAAGCAGGCTTTAATAGGACCTGGCCACCTCCATCTCGACCAACAATTTCGTGTGGTATAGTAGTTCCTACCATTGGCACTTTGATGAGGTTTTTCTTAGCATCTTCAATACCTTTTCTAATAGCTTCAGGTACTTCGACGGCCTTACCGTTTCCGGCTCCAACATAGCCATTTTCATCCCCAACGACTACTAGGGCACTGAAACTAAAACGGCGACCACCTTTAACAACTTTAGTAACACGATTTATTTCTACTACTTTTTCACTTAAATCAAGTTTGTTTGGGTCAAAGTCTTTTCTGCGCAAAACCTTTTCCCTCCTTCTCGTCGATTATCTTAAAAGTTCAGTCCTTCTTCACGTGCTGCTTCCGCCAAGGCTTTCACCCTGCCGTGATATAAATATCCACCTCTGTCAAATATCACATCTTCTATTCCTTTATCTTTAGATCTCTTTGCAATCAACCTGCCTACAGCAGCGCTAGCTTCTTGGTTGTTCTTGCCCTGATAGTCATCTTTAATTTCTGGATCCAGGGTAGAAGCATGCACTAAAGTATGCCCTCTATTATCATCTATCACTTGAGCGTGAATGTTTTTGGCACTTCGATAAACATTTAGTCTAGGCCTTTCAGAAGTGCCATATATTTTTTTTCTTACCCGTCGATGACGTTTTTTACGTGCTTGTTTTCTATCAAAACGCGGCATACAACTTCACTCCTTTCTCACTTAAGACCTATTTGCCAGTTTTACCGACCTTACGAATAATTTGTTCCTCTGCGTATTTAATACCTTTACCTTTATAAGGTTCAGGTTTGCGTACAGCTCTAATTCTTGCAGCCACCTGTCCAACAACTTCTTTATCAGTACCTTTTACAATAATTTGGTTGTTTTTGGGTACTTCAATCTCCACACCTTCAGGTGGTTCTATTGTAACAGGGTGTGAGTAACCTACATTTAATACAAGGTTTTTCCCTTGCATCTGCGCTCGATAACCAACCCCGACTATTTCCAAATGTCTTTCAAAGCCATTGGTTACACCTTCAACCATATTGGCAATTAAACTTCTGGATAGACCATGAAGGGATTTATGATGGTTACTGTCCGTTGGCCTTTTGACTAACAATTGTCCTTCCTCTTCTTCTAGGATAATTGACTGGTCAACAACTTGGCTCAACTCACCCTTGGGCCCTTTTACTGTAACTTCATTATTGTTTATACTGATATCAACGCTATCAGGTATTTCTATAGGCTTTTTACCAATCCGGGACATTCCTTACACCTCCATTTCCACCTTGTTCTTACCAGATATAACAAAGTATTTCGCCACCGATACCTTGATCTCTGGCCTCTCTATCTGTTAAGAGGCCACTAGACGTAGATACTACGGCAATTCCCAGACCACCTAGGACTCTTGGGATTTCATCTTTTTTGGCATATACTCTTAAGCCCGGTTTACTAATTCTTTTTAAACCACTGATCACCTGTTCGTCATTATCGCTATACTTAAGCTCAATTCTTAAAATCCCCTGTTTGTTGTCATCTATATATTCAAAGTCGTTAATATAACCTTCTCTTTTCAAAATATCAACAAGTTCTCTTTTTAATTTCGAAGCCGGTATCTCAACTTGTTTGTGATACACGGATTGGGCATTCCTGATGCGAGTTAACATATCTGCAATAGGATCTGTCATTGTCATCGTTTCGACCTCCTTCCTTCCTCGTTTTACCAACTAGCCTTTCTTACACCTGGCAATTTGCCTTCATGAGCCAGTTCTCTAAAGCATATTCTACACATGCCAAATTTCCTCAAGTAAGCATGAGAACGACCACAAATTTTGCATCTATTGTAAGCTCGTGTTTTAAATTTAGGCCGCTTTTTAGCTTTCGCTATTAAAGACTTTCTAGCCATCAGTCACCCTCCTTTGTCAGTTTCAATTTAACCGCTAAAAGGCATGCCAAGTCGTTCTAACAGTTTTTTGGCTTCTTCGTCAGTTTCAGCGGTTGTAGCAATGATGATGTCCATACCCTGAACTCTTTCGATATCGTCATACTCTAGTTCAGGAAACACCATTTGCTCTTTTAATCCGAGAGAGTAGTTCCCTCGTCCGTCAAAAGCTTTGGGTGAAACACCTTTAAAGTCTCTAACACGAGGTAATGCTACATTAATAAGTTTATCCAAGAAGTGATACATGCGCTCACCTCTAAGAGTTACCTTACAACCTACTGGCATACCTTGTCGTACTTTGAAGTTTGCGATAGATCTTTTAGCTTTAGTAACAACGGGCTTTTGCCCGGTAACTTGTTCAAGGTTTTCAACAGCGTTGTCAAGAATTTTAGGGTTATCTTTAGCATCTCCAATTCCCATATTAACAACTACTTTTTCTAGTTTGGGAACCTCCATGATATTTTTATAACCCATTTCATCTTTTAATTTGGGTTTTACTTCTCCACGGTAATGTTCTAATAAACGCGCCAATTATCTCGCCCTCCTTTCCATAAACCTGTTACAGTTCCACACCGCATTTCTTACAAATTCTACTTTTATTACCTTTATCATCGATTTTCGCACCTGTTCTTACAGGTTTTTGACATTTAGAACAATAAACCATCACTTTATCTGCGTAAACAGGGCCCTCCTGCTCAACAATTCCACCTTGAGGATTTTCCTGTGTTGCTCTGGTGTGTTTATTAATCATGTTCACACCTTCTACCAAAACTTTTTGTTCAGATGGGAAAGTTCGAAGAACTTTTCCTCTTTTACCTTTATCTTTTCCAGAAATAACAACTACAGTATCTCCTGATTTAACATGCAGTTTTTGTTGTGGCATTCTAGGTCACACCTCCTTCGTCTACAGTACTTCAGGAGCCAGTGAAATAATCTTCATATATTTCTTCTCTCTCAATTCACGTGTAACGGGTCCGAATATTCTTGTACCACGAGGATCTTTATTTTCATCAATTATAACACAAGCATTTTCATCGAACCTGATATATGAACCATCAGGTCTTTTGATTCCCCGTTTTGTTCGAACTATTACAGCCCTGACAACCTGACCTCTTTTAACAACCCCTCCTGGCGTTGCTTCTTTGATAGTTCCTACTATAACATCGCCAACATTGGCGTATTGCTTTTGGCCTGCCCCAATAACTTTTATGCATTGGATCTCGCGTGCTCCAGTGTTATCGGCTACTCGAAGGGTAGATTCTGTTTGGATCATCTAATTAGGCCTCCTTTCTCCGCGCAATATTCATTTTACAATTTAGTTCTTTCGATAATATCAACTATTCTCCAACGTTTATCTTTGGATGTAGGACGAGTTTCCATAATTTTAACTACATCACCTTCACGAGTTTCATTTGCTTCATCATGGGCTTTAAATTTTTTAGCCTGTTTGACAGTTTTTTCGTAAAGAGGATGTTTAGTTCTGCCTTCTACAAGTACTACTCTGGTTTTATCCATTTTGTCACTTACCACTCGTCCTGTTCTTACTTTTCTATTACTTCGTTCCATAAGGATAATCCCTCCTCTCGTGACCACTGTTAGCTAATATTCAATTCCCGTTCTCTCAATATAGTTTTGACGCGGGCAATGTCTTTCCTAACCTGTTTTAGACGCATAGGATTTTCGATCTGTCCTGTAGCCACTTGAAACCTAAGATTAAATAGTTCTTCTTTCAGTTCATCTAGCTTGGCTTCTAATTCACGATTAGTCATTTCTCTTATTTCTTTAGCTTTCATTGGCGTCACCACCCATCTCTTCACGTTCTACAAATTTAGTTTTAATAGGAAGTTTATGGGAGGCCAGTCTCATCGCTTCTCTGGCTGTTTCCTTAGGTACTCCAGCAACTTCAAATAAAATCCGTCCTGGTTTAACTACAGCTGCCCAGAACTCTGGAGAACCTTTTCCGCCACCCATTCTTGTTTCTGCAGGTTTTTGGGTAACGGGCTTATCTGGAAAAATCTTAACCCATACTTTTCCACCACGTTTTATATACCTAGTCAAGGCAATTCTAGCGGCCTCAATTTGTCGACTGTTAATCCAAGCTGGCTCTAGGGCCTGAAGGCCAAATTCACCAAAAGCTATCTCTTTACCGCCCTTTGCCTTGCCCTTCATACGTCCTCTCATTTGGCGCCGGAATTTTGTCCTTTTGGGCATTAACATAGTTACCTGCCTCCTTTTTACTCACTCTTTTCCTCACTTTTTTCTTTATTCTCTTCTTTGGTTTCCTCATTTTCATCAACTTCTGGTAGTACTTCACCTTTGTTAATCCAGCACTTAACCCCAATCTGTCCATAGGCAGTATTAGCTTCAACCATGCCGTAATCAATGTCAGCTCTTAGCGTTTGTAGGGGCACATTACCTTCTGTATACCATTCAGTCCGACTCATTTCTGCCCCTCCAAGTCGACCACTACACATTACTTTGATTCCTTTAGCTCCTTGTCGCATTGCTCTGCCAACAGCCTGCTTCATCGCCCTTCTAAAGGCTACACGCCTTTCTAATGCAATAGCGATACTTTTAGCAGCTAGATGTGCGTCCAACTCTGGTGTTTTAACTTCCATTACGTTAATGTGAACCTTTTTACCTGTTAAGTTTTCAATATCAGATCTTAACTTCTCTACACCACTACCGCCTTTACCGATTACCATTCCCGGCTTGGCTGTATGAAGTGTAACTTTAATTCTATTAGCAGCACGATCTATTTGAATGGCACTAACATCGGCATTGAATAATTTGTTTTCAATGTATTCTCTGATTTTTATATCTTCATGAACAAGTTCTGTATAATTCTTATCTGCATACCAGTTTGATTGCCAATCTTTTATAACTCCAATTCTTAAACCAATAGGATTGATTTTTTGACCCAAGTTTTTATCCCTCCTTTTGTTCTTTTACAACTACAGTCAAATGACTCGTTTTTTTATTTATAGGAGTAGCTCTCCCCATAGCTCTTGGACGAAACCTTTTTAAGGTAGGTCCCTCATCAACGTAACATTCCGAAATATACAAGCTGTCAGGATTCATTTCAAAGTTGTTTTCTGCATTTGCTTGAGCTGATTTAACTACTTTCTCAATAGGTTTAGTAGCGCCTTTCGGCGTCAACTGTAAAATCCCTAATGCTTCTTCTATATTTTTCCCCCTGATCATATCTATAACTTCACGGGCCTTGCGGGGGGATATTCTCACATACCTGGCGGTTGCTTTAGCTTCCATATGAACGTAACCTCCCTTCTTCCCTTAATTTACTTCAACGAGGTAGAACGCTCCGTATGATCTCCGTGACCTCTGAAAGTCCTAGTTGGAGCGAATTCACCTAATTTATGGCCAACCATATCCTCTGTAATAAAAACTGGCACGTGTTTTCTACCATCGTGTACAGCAATGGTATGGCCAATCATATCTGGCAAGATAGTTGATCTTCTGGACCAGGTCTTGATAACTTGTTTTTTATTACTTTTATTCATCTCTTTAACTTTTTTAAGCAAGTGATCGTCCACAAAAGGCCCTTTTTTAATTGATCTAGGCACTGAAAACTACCTCCTTTCAAGAGAATCTCGACTCAGTACTTACTGATTTCTTTTTTTCACTATATATTTATCTGATTTCTTGGCTTTTCGCCTGGTTTTATATCCAGCTGATTTTTGGCCCCAAGGAGTATATTGAGTTTTTCTACCAACAAAGGCTTTACCTTCACCACCACCATGGGGGTGATCCACCGCGTTCATGGCAACTCCTCTAACAGAAGGTCTTTTTCCTTGCCAACGTGCTCTACCAGCTTTGCCCAAGTCTATATTCTCATGTTCAACATTGCCCACCTGTCCTACGGTAGCACGGCAATCTAAGTGAATCATTCTCACTTCTTCGGAAGGTAGTTTGACGTGAGCATATTTGCCTTCTTTAGCTACGATCTGACAGTAAGTACCCGCAGATCTTGCAAGTTGTCCACCTTTTTCAGGTTTAAGCTCTACATTGTGTACTATTGTACCAACTGGAATATTTCTAATAGGTAAAGCATTTCCTGGTCTTATTTCAGCTTTAGAACCGCTTTCAATTTTGTCTCCTGGTTTGATACCAAGTGGTGCAAGGATATATCTCTTTTCTCCATCGACATAGTTTAATAAAGCTATATATGCAGTTCTGTTTGGATCGTATTCAATTGATGCCACCTTGGCAGGCACACCATCTTTATCTCTTTTCCAATCGATAATACGATATTTTCTTTTATGTCTACCACCCTGGCGTCTTGTAGAAATACGACCTTGATTATTACGTCCTGATTTGTTTTTTAATGGTGCCAGTAGAGACTTTTCAGGCTCTTCGCGTGTTATTTCCTCCTTGCTAGCAACCGTCATATAACGTTTTCCAGGAGAAGTAGGTTTAAACTTTTTTATAGACACCTTATTTCCCTCCTTCTTCATGAGCGTCTTTCCTCAAGCTAAGTCAATCTATTTTTATTCAAATAAATCAATAGCTTTGGAATCGTCAGTTAAAGTAATAATGGCTTTTTTCCAGCTTGGTGTTTTACCCTGGTAAATGCCGAGTCTCTTAGGTTTACCTTTCATGTTCATGGTATTAACCTGTTTAACTTTAACACCGAATAACTTTTGAACAGCATCTTTTATCTGCGTTTTGTTAGCATCTTTAGCTACAACAAAAGTATATTTGTTCTCTTCCATTTGGTCTGTGGACTGTTCTGTGATCCACGGTTTAATAATTACATCCCGAGGGTCCATTAGCAGAACACCTCCTCTATAACAGATACAGCGTCTTTAGTCAATACAAGATAGTCGTGATTTAAAACATCATACACATTTAGGTTATTAGCCAAGGCTGAGCTGACACCCGGAATATTTCTTGTTGAGCGATACACATTCAAGTCTGAAGCACCTGTTACTATCATAGCTTTGTGGTTAATGCTAAGGTTTTCTAGCATTTCAATAATCTTTTTAGTTTTAGGTGCTTCCATTGTCAACTCTTCTAAAATCACAATTTCGCCGTTATTTAACTTTGTTGTCAAAGCTGATTTGATAGCTTTTCTTTTAGCCTTTTTAGGCATTTTATATGAATAGTCTCTAGGCTTAGGTGCAAAGGAAATACCTCCACCAACCCAAATTGGAGACCTAATACTTCCATGCCTTGCTCTACCTGTACCTTTTTGTCGCCAGGGTTTTCTGCCCCCACCTCTGACTTCGCTTCTTGTTTTTGCCGAAGCAGTTCCCCTGCGCTTAGAAGCCAGGTGCATATTGACTGCCTCATGCATCAATGTTTCGTTGATATCTGTGGCAAAAATTGAGTCATCTAAAGTGATTTCTCCTACCTGGCTACCTTCATTATTGTATAACGCCACTTTAGGCATGACAATTCCTCCTTTCTCAGCACATTCCTTTCAGTCTTATCCTGTCGCTTACGACTTGGCTTTTACTGAATCAACAATCTTTAAAAGCCCTTTCTTAGGTCCGGGGACGGCTCCCTTAACTAAAAGCAGATTGTTTTCCTTGTCTACATCAACTACTTCAAGTCGTTGAACAGTAACTGTATTTCCACCCATACGTCCTGGTAAGGTTTGGCCTTTAAATACTCTTGAAATATCCATTGACCCCAGAGATCCAGGAGCTCTGTAGAATCTTGAACCGTGTGTTTTAGGTCCTGTTGAGTGTTTGAACCGTTTAATTGTACCCTGGAACCCTTTACTTTTTGAGGTTCCAGTTACATCTATTTGGTCACCAACTTCAAACTGTTCAACCGTGAGCTCTTGACCTACTTCCAGGTTTTCCATGCTTTCTAACTCAAATTCTGTTAAGTGTTTTTTAGGGTTAACTCCTGCTTTTTCAAAATGTCCCTTTTCGGGTTTCTTAGTTTTATTTTCCTTTTTATCTTCAAACCCAATTTGTACTGCATTATAGCCGTCGGTATCTTCAACTTTCTTTTGAACCACCGAACAAGGACCGGCTTTCACTACAGTTACGGGCATAACTTCTCCTTCCTCGGAGAAAATCTGAGTCATACCAACTTTTTTGCCTAAGATAGCCTTTTTCATTGTCTATTGCCACCTCCCTTATAAAACTCACCAAGCTAATTACAGCTTGATTTCAATATCTACACCCGACGGTAAGTCTAATCTCATTAAAGAGTCTACTGTTTTTGATGTTGGGTCTAGAATGTCTATTAAACGCTTGTGAGTACGCATTTCAAATTGTTCGCGCGAATCTTTAAATTTATGCGGGGCCCTAATAACAGTATAGACATTTTTATCAGTAGGCAACGGCACCGGGCCACTAACATTTGCGCCAGTTCTTTTAGCCGTTTCTACAATTTTTTCCGCCGACTGATCTAAAATCATATGATCAAAAGCTTTGAGACGGATACGAATTTTTTGCTTATTGGCCATTAAGTTTCCCTCCTTGCACAGCCTTTTCGATATATATCACATAAAAAGATGAGGAGAGATAGGCCCTTGAGGCCTAACTCCTCATGTCATGTTACTCAATGATGCCAGTAACAACACCAGCACCTACTGTTTTGCCACCTTCACGAATAGCGAATCTCAATCCTTCTTCTATAGCTATAGGCGTAATCAAGTTGATTTCCATCTGTACGTTGTCACCAGGCATTACCATCTCTACTCCTTCTGGTAACTCAATAACCCCGGTTACGTCTGTTGTTCTGAAGTAGAACTGAGGTCTGTATCCTTGGAAGAATGGAGTATGACGACCTCCCTCTTCTTTCTTCAGTACATATACCTCTGCTTTAAACTTGGTATGAGGATTGATGCTGCCTGGCTTGGCTAGAACTTGACCTCTTTCGATCTCTTCTCGGTCAACTCCTCGTAGCAAGGCTCCAATGTTGTCTCCTGCTTCACCATAGTCCATTGACTTTCTGAACATCTCTACCCCTGTGACTACTGTCTTCTTAGGACGATCTGCCATACCTACAATTTCTACTTCGTCTTGTACATTGATATTTCCTCGCTCTACTCTTCCTGTCGCTACTGTACCTCTACCTGTTATGCTGAATACGTCCTCTACTGGCATCAAGAATGGCTTATCTACATCACGATCTGGGGTTGGAATGTAGTCATCAATGGCATCTACTAGTTCCCAAATCGGTCCACAGTTTTCACACTCTCTGTCTCCACAACCACACTCTATTGCTTTTAAAGCTGAACCTGTTACTACAGGTGTGTCGTCTCCTGGGAAGTCATATTCGTTCAACAAGTCTCTTACTTCCATCTCTACTAGCTCTAGTAGCTCTTCGTCATCTACCATATCTGCTTTGTTTAAAAATACTACTATATGAGGAACCCCTACCTGACGACTCAACAAAATGTGCTCTCTCGTCTGTGGCATTGGACCATCTGCTGCACTTACTACCATGATTGAACCGTCCATCTGAGCTGCTCCGGTGATCATGTTCTTTACATAGTCTGCGTGTCCTGGACAGTCTACGTGAGCATAGTGACGATTATCTGATTCATATTCTACGTGAGCTGTACTGATCGTAATACCTCTCTCTTTCTCTTCAGGCGCTCGATCAATACTGTCGTATTCCATCTTTTCTGCACCACCTGCTGTGGATAAGCAAGTAGTCATCGCTGCTGTCAACGTTGTCTTCCCGTGGTCTACGTGACCTATCGTACCTATGTTGACATGCGGTTTCGTCCTCTCAAACTTCTCCTTTGCCATGTTAAAACCTCCTTACAAGTTTTAAGTTTAGACATCCATAAGCTCTTTTGCGATACTGTCAGGTACTTCATCATAGTGGGAGAACTCCATAGTGTAAGTACCTCTACCCTGTGTAGTTGAACGTAATTGTGTTGCATAACCAAACATTTCAGCAAGAGGTACATAAGATCTGATTAATCTAGAACCGGACCGCTCTTCCATTCCTTCAATGCGGCCTCTTCTGGAGTTAACGTCTCCCATAACATCACCCATATATTCTTCCGGTACAACTATTTCAACTTTCATTATCGGTTCTAGAATAACAGGGCTAGCTTTTTTGGAACCATCTTTAAACGCCATAGAACCTGCGATTTTAAAAGCGGACTCATTGGAGTCAACTTCGTGGTAAGAGCCATCATACAAGGTTATTTTAACATCCACCATAGGATAACCTGCTAAGACACCATTCTGCATTGCTTCTTGGATTCCATTATCAACGGCTGGAATATATTCCTTAGGGATTACTCCTCCAACAATTTTATCTTCAAATTCATATCCAGCACCTCTTTCAAGAGGTTCCATTTCAATGAGTACATGTCCGTATTGTCCTCGGCCACCTGACTGGCGGATAAATTTACCTTCGGATTTAGTTGGTGCTTTAATAGTTTCTTTATAAGCAACTTGTGGTTTACCAACATTTGCTTCAACTTTAAACTCTCTCAGTAATCTATCTACTATAACTTCCAGGTGTAGTTCTCCCATACCTTTGATAATTGTCTGACCTGTTTCATCATCAGTATGAGTTTGGAAAGTCGGGTCTTCTTCCGAGAGTTTTTGCAATGATGTAGCCATTTTTTCTTGATCTGCTCTTGTTTTAGGTTCAATTGCGACTGATATTACAGGTTCTGGGAACTGCATGGATTCTAGGACAATCGGCTTTTCAGGTGAACATAGAGTTTCACCAGTAGATGTGTTTTTCAAGCCAACTGCTGCTGCAATATCTCCTGTATAGACTACATTTCGTTCCTCTCTGTGATTAGCATGCATTTGTAGTATTCTTCCAACACGTTCTTTCTTACCTTTTACCGGATTATATACATAAGATCCGGCTTCGATCTTTCCTGAATAAACTCTAAAAAAGCACAGTTTTCCTACATACGGGTCAGTGACTATTTTGAAGGCCAGTGCGCTAAATGGTTCGTCATCACTGCTGACTCGCTGTTCTTTTTCTTCTTCGTCTTCTTTACCCGGTACTACACCTTCTATTGGTGGAACATCGGTTGGTGCAGGCAAGTAATCGATAACTGCATTTAGTAGCATTTGCACCCCTTTGTTTTTATAAGAAGAACCACACAATACCGGTGTCAGTTCGGTTTTTAGACAACCCTCTCTAAGGGCTAGCCTGATTTCCTCAGAAGTGATTTCTTCACCTTCCAGGTATTTCATCATTAATTCTTCATCGTATTCAGCGGCCATTTCTAACATTTTGTCACGGTATTCTTCAGCTAGCTCTTGCATGTCTTCTGGTATTTCGACTTCTTCCCACTCTGTTCCTAAATCATCTTTGTAAATAACTGCTGTATTTTTAATCAAGTCAACGATTCCCTGAAAGTCATCCTCTTTACCTATAGGGAGTTGAATAGGGACTGGATTAGCCTGTAGACGCTCATTCATCATATCGACTACATTATAAAAGTCCGCTCCCATAATATCCATTTTGTTTATATAGGCAATTCTTGGTACATGGTACCTATCAGCCTGGTGCCAAACTGTTTCTGACTGAGGTTCAACCCCTCCTTTGGCACAAAAAACACCAATAGCACCGTCTAAGACTCGCAGGGAGCGCTCCACCTCAACGGTGAAATCCACGTGCCCTGGCGTGTCAATGATGTTAACCCTAGTATCTCTCCATTGACAGGTCGTAGCTGCAGATGTGATAGTAATACCGCGCTCCTGTTCCTGATCCATAAAGTCCATAGTAGAAGCACCGTCATGCGTTTCTCCCAGTTTATGAACACGTCCTGTATAGAACAAAATTCTTTCAGTAGTAGTAGTTTTTCCTGCATCAATATGGGCCATGATACCAATATTTCTTGTTTGTTCTAAAGGAAATTTCCTTGTCATTTGACACCCCCCCTTTCATTGCTGCATAACTAGCTGCAATTAACAGCCTAGTTCTTGTTTTTCTTTTTTACCATCTGTAGTGAGCAAAAGCTTTGTTCGCTTCAGCCATTTTATGAGTATCTTCTTTCTTTTTAATAGCACCACCAGTGTTATTGTAAGCGTCGATTAATTCACCAGCCAGACGCTCACTCATGGCCCGTTCGCCTCTTTCTCTGGCATAATTAACTATCCACCTAATGGCAAGCACTTGCTTCCTATTAGGCTCAACCTCTACCGGTACCTGATAGGTCGCACCACCTACACGGCGAGCTTTGACTTCCAATACCGGCATAACATTTTTTACTGCTGTTTCAAATACTTCCAATGGTTCTTCATTAGTACGCTCTCCTACGAGTTCTAAAGCCTTATAAAAAATCCTTTGAGACAATCCTTTTTTACCATCGAGCATTAATTTATTTATAAATTTAGTGACCATTTTACTATTATAAATTGGATCCGGATTTACGTCTCGTTTTGGAGCTGGTCCTTTCCTGCTCATAAACTTACCTCCTTTCATGCGTCCACTTTGTTGGAACATTACTAATAAGTTACAATCAGTTCTATCCTAATCAAATTAGGTTAACCCTTCTTAGTTCCATATTTGGAACGTCCTTGTGCCCTGTCTTCAACACCGGCAGTATCCAAGGCGCCCCTTACTACCTGATATCTAACACCTGGTAAGTCCTTAACCCTTCCGCCTCGAACTAAAACTACGGAGTGTTCTTGCAAGTTATGGCCGATTCCTGGTATATATGCTGTAACTTCCATACCATTTGTTAACCTTACCCTAGCAATCTTCCTAAGGGCAGAGTTAGGCTTTTTAGGAGTTGTTGTAGAGACTCTTGTACAAACACCTCGTCTTTGAGGGCATTTTTCTAATGCCGGGGCAGTTCTCTTTTTACCAGTGCTTTTTCTCTTCTTTCTAATCAACTGGTTTATTGTTGGCACTCAATACACCTCCTTTACTATCTGCTAAACACAATTCCCGGGAGGGATATATACCCCTCCCGAGTTTACCTTTTAGTCAATTATACAAGCTGATGTAGCATTCACTTCAATACCAGCTGCTTGACCTAGCTCTTTCATGGTAGTTACATATTTGATATCAAGTTGCAGTTCATTACATTTTTGTTTTAAGGGCTCAACTATATGATCATCTGCGTCCTGCGCTATAAATACCATTTTGGCCGCACCCTCTTCTACAGCTTTTAAACTTTCATTTACACCAATAGCTGTTTGGGAGGCCTTTTTTAGTTTACTGAGGGACATGGAGACCCCTCCTTAAATGCTGTCCAAAATACACACTTACGTATTTTAGCAGTATTATTCCCCCATGTCAACTGTTATTTCTCCAATTTCTTGTTCGTCTTGTGATTTATCACTTTGGGCTTCATTCTCTTCATCGTTATAAGCTAGGTCGATATTTCTATAATGGGGCATTCCAGTACCAGCAGGTACCAATTTACCGATAATAACATTTTCTTTCAATCCAATTAATGGGTCGACTTTTCCTTTGATTGCTGCTTCGGTTAACACCCTAGTAGTTTCCTGGAAAGATGCAGCAGACAAGAAGCTGTCTGTTGCGAGAGAAGCCTTAGTAATTCCTAGGAGTAAGGATTTAGCTTTAGCAGGCTCTCCCCCTTCTTCTTTTATTCTTTCATTAACCTTTTCAAAATCAAAGAAGTCTACATAACTGCCTGGTAACAATTCTGTATCTCCTGCTTCTTCAATTCTTACTTTCTTTAGCATTTGACGGATAATAATCTCGATATGCTTATCACTAATATCAACGCCCTGCATTCGATAAACTTTTTGAACCTCTTGAAGAATATAAAGTTGTACTCCTCGGACTCCTTTGATTTTCAATAAATCATGAGGGTTAATCGAACCTTCGGTAATTTCATCTCCGGCGTTGATTTCATCTCCATCCTTTACTTTCAACCGTGCCCCATAAGGGATATTATAACTCTTTTGTTCGCCTTTTTCAGGGGTTACGATTACTTTTCGTTTATTGTGCTCAGTTTTAACTGTAATACGACCATCAATTTCACTGATAACTGCCAAACCTTTTGGTTTTCTAGCTTCAAACAGTTCTTCAATCCTTGGTAGACCTTGAGTGATGTCGTCTCCTGCAACTCCTCCTGTATGGAAAGTACGCATTGTCAACTGAGTTCCCGGTTCACCAATTGACTGGGCGGCAATAATTCCTACAGCTTCTCCCACATTGGCAACTGCACCAGTGGCCAGGTCTCTTCCATAACATTTGACACAAACTCCATTTTTAGTTTTACAAGTTAGAACTGACCTGATAGGAACTTGATCTAGCTTGGCTTCTTGAATTTGCTCGGCTGCGTCTTCAGTTATTAATTCATTGCGATTGACTATCATATTGCCCTGACGATCTCTAATGTCCGCTGCTGCAAAACGACCGACTACTCTATCTCCTATACCTTCTATAATTTCATTTCCATTGGTTATAGCTCCTACTTCTACTCCGTCAGTCTCGCCACAATCTTCTTCTCTTACGATGACATCCTGACTTACATCAACCAAACGCCTGGTTAAATAACCTGAATCGGCTGTTTTTAGGGCTGTATCTGCTAGACCTTTTCTGGCACCGTGGGTAGAATTAAAGTATTCTAGAACTGTCAATCCTTCCCTAAAGTTTGTTTTAATTGGTAGGTCAATAATTCTACCAGTAGGATCAGCCATCAAGCCCCGCATCCCAGCTAACTGGGTAATTTGTGAAATGTTACCTCGTGCACCCGAGGTAGCCATCATATAGATGGGATTGAAAATATCCAGGTTATCCATAACAGCACCAGTTACACTGTCTTTAGCGTTGTTCCAAATATCAATAACCCGAGTATATCTTTCTTGTGGAGTGATTAAACCGCGATGATGTTGTTTTTCAACCTCATCTACTTTCCCTTCAGCATCCGAAATTATCTCATGTTTTTTCTCAGGTACTGCCACATCAGTGATTCCTATGGTAACTCCTGCTTTAGTTGCATAAGAGTAGCCTACTTCCTTCATTTTATCTAGGATGCTAGCTGTTTTTGTACTACCGTATTTGCGATAACAATGGCCAACCAAATCTCCTAGAGATCCTTTTTGAATAGCCTCTCTTGGTTCGCGTTGCTTAAGTTTATCCTCAATTCGTTCCCCTGATTTCAACCAGTCATATTCGTTTAAACCTGGCTTTTCGCCATTTACGTAAGGAAAGTCTTCGGGGAATATTTCATTAAATATGATCTTTCCAACAGTAGTAATTAACAGATTACTATCCGATGGTTTGTTATTTTCTGGTAAGCTGAAATCCTTCTTCTCGTAGTTCCTAACATCAACAGCAATTGGCTCTTGCATGTCGATATCTTTTTGTCTGAAAGCCATAACAGCTTCTGCCGGACTGCTGAAATAGGCATCATTTTTAAAGTCTGAAGTGTTTTCTAAAGTCAAGTAGTAGCTACCCAATACCATGTCTTGGGTAGGTGTAGCCACAGGGCTACCATCTTTTGGATTCAAGATGTTCTGACTTGCCAACATCAATATACGAGCTTCAGCCTGGGCTTCAGCTGATAACGGTAAGTGGACAGCCATCTGGTCACCATCGAAGTCCGCATTATAGGCAGGACAGACCAGTGGATGTATTTGAATTGCTCGACCTTCTATTAAAACTGGTTCAAAGGCTTGGATCCCCAATCGATGTAGAGTGGGTGCCCTATTTAACAGAACAGGATGTTCTTTGATTACTTCTTCTAGAACGTCCCAAACCTCTGGCCTTACTTTTTCAACCATTCTTTTGGCGCTCTTAATGTTATGAGATAGTTCTTTTTCTACAAGCCTTTTCATTACAAAAGGTTTAAACAGTTCTAAAGCCATTTCTTTAGGAAGTCCACATTGATATATCTTGAGTTCAGGACCAACAACAATAACAGACCTTCCAGAGTAATCAACACGCTTACCCAATAGGTTTTGACGGAATCTACCTTGTTTACCTTTAAGCATGTCACTCAAAGATTTGAGTGGTCTGTTGCCTGGCCCGGTTACAGCTCGACCTCTACGACCGTTATCAATCAATGCATCAACTGCTTCTTGGAGCATACGTTTTTCATTTCTTACAATAATATCTGGTGCCCCTAAATTCAGAAGTCTTTTGAGACGGTTGTTTCTGTTAATTACCCGACGATATAAGTCGTTAAGGTCTGAAGTTGCAAAACGTCCACCATCCAACTGTACCATAGGGCGAAGATCTGGAGGGATTACTGGAATGACATCGAGAATCATCCATTCTGGTTTATTACCAGATTTTCTAAAGGATTCTGCAACTTCCAAACGACGAACAGTCCTAACCTTCTTTTGCCCTTTTGCAGTTTTTAAGTCATTTCTCAATTCTTTTGTAAGTGCTTCTAAATCAAGTTCTTTTAAAAGCTCTTTAATGGCTTCAGCACCCATCATGGCTTTGAAGCCTTTGCCCTTTTTGAATTGGCTTTCAAATTTATCGTAATATTCCCGGTATTCTGTTTCAGTTAATAATTGCTTTTTAGCCAGAGAAGTTTCCCCTGGGTCAATGACTACGTATGATGCAAAGTACAGTACCTTTTCTAAAGCTCGTGGGGACATGTTTAACAATAGTCCCAATCGACTTGGAATGCCTTTAAAATACCAGATGTGGCTGACAGGTGCAGCCAATTCTATATGTCCCATTCTTTCACGTCGTACCTTAGACTGGGTAACTTCTACACCGCACCTGTCACAAACAATACCTTTATAACGAACTCGTTTGTATTTTCCACAATGGCATTCCCAATCTTTCTGGGGACCAAAAATCTTTTCACAAAACAGTCCTTCTTTTTCTGGCTTCAGAGTTCGATAATTTATGGTCTCAGGTTTTTTAACTTCACCTTTAGACCATGATCTGATTTGTTCAGGTGATGCCAATCCAATTTTTAGGGCATTAAAACTATTGACATCTATCAAGGGCCATCTCTCCCTTCTTTACCAATAATGGTAAACAAATTCATGAAAAGTTGCAAACTAAGCTTAAGCTTCAAGGGAATTCTTTCTTAAGTTTGTTGTGCTATTCATCACGCTGACTTGAACTATCTTGGTCTGCGTCTTTTAAATCCAAATTCAAATCTTCTACCGATACAACCTCTTCATTTCCTTCACCATCTTTAATAGATACTAATCCTTGTTCTTCATTAAGCACTTTGACATCCATTCCTAAACTCTGTAACTCTTTGATTAGTACTTTGAATGATTCAGGTATTCCCGGTTCAGGAACATTGTCGCCTTTGACAATTGATTCGTATGTCTTAACTCTACCAACGACATCGTCACTCTTAACTGTGAGCAATTCTTGTAGACTGTAAGCAGCACCATAAGCTTCAAGGGCCCAAACTTCCATTTCTCCAAAACGCTGACCACCAAACTGTGCCTTACCACCTAGAGGCTGCTGAGTAACTAGTGAATAAGGACCTGTTGAACGAGCGTGAATTTTGTCGTCAACTAAGTGAGCTAGTTTCAGCATGTAGATATATCCAACAGTAACCTCATTGTCAAAGGGCTCTCCTGTCCTACCGTCAACCAATTGAGTCTTACCGTTTTCAGGTAGGCCTGCTTCTTTGAGAGTTTCAAGGATCTCATCTTCATCCGCTCCATCGAAAACTGGTGATGCCATTTTTAATCCTAAGGCTTTGGCAGCCCAACCTAGGTGGGTTTCTAGAACCTGACCTAAGTTCATCCTTGAAGGAACACCTAGAGGACTTAGAATAATTTCTAAAGGAGTTCCATCAGGTAAAAAGGGCATATCTTCTTCAGGTAAAATTTTGGCAATAACACCTTTATTTCCGTGGCGCCCTGCCATTTTGTCACCTTCTGAAATTTTACGTTTTTGAGCGATATAAACCCTAACTAGTTGATTTACCCCTGGGGGTAACTCGTCCCCATCATCTCTATTAAACACTTTCACATCAACAACAATACCATGTTCACCATGAGGTACTTTCAATGATGTGTCTCTAACTTCTCGTGCTTTCTCACCAAAGATAGCTCTTAATAAACGCTCCTCAGCTGTTAGTTCTGTTTCACCTTTAGGAGTGACTTTACCTACTAGTATATCTCCTGATTTGACTTCAGCCCCAATCCGAACTATTCCACGCTCATCTAAGTTCTTAAGAGCATCTTCACCCACATTGGGAATATCTCTAGTAATTTCCTCAGGACCTAATTTAGCATCTCTTGCCTCAGCTTCGTATTCTTCTATATGAATGGAAGTAAAGGTATCGTCCTTTACTAATTTTTCGCTAATCAAAATAGCGTCCTCGTAATTATAACCTTCCCATGGCATGAAGCCTACCAGGACATTTTGACCTAAAGCAATTTCACCATTGTCAGTAGAAGGACCATCTGCTAGTATTTGATTTTCTGTGATTTGTTGGCCTTCCTCAACAATGGGTACTTGATTCATACAAGTCCCTTGGTTAGAACGTTGGAATTTCTGCAGTTTATAAATATCGTAACCTGCTCTTACCTCTCCTGTTTCGCCTTCAAAAACCTCACCAGTTCGTCCGTTAACAACACGGCCCTTAGCATTATCATTTCTTCTAACCCATATTTCGTTAGATTGCACCTTATCAACTGTACCATCGGCTCGGCTTTTAACAACTGCTCCAGAGTCATAAGCTGTTCTATATTCCATTCCAGTACCCACCAAAGGTGACTCTGTTTGTAGCAACGGAACAGCTTGACGCTGCATGTTACTTCCCATCAAAGCCCTGTTCGCATCGTCGTTTTCTAAAAATGGTATTTGTGCTGTAGCAACACTTACTAACTGTCGAGGAGACACATCCATGTAATCAATTTTGTCGGGAGTGGTAATTAAAGTTTCATGACGATAACGAGCAGTAATTCTATCGGAACTAAAGTAACCATCGCTATCTAAAGGAGTGTTTGCCTGGGCGATTACATATTTATCTTCTTCATGAGCAGATAAATACTCAATCTTTTCTGTGACCAGTCCATTTTCTTTATCTACTTTTCTATATGGAGTTTCAATAAAACCAAACTCATTAACCTTTCCGTAAGATGACAGAGAACTGATCAAGCCGATATTCGGTCCTTCTGGAGTCTCGATAGGACACATTCTTCCATAATGTGAATGATGTACGTCTCTAACTTCAAAACCGGCTCTTTCACGGCTTAGTCCACCGGGACCTAATGCACTTAATCTTCGTTTATGGGTAAGTTCTGCTAAAGGATTAGTTTGGTCCATAAATTGTGAAAGCTGACTGCTTCCAAAGAATTCTTTAATTGATGCGATTACAGGTCTAATGTTTATCAGGGCTGAGGGGGTGATGGAATCCACATCTTGAATAGTCATTCTCTCTCTTACTACTCTTTCCATTCTAGAAAGACCTATTCGGAATTGATTTTGTAACAATTCCCCCACACAACGCAATCGCCTATTACCCAAGTGATCAATATCATCAACAAAGCCTAATCCATCTAAAAGGTTTAGCATATATCCAATTGATGCTACAATATCATTTCTTGTCAGGTTCTTTACATTTTTATCCACATCACCATTAGTTAGGACAACACAGTCCCTGTCTTCCTGATCATCTTTACCAATACGAATACTAGTGATGCCTGATTGCTCAAGTTTTTCCAAATCTTGAGTGTCAATAACTGTTCCTTCTTCTATAATTACCTCACCGGTTTCATCATCTGTGATTGTTTCCCGAGCTGTTTTGCCAAGAAGTCGATCGCCTAACTCTAATTTTTGATTAATCTTATGGCGCCCAACTTTAGCTAAGTCATAACGCTTGGGGTCAAAAAATAGGGACTCAAATAGACTCTTAGCATTTTCAACATTTAGAGGCTCTCCAGGTCTTAAGCGTTTATAGATCTCAAGAATACCAGCCTCGTAGGAATCGGTATGATCCTTCTCTAGTGTGGCTTTTATTCTAGGATCTTCACCGAATAGATGGAAAATATCGTCGTCTGTACCATATCCTAAAGCTCTTATTAGTACTGTTACAGGTAATTTCCTAGTGCGGTCGACCCTAACGGAAATAACATTTTGGGCATTCATTTCAAATTCTAGCCAGGCACCTCGATTAGGAATAATAGTGCCCGAGTATAGTGTGTTTCCATTTGAATCAATTTCACTACTAAAATATACTCCTGGAGAACGTACTAGCTGACTGACTATAACTCGCTCAGCCCCATTTATGATGAAAGTCCCATTTTCAGTCATTAAAGGAAAGTCTCCCATAAAGACTTCTTGTTCTTTGACCTCGCCAGTCTCTTGGTTCACTAGTCTTACTTTCACCTTTAAAGGTACTGAATAAGTTACATCTCGTTCTTTACAATCCTCAACAGAATATTTAGGTTCTCCTAAGGAATAATCCACAAATTCCAAAACTAAACCACCGGTAAAATCTTCTATCGGTGATATGTCATCAAACATTTCTTTAAGTCCTTCATCCAGAAACCATTGATAAGAACTTTTTTGAATTTCAATTAAATCAGGTAATTCAAAGACCTCATCAAGCTTTGAATAACTTCTTCTTAGGTTTTCAGATGCAGGTTTAGCCATAGATACGTATCACCCCTCACACCCAAATTTTTAACAATTTTACACCAACACCTATCCAATTTATTATGCCCTAGTAAAAAAAAAATATTCTAACTTGATGTATAATTATAAGTTAGAAGATACTTAGTCCGATTGTCTCATAGCATCTTAAAATATTAACATAATATCTCTATAAAGTCAATATTTTTTAAAGAAAAATGTAATTGTTCTGTGATATTGTCACCCCTAGAATGTTCTGTGAAAATGTCACTATGACTAAAAAGGTGACATATCAAATGACCCAAGAAGAAATTAAAAAACTAAATATTATCAATCAAACAATTGATGGCTACTTAACCATTAGAGATGCAGCACGAGCTTTGAACCTCAGTGATCGACAAATTAAACGACTGAAGAAAGGAGTGCAACTAGAAGGACCCAGTTTTGTCATACATAAAAGCCGAGGTAAAAAGCCTGATCATTCTGTTCCTGAAAGTACTGAAAAACATATCATTTCTCTAAAGTTAGAAAAATACCCAAATGCAAATTTCACTCATTTTACAGAACTTTTAAACGAGCGAGAAAAAATCTCTATCAGTAGGCCAGTTGTTCATAGAATTCTTAGTAAAGCTGGAATTTCTAGTCCTAAAAAACATAAAAAGAGTAAGAGTCACCACAGACGCAAACGCAAGGACAGAATGGGACTTTTAGTACAAATAGACGCCTCACCTTATGACTGGTTTGACACTGGCTTTGATTGTGATTTACACGCTGCTATCGATGATGCCACAGGAGCTTTGCTAGGATTATTTTTTGTTGAAAATGAATGTCTTGAGGGATACTTTCAGATTATGCATCAGTTAATTTCAAACTATGGTATTCCTGCAAGTCTTTATAGCGATAAGCACACTATTTTTAGATCACCTAAATCGGACAAGCTTTCGATTGATGAACAGCTCGCAGGTAAACAAGTTAAGCCTACTCAATTTGGTGCAGCTATGGAAGAGTTAGGAGTCACTATTATACCTGCTAACTCTCCACAAGCAAAAGGACGAGTTGAAAGGCTTTTTGATACTTTACAAAGCAGACTGCCCACACTTTTTAAGCTACACAATATAACTACCATGGAGAAAGCTAATGAATTTTTACAAAAAGATTTCTTGCCTGATTTTAATAAAAGATTTGCCCTAAAGCCCGAAAATGAGCTATCGGCTTTTACCTGTTTAAATCAAGATATTAATCTTGATCATATACTTTGTTCTAAATTCAAAAGAACTGTGGACAACAGTGCCACTTTCTCTTTTGAAGGAAGTTACTATCAAATTTTAGATAAAAATAGTCAACTGGTTCCTAAATCTAAAGTTACTGTCCTATCTAATCCTAAATTTGGAGTTAAAGTAAAATATAAAGATATGGTGTTTGAAACTCAAATTGTGGACAAGCCTTCAACTACTAAAATGACCAAAAAAGTTAAAACAACGCAATCACCTAAAAATAGAATAGTCCCAGATGAAAATCACCCTTGGAGAAAACAAAGTGAAAGAACAAATCTTAACTACGACCTGACTGATCAAGAACTTTTAGATACTATACTAAATACCAGGGACCGAGTTTAAAACTCGGTCTACCTTCCTGGGGGGTGACATTTTCTCTGAACAAATTTATGCGTTTTTAGGTGACATTTTCAAAGAACATTGACATATTTTTTAAAGAAAAAACAGAGCACCCCGCTCATTCTGCCAAGGTGCTCTTTCTCTCCAACAATCATAATATCCAAATGGTAATGGATCTATGGCTGTTACTTAATCTCTACATCGCCACCAGCTTCTTCGATTTTTTCTTTCAATTCTTCTGCTTCTTCTTTACTTACTTTCTCTTTAACAGCTTTTGGCAATTCGTCAGCCAGTGCCTTAGCTTCTTTTAGTCCCATTCCAGTAGCTTCTTTAACTGCTTTGATTACCTGGATTTTCTTCTGTCCAGCGTCATTTAGTACAACATCAAATTCTGTCTGTTCAGCCGCCTCGGCTCCACCTTGGTCTCCGCCTGCTGCGGGAGCTGCTGCTGGAGCAGGTGCTGCAGCACTAACTCCAAATTCTTCTTCCATAGCTTCTACTAGCTCTGAGAGCTCCAATACACTCATTTCTTTTACAATATCCAAAACTTCTTGTACTTTAGACATTATTTATACCTCCTCATAATAATTGTTCTTTGTAGTTAATGATTTATCTAGCTTGCATCCTCTTTCTCTTGTCTAACTGCATCAACAGCATAGACAAACTTTCTGATAATACCTTGACAAGCACCAGCAAATCCAGCGATAGGAGCTTGGAAAGTGCCTGCCACTTTTCCAAGTAGTTCTTCCCGGCTTGGAAGCTTGGCTAAATTCTTTACTTTTTCTTCTCCAACTACACTTTCGCCCAAAATTGCAGCTTTAAATTCTAATTCCTCATTTTCCTTAGAGAAATCATTTAGAATTTTAGCTGGTACAACAGGGTCATCATAACCAAAGGCTATCCCCACTGGACCTTCTAGGTATTGATTTATTTCATCAATTCCGGCATTTTCAGCAGCAATGCTTGTTAAAGTGTTTTTAACAACTTTAAAATCCACATTTGAATCTCCTAGCTGTCTTCGCAGTTCATTCATTTGAGCTACATCTAGGCCTCGATAATCAACTAGTACAGCACTTTCGGCCTGGGATAGCTTTTCCGTTAATTCTTCAACCATGCGTTCTTTTTCCTGGCGAGTCTTTTTCAAAGTTTTCACCTCCCACGCTACTTTAAAACAAAAAAAGGTCTCAACCGAGACAGGTAGAGACCTTACAGGCGAATAGACATAGTTTAGCTTAAGTATAAGCTAATATTGAATACATTTCACCCATGTCGCTCTCTAACCTCGGTAGGTTATTAAGCCTGTAAAGGCACCTACTGTCTACGGTTAGCAGACGGATTTTATGCTATTGTTTAATCACAGACATACTAACACACAGGGGTACAAATTGCAACTACTTCTGAGTCACTTTTTGATTATTGATTTTTATACCGGGTCCCATGGTTGTAGAAACAGCCACCCCTCTTAAATACTGTCCTTTTGCTGCCGCAGGGCGTGCCTTCAAAATAGCATCCATCAAAGCATCAAAGTTCTCCTTCAATTTATCTGCTTCGAAAGACTCTTTCCCTATTGGAACGTGCACGTTTCCTGATCTATCAACACGGAATTCAACTTTACCTGCTTTAGCTTCTTCAACAGCTTTACTAATATCATTGGTAACAGTTCCAGCCTTGGGGTTAGGCATCAAACCTTTAGGTCCTAGTACACGACCTAGTTTCCCTACCATGCTCATCATGTCTGGAGTAGCAATAGCTACATCAAAATCAAGGAATCCTCCTTCGATTTTGTTTACTAACTCTTCTGCTCCAACTATATCTGCACCTGCATCTTCTGCCTCTTTAGCTTTATCACCCTTGGCAAATACAACTACTTTGGCGGTTTTACCTGTTCCATTAGGCAAAACTAATGCCCCTCTTACTTGTTGATCGTTGTATTTAGGATTAACACCGAGCCTACATGCAACTTCCACAGTTTCATCAAAATTGGCTACTCCTGTTTCTTTAACAAGTTCAAGGGCTTCTTCTGGGTCATAAAGCTTTTCCCTGTCAATTTTCTCAAGTGCTTCTAAATATTTTTTGCTTTTTGCTTTTGCCATTGTAATACCTCCTTGTGGTTTAGCGGGAAATTCCCTCCCACATATTTAAACTCGTCTTGGATTAAAAAGATCAAAAAATTTTATATGATCAAAATTATTAGCTCGCAAGATTATGAGCTCGCTTTTACTTATCCTTCAACAATAATACCCATGCTTCTGGCAGTACCTTCAACCATTTTCATGGCTGCGTCCAAGTCAGAAGCATTCATATCTTGCATCTTCAGCTCAGCAATCTCTTTCACTTTATCTTTACCTACAGTTGCAACCTTATTTTTGTTAGGTTCACCACTGGCTTTGTCAATCCCAGCAGCCTTTTTCAACAATACAGCAGCTGGTGGCGTTTTAGTGATAAAGGTAAAAGATCGGTCTTCATATACAGTGATTTCCACCGGTATTAGCATGCCTTCTTGATTAGCAGTTTGTTCATTAAATTCTTTACAAAATGACATTATATTGACACCATGCTGGCCTAAAGCGGGGCCAACAGGGGGAGCAGGCGTTGCTTTGCCGGCTGGAATCTGAAGCTTAATAACCTGAGCAACTTTTTTGGCCATTATCCACACCTCCTATTTCAAAACTTAAACTAAAAATTCTAAATAAGTCAACTTAACTATATACACATATAACTGTTACACTTTTTCAACTTGTTCAAAATCCAATTCAACAGGAGTTTCTCTCCCAAACATGGAAACAGTGACTTTAACTTTTTCCTTGTCCGGATATACTTCTTCGATTTGTCCACTGAAATTCTCAAAAGGACCTTCTAGGATTTTAACTTCTTGGCCAGCTTCCAAATCAACTTCTTTTTTGGGCTCTTCATAACCCATTTGCTTCATAATACTAGCTACTTCATCTTCATTAAGGGGAACAGGTTTGGCTCCTGAACCCACGAAACCTGTGACTCCTGGAGTGTTCCTCACTACATACCAGGAATCTTCATCCATAACCATTTCTACTATCACATATCCCGGAAAAACCTTCTTTTCTTTCTCTTGTCGACGCCCATCTTTAATATTTATCTGCGTTTCAGTAGGCACAACAATACGAAAGATCTTATCATCCATACCCATAGAAGCCACGCGTTTTTCCAGGTTCGTTTTTACTTTGTTTTCATAACCCGAATAAGTATGAACCACAAACCATTGTTTTTCCATAATACCTCGAGGATCTACGAGATCCTTTCCCTCCTGTTATAAGTTTATTGAATCATCAATTGGATAATACCTATAAAGGCAGTGTCAAGAATCCAGAAATAAACTCCAACTATAGCAACAGTCATCAGTACAACGCCTGTATAAGTTATTAACTGTTGCCTATTAGGCCAATTGACTTTTTTCAATTCTATCTTCGTCTCTCTTAAAAATTTAAGCGCCTTGCGAATTAAGCCCATACCTTACCCACCTTTTAAAGTGAAGTTTTCACTTAATTTCAAATTACTATACTCTTTTGTTAATTGTTAGTTAGTCAAGCACTTTCTTTGTACTTACTTTCTTTGTTACTTACTTTCTTTGTGTAAAGTGTGTCTGTTACAAAATTTACAATATTTCTTGAGTTCAATTCTATCTCTGTCGTTTTGTTTATTTTTAAAACTTTTGTAATTCCTCTGTTTGCATTCTGTGCATTCAAGAGTGATTTTTTCCCGCATTTTTTCGCACCTCCCGCTTGTGCACTCGTCTCAGTCAATTTGTCACTTCTAAAAATCTATCACAACATATAGTCAATGTCAACATCTTAAATTATATATAAAAATGTATCAAAAAAGCCAGGGACTAAGCCCTGGCTATGCTACTCCCTACTCAATGATGCCAGTAACAACACCAGCACCTACTGTTTTGCCACCTTCACGAATAGCGAATCTCAATCCTTCTTCTATAGCTATAGGCGTAATCAAGTTGATTTCCATCTGTACGTTGTCACCAGGCATTACCATCTCTACTCCTTCTGGTAACTCAATAACCCCGGTTACGTCTGTTGTTCTGAAGTAGAACTGAGGTCTGTATCCTTGGAAGAATGGAGTATGACGACCTCCCTCTTCTTTCTTCAGTACATATACCTCTGCTTTAAACTTGGTATGAGGATTGATGCTGCCTGGCTTGGCTAGAACTTGACCTCTTTCGATCTCTTCTCGGTCAACTCCTCGTAGCAAGGCTCCAATGTTGTCTCCTGCTTCACCATAGTCCATTGACTTTCTGAACATCTCTACCCCTGTGACTACTGTCTTCTTAGGACGATCTGCCATACCTACAATTTCTACTTCGTCTTGTACATTGATATTTCCTCGCTCTACTCTTCCTGTCGCTACTGTACCTCTACCTGTTATGCTGAATACGTCCTCTACTGGCATCAAGAATGGCTTATCTACATCACGATCTGGGGTTGGAATGTAGTCATCAATGGCATCTACTAGTTCCCAAATCGGTCCACAGTTTTCACACTCTCTGTCTCCACAACCACACTCTATTGCTTTTAAAGCTGAACCTGTTACTACAGGTGTGTCGTCTCCTGGGAAGTCATATTCGTTCAACAAGTCCCTTACTTCCATCTCTACTAGCTCTAGTAGCTCTTCGTCATCTACCATATCTGCTTTGTTTAAAAATACTACTATATGAGGAACCCCTACCTGACGACTCAACAAAATGTGCTCTCTCGTCTGTGGCATTGGACCATCTGCTGCACTTACTACCATGATTGAACCGTCCATCTGAGCTGCTCCGGTGATCATGTTCTTTACATAGTCTGCGTGTCCTGGACAGTCTACGTGAGCATAGTGACGATTATCTGATTCATATTCTACGTGAGCTGTACTGATCGTAATACCTCTCTCTTTCTCTTCAGGCGCTCGATCAATACTGTCGTATTCCATCTTTTCTGCACCACCTGCTGTGGATAAGCAAGTAGTCATCGCTGCTGTCAACGTTGTCTTCCCGTGGTCTACGTGACCTATCGTACCTATGTTGACATGCGGTTTCGTCCTCTCAAACTTCTCCTTTGCCATGGCTTACTCCTCCTTACTTAAATTTTTTATTCACTTTTATTCACTTCCATATCTTTTACTAGCTTTCACTTATTTCTTCCAGTTTAATGCAAAACATTTTAATTTTCTGAACATGTCCAATCGAAATAAACATTACTGCATATAATTATAATTGATAGCTATAAAAAAATCAAAACTGAAATTTGCAGTTTAATATTATAATAGTTTAGACAGTAAAACAAAAAAAATATGTATAAAAACATATTTAAAGTAATGGTGGCGGCGCAGGGATTTGAACCCCGGACTCTGCGGGTATGAACCGCATGCTCTAGCCAACTGAGCTACGCCGCCATAATGGAGCTCACGACCGGATTTGAACCGGTGGCCTCATCCTTACCAAGGATGCGCTCTAACCTAGCTGAGCTACGTGAGCTCGCTTAAATTTAAATCTTGGTTGCGGGGGCAGGATTTGAACCTGCGACCTCCGGGTTATGAGCCCGACGAGCTACCAAACTGCTCCACCCCGCGTCGATTATTGGTGAAACTGGAGCGGGCGATGGGAATCGAACCCACGCGACTGGCTTGGAAGGCCAGGGCTCTACCACTGAGCTACGCCCGCTCGGTCATCTTTACATAATTGGTGGAGAGGGGAGGATTCGAACCTCCGAAGGCTTGCGCCAGCAGATTTACAGTCTGCCCCCTTTGGCCAGACTCGGGTACCTCTCCGTATAGAGCTTTTGTAAACGCAGCGATACTGCACTGCGCCCTGTTAAGCATGTGTAATTATACATCAGACTCCCTGCAAAAGTCAACCCTTATTGTTAAAAAGTTTTATGATTTTATTTTAGCTGATTAGAATTGCAAAATGCCTTACTTGATATTTGATAGAGTCGTTGCTATTCACTTCTAATATTTAGATATCTCTCTAGTTTTCTTTTTACTCTCTGTAATGCATTGTCGATAGATTTAACATGCCTATCTAATTCCTGGGCTATTTCCTGATAACTTTTGCCTTCCAAGTACAGCATCAACACCTTCCATTCTAAGCTACTCAGGATTTCAGTCATCTTTAGCTCGATATCATTGTATTCTTCCCTATTAACCATCAAATATTCAGGATCGGTAATTCTAACACCTGAAATGACATCTAGTAAAGTCCTATCAGAATCCTCATCGTAAATTGGTTTATCTAAGGAAACATAAGAGTTTAAGGGGATGTGTTTTTGCCTGGTTGCCGTTTTGATTGCTGTAATTATCTGTCTTGTAATACATAACTCGGCAAATGCCTTAAAAGATGACAGCTTGTCCCCGCGAAAGTCCCTGATAGCTTTATAAAGGCCAATCATACCTTCTTGAATAATATCTTCTCGGTCAGCTCCTATTAAAAAGTATGACCTCGCCTTAGCTCTAACAAAATTTTTATATTTCCCAATCAAAAATTCAAGAGCCTCATGACATCCCTCGCGGGCTCTTTTAGCAACTTCTTCGTCACTATTGAGATCATACTTTTCAAAAATATCTTGGGCACTTTGACTCACATGAATCGCCTCCGCTTTAGTTTTCTACGGGAAACAAGCCCCCCTATGCATAAACATATTATACCGCATATTAAAATATACCGTCAAGCTAAAGAAGGAACTTTCACTTTTTATGTCGAAGAATATTGAGTTTCTCTTTAACTTGCTGATCGAGGAGATTATCGAGAGTATTTCGTTTACCTTCTTCTTTTTCAATGAAATTTTTACGTATTTTTTCCTTAGTCTCCCTAATGAGCTTTTTTAAATCACGAGCCGAAAGTCGGACAGCACCTTTCCCCATAATTACACGTTGTTCTTGCCAGTCGGAGGTGGCTACATCAACATTGCCTTTATCGACCAAATCATACACTAAAGCCTCAATCAAACTATCAGCCGTTTCCCCTTCCTTAGTGTATATAACCAAAATTCCATTGATTTGTTCAGTATGGCGGTTTTTTTGCTTGGCTGAGTGGGCATCGAAAACCACAACGATCTTTCCCCACAAAATCCCTTTGTACTCGGATAATTCGTCTATTAGTTCAATTCGACTAATTTCTAAATTTTCTTCGGCAGATTTTTTTAAATGGTCCCAAGCATTAATAATATTATAACCGTCTACAATTAAATAATCTGTCATTTAGATATCACTCCGATCTGGCTCATGCTTCACTAATTAGTTTTTTGGCGGTATATTTCATAAAGCACTACAGCTGTTGCTACACTTGCATTAAGGGAATTCACCCGGCCAATCATAGGAATATTGGCTATAAAATCACATTCTTTCTTTACCAATGGACTCATACCACTGGCTTCGTTTCCCACCACAAGGGCCAGGGGAATATTATAATTTTCTTCGAAAATTCCTCTATCACCATCTATATCAGTTCCCAAAATCCAGATCCATTGCTCTTTTAATTTTGAAATAGTTTGTCTTAAATTTGATACCTTTATTATAGGAACATGTTCAGCTGCACCACTGGATGCTTTCATCACGGTTGGGTTAACATCTACGCTTCTACGTTTCGGAATAATTACTCCATCCACTCCCACCGCATCAGCCGTTCTGATAATAGCGCCAAAGTTTTGAGGATCTGTCAAATGGTCTAAAATCAATAAGGTGAGTGGTTTTTGATTATTATAATCAAATCCTTTAAGAACTGTGTCTAACTGGGAGTACTTAAAGGGTTCGGTTTCTGCAACTATCCCTTGATGTTCAGTAGTAGGCACCATTTTATCCAATCGGTCTAATGGAACCTTATCTAAATTAATATTATGCTGTTGAGCCAATTTTAGCATCTCATCCTGAAAATTTTTGTTAGAATCTTTAGAAATATAGATACGAAAAACTTTCCTATTTCCTCTTATGGCTTCAACCACTGGATTTTTCCCGGGTACAAGGCTGTCAGTCCGCATTTCCTATAGCACTCCTTTTACTCTTGACATATATAAATATGTTTGCCTGTTTTCACTTTAATAGTAGCCATATTACCAAAATTGCTATCCAAAATTACTGTTAATCGTAGTATTTAAAGTTATAACAAGCCATTGACAAACTGTTTTGAAAACAGGCAAACATTTGTCTAGCACAAAAATTTCACAATCTTTACTTTAAAGGTTGAAACATTTCATCAGTATATATTACACTAGCATAATGTTCTTGATCAAAAGATTTATCATAGTCTATATCCTGAAACAGGACAGGGAATTTATTTTTAAACTCTTTTAACACAGGAATAGCAATTTGCCTAGCTTGTGGGTGGGCCGCCTTATCACATCTTAATTTAAAGAAATGTCTCCATTCCCTCATATTAAAAGTAACTACAATTTCCGTCTTAAGTGAGTTAGGTAAAATTGAACGGGCTTCCTGAGGTGTTGAACCTGTTTCAAGTAATTCAAAGTACTTTTGTTCTATTTCTTGACAGCTTGATTCCCACAACTGATACTCTTTATCTCTATGAGAATAGAAATACGGTCTTATAAGTGTGATCTCATTTCCAAACTTATCTTTTTGATAGTTGCAGTATCTTGTGGATTCTTGACTATAACTAGCTAGGCGGTGACGCACAATTTCATGGGATAAACCCCTGTCAATAATCATCATAACAGTAACCTTTTCATGTTCAATAACTGATTCGTGGCCCTGTTCTACCAAAAACTCTAATAAGCTCTGATTATAATTCCCTTTCATTTTGTCTTCGGATTTATAACAAACCCTGGCATATCTTTCGATTTTTTTCAATTTGGCTTCATCCATTTCTTTCTCTGGTATTAGAACTTGTGGATCAATAACTTTCATTATATCAACTCCTCCCCTTTAAAAGATATTTGGTGTTTTTATTTACATTCTTCATTTGACAGTTCCCTGTTAACTTCATTTATTAGCAGCTCTTCTATTCTATCTTCTCTTTCTTTTAGGTAAAGATATCCAACAAGAGCTTCAAAGCCCGTTGCCAGACGGTACTCGTAATACCTCACACCCTTAGGAGGTTGATGAACCTTGGCGTTTTTGCCTCTTCTTACTATTGCCTGTTCTTCTTTGGTTAGTTTGGGATAGATTTTATCCAACAAAACAGCTTGGGTGGGAGCAGAAACTAGTCTAACAGTATTTTCATGTAGATTGCTCACTGAATTATACGGAGTTGCAGTACTTTGTAGCCTGACATATAACTCATAAACAGCATCCCCTAAATAAGCTAAGCTTTGAGGTGAAAATTGACCCGTTTTTGTCTTTTGTTCTATAGTTTTTTCAAATGCTTTCAAGTTCGTTTCCACCTCACTCCTTCAGGAGTATCCTCTAAAATAATTCCTCGGTCACGAAGTTCATCTCTAATTGCGTCTGCTCGTTGAAAATCTTTTTGTTTGCGAGCTTGCTCTCGTTCTTGAATTTTTTGCTCTATTTCTTCCGGTAATATTTCATCTGTTTCTGGCAGGAGCCCCATAACTTGATCAAATTCTAACAACAGGTCATAAGTGTTTTTGAAAACTAGGGCATTCTCTCCTCCATTTCCAATATAGCTGTTAATTTCTTTTGCTAATGAAAATATAACAGCCAGTGCACTGGCCGTATTGAAATCATCATCCATAGCTGCTTCAAATTCTGTTCTAGCTTGTTTTAGATATTCCATAATATCTTGCTCTTTATCCGTAAGTTCTTGTTCTCGACTTTTTTCAAGATAAAACTTAAGATTATTGTAAAAGTTATCCAATCTGTCTAAGCTGCTTTTTGCCTGTTCAATTAATTCATCGGTAAAATTAAGAGGACTTCTATAGTGAGCACTCATTAAAAACAATCTTAAAACACGAGGATCATACTTTTGTCTAAAGTCACGAACAGTTAAAAAGTTCCCCATAGATTTCGACATTTTTCGGTTATCAATCTCTAAATAACCTACATGCATCCAATACTTGCAAAAGTCTTGTCCTGTAGCGGCCTCACTCTGAGCCACTTCATTTTCGTGGTGTGGGAAAACTAAGTCGGATCCCCCAGCATGGATATCCAGGGGCGTATCCAAGTATTTCATGCTCATAGCAGAACACTCTATATGCCAACCTGGCCGACCTTGACCAAAGGGGCTGTCCCAGGCCGGTTCCCCTTCCTTTTTGCTTTTCCATAAAACAAAGTCTGCAGGATTTTTCTTACGATCATCCACTGCCACTCTAGCACCAGACACCAGCTCTTCAGGGTCTTGTCTGCATAATTTTCCGTAATCGTCAAAGGCTGCTGTATCAAAGTAAACGTCTCCTCCTTGACGGTAGGCATAACCTTTATCCAGAAGATCCTGGATAATTTCAATAATTTCGGCTATATGCTCAGTAGCTTTCGGATGATGGTCTGCATCTTTAATACCTATAGCACGAGCATCATCAAAGTACTCACTAGTGTATTTCTCTGCTAACTCAGCAACAGTTATCCCGTCTTCATTAGCTCTATTAATCATTTTGTCTTCTATATCAGTAATGTTTTGAACATAAGTCACTTGATAACCTTTGTAATCTAAATATCTGCGTACCACATCGAAAATTAAAAATGCCCTGGCATTTCCGACATGAAAATAATCATATACTGTTGGACCACAAACATACATATCAACTTTTCCTTCTTGTTTGGGGACAAATTCCTCTTTCTTTTTTTTCATTGTATTAAAGAGCTTTATGCTCATTTTCATGATCACCTCTCTTGATATCTTCTATTTCAAAACGCAACTTTTCAATTTTTCTTTCCAAATATTCAATTTGTCTAGCAACAGGGTCTGGAAGCTCGTGATGATTCAGATCCACATTATTGAGTCTTTTCCCCTTTCTCACCACAATTCTTCCAGGTACTCCTACCACAGTCGAATCGTTAGGTACATGATCTAATACTACAGAACCCGCCCCAATTTTTACATTATCTTCAATGGTAATTGGTCCTAGCACCTTGGCTCCAGCTCCTATTACCACGTTATCCTTTAAAGTAGGATGTCGCTTACCTTTTTCTTTACCTGTACCTCCTAAGGTGACTCCTTGGTATAAAGTGACGTTATCACCGATTTCAGCAGTTTCGCCTATGACAATTCCCATTCCATGATCAATGAAAAAACTCTTTCCAATTTTCGCCCCTGGATGAATTTCTATACCTGTCAACAATCTATTGATCTGAGATATGAATCGCGCAATTAAATACCCTCTCTTATTATATAAAAAATGAGCCATTCTGTGTAGTAAAATAGCATGAATACCGGGATAACACAAGAGGATCTCTAATAAAGATTTGACTGCAGGGTCACGTTCAAAGACTGCCCTGATATCACTCTTGATTGTTTGAATCATAATAACACCCCTTGTCTGTTATAGTTATTTATAGAAGGGCAGGAAAGCCCCTCTTGGATCACGTAATAATAAAGTAAAGGTGGCCATCCGGGGAAAGACCAAACACCCCTAGTTAGTACGACTACTTAAAAAAGAACTGTCTTCCCCGGATACCATAAGTAGCAGTTACGGACTATAGAGAAGTTGTGCCTCGAGCACTGATGCTAGACAAGGCTTACCTCTGCTACTAAATACCATCACCTTAAGGAGGTCTTAGAATGTACTTTGTTGGGATTGATTGGGCTGATACAAAACATGATATCCTGGTCATGAGTGGCGATGGTAGAGAACTAGATAACTTCACTATTCAACATTCTAAAGATGGTTTTGAAACTCTAAAAAACAAGCTATTAAAACATGATGACGATCCTGAAAACTTCTATTGCTTAATTGAAACTAAACATGGACTTTTAACCCAATATCTTTTAGAAAATAACTTCACTGTTTATTCTGTTAACCCCAAACTAGTTGATGCTAGAAGAAAAGCTTCTGGGGCTAAAACTGACTTTATTGATGCTAAAATACTAGCTAATATGGGTAGATCAGAGCTCCATGACTTACATAAGCTAGAGCCTGATTCTGAACACATCCAAGAACTTAAAGTACTCACCAGAGATCAAGAAGCTCTTATACAAGAAAGTGCTAGGTTAACAAATAGACTGATTTCAACCCTGAAAGAATATTACCCTGTTGCTCTTGAATTGTTTTCTAAAATAACTCTACCTGTTTCTCTAGCTTTTTTAAGGAAATATCCTACTCCAAAACAGGCTCGAAAAGCTAGTAGAGATGAGATCTTTAAGTTTTTAAAAAAGCAAAAACATCCTAACCCTACGTCTAAAGCTAATGAGATCTTCACAAAGCTTCAAAAACCTAATTTAGAAGGAAACAGAGCCATTTGTTCTGCCAAGTCTAAGTTTTTATTTACTATCCTAGATCAGCTAGAGCCTTTATTAGAACATATTGATGAGTACGACAAGGAAATCGAGAAACTTTTTAAGTCCCACTCTGACAGTAAAATTTTCGACAGCATACCAGGTGCCGGTAAGCGAATTGCACCGAGGCTGCTGGCAGAGTGGGGAGACGATCGCAGCCGTTATGCTGACGCCTCGGTGGTACAGGCCCTTGCGGGAACTTCACCAGTACTCCATCAAAGTGGCAAAATGCGTATTGTAAAAAGGCGACACTCTTGTATTAAGCCTTTTCGAAACGCTTTACATCAGTTCGCTCTACAAACTACAAGGTGGATCCCCTGGGCCAAAGACTATTACTACAAAAAGCGCAAAGAAGGTAAACAGCATCATGAAGCTGTAAGGACTCTAGCTAATATTTGGGTTAGGATACTCTTTGCTATGTGGGTAAACAAAGAGCCCTACAACGAAAGCAAGTTCATAAAAGCTAGAGAAAAACACGCTGCTTAATTTAGTTTTAAAAGAGCAAAATTTCAAATTTGGATTACTGTATCCTGTGTTTCCAAAATTTTACAGAGTTTTATCCTTTACATAGAGAATCTTTTCGCAAAGTGATTCCAAAAGCTATAAGTAACAGTTTTTTATAAACTTTTGATTATCAAAAAAACCGCCTCTGATAAACTATACAGAGACGGTTTTACCGCGGTTCCACTCTGTTTACGCATAATGCGTCAACTTTGGCATGATAACGGTCTCTAACCGGCTTTTCATACTAATGGCAAAACCCACTTTCAAAAAAGCATTTGGAGGGGCAATTCGCTGGAAACAATATCCTTTCAGCCCATGGGATATCTCTCTGTAGGACCAGCTACTGATTCCTCCGCATAAAATTATCTTAGATTCAGTTCGTTTTTATGTCAATAATAATTATTATTTATGAATATAAACTATTACATACCTCTTGTCAATATTTTAACTTTGAATTTGTGAAAGAGTGCTATTCACTCTATTAATCGCTCGTTCTCGGCCCAATAAAGAAATTAGCTGATCAAGCTCAGGGCCGTGCATTTGTCCACTCACTGCAATTCTTACAGGCATAAAAAGCTGCTTACCTTTGACACCAACCTGCTTACCGGCTTTATTAACTGCTTTCTTGATAGCTTTAGGATCCTCAAAGGAGTCTAAATCATTAAATTGATTAATAACTTCTGAAAGTAATTCAGGAACGTGGTCCTTCTCTAAAAATTCTACTTCCTCACCTTTAAGGTCTACATCGTCTCCATAAAAGATTTTTAACTGTGGAGGTAATTCCGATAGCATATCAATTTTTTCCTTGACTAAATCCACAGCAGAAACGAACCATTCCCAATCGTGCTCTAACTGTTCTTGCGACACTAGGTCGGAATTAATTAAATATTCTTTAGAAAGGTTAAGCAATCTTTCTGTATCCGCCTCTTTAATATAGTGTGAGTTCATCCAATTTAATTTATCCACATCAAAGACTGCGGCACTTTTCGAAACTCTACCTATATCAAATAATCTAATTAGTTCATCTTGGGTAAAAAGTTCATCTTCTCCAGGCGGAGACCAACCTAATAAAGCTAAAAAGTTTACCATTGCTTCAGGTAGATAACCTTTTTCTCGATATTCCCCTATAAAGGTGTCACCATGACGTTTACTTAGTTTTGCTTTATCAGGACCTAAAATCAAAGATAAATGTCCAAATTCAGGAGTCTCAAAGCCCAGAGCCTCATAAATCATTACTTGTTTGGGAGTATTGGAAAGGTGATCTTCTCCCCTTAAAACATGGGTAATGTTCATTAAGTAATCATCAACTACACATGCAAAATTATATGAAGCCATGTCATCACTTTTTATTAATATAAAATCTCCGATCCCATCACTTTCAAAGTCTACTTCACCTTTTACCAGATCGTTTACACGAATAGTCTGATTTTCTGGAACTTTAAATCTAATCACTGACTTACGCCCTTCATTTTCTAATTCTGCTCGTTCCTCGGAGCTGAGATCGGCACATTTGCCGCTATATCTAGGCATTTCACCTCTAGCCCTCTGAGCTTCTCTCATCTCTTCCAGCTCTTCTTCGGTACAGTAGCAATAATAAGCCTTTCCAGCTTCTAATAATTTATTGGCATATTTGTGATAAATATCTTTTCTCTCACTCTGTCTGTAGGGACCGAAATCTCCACCTTTTTGGGGGCCTTCATCCCAATCTAATCCCAGCCAACTTAACGCTCTAAAGATTATCTGTTCGTATTCTTCAACTGATCTGTTCATATCAGTATCTTCTACTCTTAATATAAATTCTCCATCAATATGTCTAGAGTACAACCAGTTAAATAATGCGGTACGAATGTTGCCGATATGGATCTGTCCAGTAGGGCTTGGAGCAAATCGCAACCTCGCTTTATTAGTCAATTGGTATTCCCCCTCTTTTTCAATTTGGCGCTGTTTAGTTTTGAAATTGAAATTTCAGTTATCAACATTCAACTTTAATACAGCAGCCATCAATTTAAAAACTTCTATGTTAATGTGTGTTATCAATTCAAATCAGTTCTTGTAAATTATATCAAAGCTACTATTTATCTACAATAGCCATGAACAGGCTTTAATACAGTCTTTCCATTAACACCACTGCTTGTGCCATAATACCTTGACCCGAACCCACGAAGCCCAATTTTTCAAAGGTAGTGGCTTTAATTCCAATCTGACTAGGGTAAAGATCTAAAACATCACTAATAGTAATTCTCATTTCGTCAATATATGGTGCCAGTTTTGGTTTTTCTGCCATAATTGTACTATCTAAATTTATCAACTGATAGCCATAAGAAGTAATTAATTGATAAGTTTTTTTAAGTAATACTTTGCTATCTATCTGATGATAGCGAGGGTCGTCATCTGGAAAGTGTTTACCGATATCACCTAGAGCCAGTGACCCTAACATAGCATCCATAATTGCATGAATTAACACATCTGCATCGGAATGACCTTTCAAGCCAAGGTCTGATGGAATCTGAACTCCACCTAAAACTAAGTCTTCACCTTTAACCAATTTATGTACATCTACTCCATGTCCTATTCTCATATTTGCTCCTCCCGTTTTTTCAATATCTCTTCTGCCATAAACAGGTCTTCTGGAGTTGTTACTTTAATGTTTTCAAAACTTCCTTGAACTACAGACACCTGATGACCCATTTTTTCTACTAAAGAAGAATCGTCTGTAGCTGTAATGTTTTGTCGAAGCGCCCACTGATATGCATCTTTAATCAAAGTAGATTTAAAGGTTTGAGGAGTTTGAACTTCTATCAAGGTATTTCTGGGAAGAGTTTCTTTAACTTTAGGAACTTCATCTCCGTTACTTAAACTCTTGACTTTTAATGGGTACTGCAAGCTTTTAATAGTATTTTTTACAGGGACCGCGACAATAGAGGCACCTGACTCTTTAGCTTGAATCAGACTGTTTTCAATATTTTGTTGTGTAATTAAAGGCCTAGCCCCATCATGAATTATTGTATAGTCGCTTTCTTCAGAAACCCGTTTCAATCCTTCATAAACAGAGTCTTGACGTTCTTTACCCCCTGAAAGGACCTGGATATTAACAGTATTTTCAAGATCTTTATAGGGGTAGACTACATTTTCCCAACAGAATCTTTCTTCTCCCGATGCTACAACTAAAAAAATTTCCTTAACACAAGGAAGGCGGGTAAACACCCGCCATGTTCTTGCCAAAATCGGTTGACCTCTCAAATTAAGGTACTGTTTATTTATAGACTGACCCATTCTCGACCCTTGACCGCCTGCTGGTAAAATCACTGAAACATTTAAGTTTGAATTACACAAGCTTTTTCACCTCATGCATGACTTTTATCCAATTGATATTTAGGCTTTGCAAATATCATTCTTCCTGCAGCTGTTTGTAGTACACTTGTTACCATAACTTCCAATTTTTCTCCAATATGTCTCTTTCCGCCATCAACTACTATCATAGTTCCGTCATCTAAATAAGCAACACCTTGGCCGGCTTCTTTGCCATCTTTTATAACTTTGACGGCCATTTCCTCGCCTGGCAATACCACAGGTTTAACTGCATTTGCCAGTTCATTGATGTTCAAAACCGGCACCCCTTGTAATTCCGATACTTTATTTAAGTTATAGTCATTGGTGATAACTTTACCACTCATCACCTTGGCTAGTTTCACTAGTTTGCTATCAACTTCGGATTCATCCACATCGCCTTCATAAATTTCTACATCAATAGAGTCTTCCTTTTGCATCTTATTTAAAATATCTAAGCCTCTTCTCCCACGATTGCGTTTAAGTAGATCCGAAGAGTCAGCTATGTGACGCAATTCTTCTAACACAAACTCAGGTATCATCATGGTCCCCTCTAGAAAACCAGTTTTACATACATCGTAGATTCGGCCATCAATGATCACCGAAGTGTCAAGAACCTTAATAGTGGACTTGTTCTTCTGATCTTCCTTAGCAAAATATTCGTTTTTACCTGACTTAAGAAAAGTCATCAAAGTTAATAACTCTTCTTTGCGATTAAAAGTAAGGATAATTCCCAAATAACCCATGAACAAATTAACAGCCAGGGCCAGATAAATTCCAACCCAAGGAATTCTGTATATAGGAATACTAATCAAATATCCAAGTAACAAACCCAACAACAAACCAAAGGAACCCAGCAAAATGTCTCTAGTAGGTATTGGACGCATTTTTCTTTCTATCCATTTAGTTAGCTGAATTACTCGTTCCATCATCATAGGGGCAATAAAATAAAATATCAGTCCTAAAACAGCTCCACCTAATAATGTTATCCCCAGGACAGTAGATTCACCAAGGTCCATTCCGCTTACAGCGTCTAGAGTAGTCAGTCCATAGGAAAGTTGATAGCCTGCCACAAAGCCTATAATTGTCATTAATATTCTAACCGTACGACGAATCACTCAAATTTCACCTCCTTTGCCTTGTCTAGTTATTATACCCTAAAAACTAATCAGCTTTCAATATTTCGAGTAAATTCAGTTAAGTTTGTTTGAATAAGCTTTTTTAACTTGATAATTTTTTGGCGGTTAAAATGATAATACCCCTGTTAATCACTTTAATATGATTATGAAGTTGTTAATAAAGTATCATTTATAATTTCATGAGCTTGTTCTTCTTCAATATCCTTAGCAAGAACTAATTCACTAACTAATATTTGCTTGGCATTTTCAAGCATTTTCTTTTCACCTGTTGAAAGACCTTTCTCATCATCTAAAAATACCAGGTTCCTAATAACTTCAGCGACTTGGTAAATATCACCGCTCCTGATTTTTTCTAAGTTAGCCCTGTATCTTTGATTCCAGTTGTGATTTACATTAGTTTCCTCAGCTTTTAAAATAGCCAAAACTTTTTTTACACTATTTTTATCAACGATTTCTCTAAGTCCTATAGCATCAACTCTTTCTTTGGGAATCATAACTTTCATATCTCCCACAGGAATCTTCATAATATAATACATGTGTTTTTTACCTAAAACTTCCCGTTCTTCAACCCCTTCAATAACACCCGCGCCATGCATGGGATAAACCACTTTATCCCCTTTTTTAAACACATGAATCCTCCTCTCAGAACACCAGTATATAAAATATGATAACACATTGGCATTTGTAAGTCAAATTAAAATAGTATATCACACGACTTTTTTATTGTCAACAAATAATCATATAATAAGACAAGCGTAGCTAATTATGTATTAGCTACGCTTGTCTTATTTTTAACTATGATTATGAGCAAAGATTGTATTCCATTTTAATGCAATCATCTTAATGAGAAGAGAGTACAAGGGAATATTAATGGCTTGGCTAATTAATCTAGCAGGTATTGTTACTGCAAAGGGAATTCCAAATAAAGTGTTTTGAAAATATGGGGTCAAAAGTAGACTGGTCACAACTTGGCCAACACCTATTGCAAGAATTAATTTCGGAAATGTTAAATTATCTTTCTCACATTGATATAGTAATAATCCTGGTATAAAACCTGTTAAAAAAGCACTTAAAGTGAAGTGGGGCATATATGCTCCCATGGGAAACATCATAAAACCTACTACATCTCCAATTCCACCAACTATACCACCAGCTATTGGCCCAAAAAACACCCCTGTTAGAATAACCGGTAGAGCTCCTATACCTATACGAACAGCTTCTACACCGCCGAAATTAATTCTTAGTGAACCATAACGGGTAAGGATTACATTTAAGGCAATCAACAAGGCCATAAAAACCAGATCTCTTGTGGTAAACTTTTTCTTAAACACTCTTTCCCTCCTTTCTCTTTTGTGTGGCGGCTTACTGCCACACTAAGAGAAAGGGGGCTTTCTCTTAAAATGTGGCAGCGAACGCGAGATCTTATCGCAAGTCCTTTCCAGGACTTTCGTCTGGAGGCAACGTTCCATCCTCCAGCACTTAACGCAAGACCCCTACTCTGCCTTAAGTTTTATAATAACACAGAATTATTTTTGCGGCTAGTAAAAACAATTTGTGATTTTCTTAACTTTATGACATTTCGACAATCTTTTGATATATCAGGAGGAAATATTTACTAAATATAGAATTGTTTTTTGTAGTTGCAATACAGGGTTGTATTTAAAGTTAAAAGCTGATTCTGTAAAATTTGAATTTATTCACTCAATAGAAAATTTTACAGTACAACAACTAACTAAATATAACAGCACCTTTAATAATAGATAATTAAATAATGACTTAATTTAAGCCTAGGGGGGGGTTGAATGAATGTAGGAATTGTTGGCGGTGGCAATGGTGGTGAGTCTTTACTAAAACTTTTTCGTGATTTAGATGATGTTAATATCTTTTGGGTCTGTGACATTAATACAGAGGCACCTGCCATTGTTCTCGCAAAAGATATGGGTATAAGAACAATTTCGGATTTTAATGATTATATTAACACGGATTTAGATGTAGTTATTGATGTGACGGGAGTGGCTAAAGTAAATGAACAACTGAAAGAGCTAGTTCCCCATGGAGTCAGCATCATGGATCCATCAGCTGCCAATCTTTTGATCTACACTGTAGAAGATAGGGAGCAAATGAACGAAAATCTAAAGGCTCAAGCCGATCAATTGACTGATGTAGCTAACACTCTTAGTTCCAATATCCAACAAATAAAATCTTCCATGGAAGAAATTACTACAGGAGCAGAAAACTTGGCAAATTTAGGACAAGATTTAAGCAAACGAGCTAAGGATGCTGAGTCCGATGCTAACAGTATTAATGAAGTTTTAGAGTTTATACAAAAAATAGCGAATCAAACAAGAATAATTGGCTTGAACGCCGCTATAGAAGCTGCAAGGGTTGGCGAAAAAGGAAAAGGCTTTGGAGTTGTCGCCACTGAAGTGAAAAAATTAGCCGATGACAGTAGTAATTCTATCCAAGAAGTTGAAGAAACTATAACAAGGGTTGTAAATCATATCAAGGAAATGAATAGTGAAATCCAAACCAGCAGTGATGTAGCTGAAAGTCAAGCTGCTTCCACCCAGGAAATTCTTGCAAGCGTTCAAGAAATGACGGAAATATCAGAAAATCTTATTTCAACAGCACAAAATCTCTCGGAATCAAACACATAGTCTGATTTGGGATTGATTTGATCTTATTTTAGCCATTAAGCTTAACCCTCTAATCATCTGTCAATATTTTTACTTTGCCACAAATAGTAACTTACATCAATTATTGTCACACACTGACTGCATTATAATGGGCCTGTTCATTGACAAAGGTTAAACTTATTTTTATAATGTTGTTACATTACTTTTTATAGCATTAATAATGCAGAAAGTGTGGTGACATAAATTGGGCACTCAAAATAATTGTCAAGATCTTCAAAAGCAAGTCTCTCAATTACTCTTACGACATAAAAGTATTCTAGACAATATTACTAAATTCCAAGAATCTAACGCAAGAGTCAATCGAGCTGTGATTAAGTCCGTAACTAATTGCGGGTGTTTACAAGTAGATGCTGATAAACAGGTGATTCCTGAAAGTGCTACCATTGAAGATTTTCATAAACACCTGAGTACACACTTAAAAGGCGATCTCTGCGATAACTGCCATGAAGTTTTGACCAACGAAATTGGTAATCACTTATTTTATATGGCAGCATTGGCTAATACATTGAATATTAATCTCAATGATGTCATTGACAATGAAAGCGATAAAATTTCTACTCTTGGTTTTTTTAATCTTACATAAAAATATTGATTTAAAAAGCTAATAAAAATAAACCGGCCTTTATCCGGTTTATTTTTATTTACAACAGTTTAGATGTACCAACCTGAAACATTGGATGTGAAATTGAAAAGTTCAACTATCAACATTCAACTTACACATCCTAAATTTATTTTAATACCACATTCATTAAATAATTAATTTGACAAAACCACTTATAAAATAAATACTCAATAAAAATAAAAACAATAAAGGAAATAATATAAACAAGATAATAATCCCTAAAAAAATAAGATACCACCAGTACTCATTTGGCAAAGTTACCCCTTTAAAAGAAGGATAAGGTACTTCACTAATCATTAAAAGTGATAAAATCACAGCTAACATTATTACCAATATAGCACTAAACGGGGCAATGTAAAAAGAACCTAAAACCAAAATTCCTCCTGCAATTGTAATAGGTATTCCTGTAAAGTCTTCACCACTGGTTGTTTCCACATTAAACCTGGCCAAACGATAGGCACCACATATCAAAAATAAAAGAGCTGTAATTGTAAATAAAGTTGTTATCAGTGGGCTTGTCTCAGAATTATTTGCCCACATAAAATAACCAGGTACTACTCCAAAAGATACCACATCACACAGGGAATCAAGTTCTGTTCCAAAATCACCTGACACCTGAAATTTGCGAGCCACTTTTCCATCTAAACCATCAAGAACCATGGCAATTATCACAAAAGAAACAGCTGTACTATAATATTCGCCAGAAATCAATAGGATGGCGGCAAAACCCACTGTCAAATTGGCTATAGTCAATATATTTGGTAGTATTTTTTTAATATCCAAGAATTAACCTCCTCCTACAACTTATACATATCTATCTATTAAAGCTTGCTCTCTAATCCTTCGTAAACCATCCTTTATCACTCGCGCTCTAATTTCCCCTATACCTTCTACGTCATCTAATTCTTCTATTGAAGCATTTAATATTCCTCTCAAATCGCCAAATCTTTCAACCACATTTTCCACAATATTTATAGGTAAACGAGGAATTTTATTCAAAATTCTAAAACCACGGGACATGACCTTTTGATCTAAATAACTAGCTTTCTTTGGATATCCTAAAGCTTCTAATATTTTTTCAGGCTCTAATAATTCATCTGATTCGATCTCCGAAATTTTATTTGATATTTCCGCAGGCGAATAATGCCCCTCTGAATTATAATAATCCTTAATCAACAGATAACTGTCATCTTCAACATTCACAATTAGCTCATCTAGCTGCATCTTCACCAAACGTCCCTCAGTCCCCAATTCGGTAATGTATTTTTCTATTTCCTTTACTATCCTCATAACCATTTCAGATCTTTGAATCACTTTCACCACATCAGCTAAAGTCACTGATTCTTCAAATTCTAATGCCGAAAGATTAGTCAAATCTTGATCCAGTACAGATCGGTATTTATCCAGAGTTTGCACTGCTTGATTTGCCTTTGTTAAAATCACACCAATATCACTCATAGCATATTTCCAGTTATTATGGTAAATAGTAATAATATTTCTCCTTTGGGATATTGCAACTACAGTCTTTTGAGTTTGTTTAGCCACCCTTTCAGCTGTTCTATGTCGAATTCCAGTCTCACTGGAAGAAATATTGGAATCAGGGTTTAGATGAACATTGGCGTAAACGATCTTTCTTGCATCACTACTCAAAACTAAAGCCCCATCCATTTTGGCTAACTCATACATATTACTGGGAGAAAAGGTGGCATCAATTTTAAAGCCCCCTGTAATGAGCTCACGCACCTCTTCATTGTCACCTAATACAATCAATCCCCCAGTTTTTGCCCTTAAAACATTTTCAAGTCCTGCTCGAAGCCCCGTCCCGGGAGCTAGCATAGCCAGAGTATCTAAAAACTCCTTATTATCATGTAATTTTGATAAATATGTCAAGCGCAATCACCTACCCTGATAATATTTCTAAAACATCTTTCAAATAGGATACCGGATAAATCTCAATGTTTCCTTGATGATGATTTAAACGGCAAGCTTCGGGTAATATTGCTTTTTTAAAACCCATTCTTTCTGCTTCTAAAAGGCGTTTTTCTGGTTGATTACATGATCGTATTTCACCTGTTAAACCTATTTCTCCCATGACAACTAAATCTCCCGGAAACCCTTGTTCTTTAAAGCTAGAGATCAAACTTAGAGCCACAGCCAAGTCGGCTGCAGGTTCAGCTACTTTAGCACCACCAACCACATTAATAAAAATATCGTCACCTACTAAGTGCAAACCGGATTTTTTCTCTAAAACGGCAGTTATTAATGCTGCTCGGTTACTGTCAATACCTGTGACAACTCTTCTGGGAGTGCCTAGTTGACTGGTACTGACCAGAGCTTGAATCTCTACCAAAAAGGCCCTTGTTCCTTCTAAACTGGGTAAGATAGCAGAACCTACGGTGTAGTCTGGTCTTTTCCTTAAAAACAATTTGGACGGGTTAGTAATTTCCTGTAATCCAGTTTGACGCATTTCAAAAACACCAATTTCTATGGGGCCGAATCTATTTTTTATGCTTCTCAATATCCTATAGTCTTGATGATGATCTCCCTCAAAGTATAAAACAGTATCTACTATATGTTCTAAAACTTTAGGGCCGGCTATTTGGCCTGCCTTAGTAACATGCCCAACTATCAAACAAGCAATTTCATTTTCTTTAGCAACTGAGTGTAAAACTGCTGCACAGTGCTTAACTTGGGATAAACTTCCAGGCGGGGCTTCAATTTCAGGAGTATATAATGATTGAATAGAATCAATTATTAATATTTGTGGTTTTTGTTCATTTAATCTATTTTCTAGTTCCCTGAGGTCTGTGATAGAAGCAAACAATAAGGATTCAGAGTTTAGTCCTAGTCTTTCACATCTTAGTTTTAATTGAGACAGTGATTCTTCACCAGAAACATAAAGGGTACTGAAATTTAATGTATCCAAATTATGAGAGGCTTGCAACATCAGGGTACTTTTACCTATCCCAGGGTCTCCTCCAAAGAGAACTACTGAGCCAGGTACAATACCTCCACCTAAAACTCTATCAAGTTCATCGATGCTTGTACTCATACGAGGTTCTTTTTCTAAGTCAATCTCTGACAAGGTGATTACTTGAGAAGATTGTTCTGATTCAGATGAACCAATGTTAGATTTATGCTTATTATCGCTCGGTTGTTGATATTTTTTTTGAAATGTATTCCAATTAGAACATGCAGGACACTTACCTAACCACTTTAATTCCGTATGTCCACAGTCTAAACACATGTAATATATTGTCGATTTTTTCAATTTTTCCACTCCCCTTGTTAATAAAATTATATCACTATTTTAGCCATAAAAACAACAAGCGACGACCAAGATTTGGCCGCCGCTTGCCTGGGAAGGCATGATATTGTTAAAGGGAGAGGAGTTAACCTGCCTTCATTACTATCTTAACCCAGTTCGTCTGGGTTTATTCATCCTTGCCTTAAAACCCTTGATTTTGATCTCGCATCATCTGTTCAGCTTTTTCAATGGCCAACTTGGTTAAGTTCCCACAATCTCGAGATGGAACACTTCCCCAACCTTCTCGGGCCACTGTATCAAAAACTCCCAGCTCTTTGGCCAGTTCATACTTCAGCTCTTCACTCATGACACCTCTATTTCGCCTACGTGCCATTAGAGCGACACCTCCATTAAATTTAAAGGGTTTTAAGGCTATTTTTAGTTTGTGCTGAACAAGCTCAGGATAATATAGGTAATTTTACGCTATAGAGTATTGTTTTACATTTGAATTTAAAAATATTATAATTTAAAAAGTACAAGTAAATAATACAAAAGAAGTGGAGGAACTAGAGATGAAACCAAAATTTGTAAAAAATACCAGAGGGAGCTCTCAAAAGCAGTTTCGACATTTATTTATACCCATTTTGCTTGTTGGCATTATCCTGACAGCTGGTTGGATTTATTTGGATATTGACGATATCCAAGGAACGAACCCAGTAGCAGGTGATAATGGAGAAAAAGTTAAAGATGAAGAAAACAAAGACAGTGAAGAAACTAAAGACGTGGTATCAGAAGGTGATGAAGAGGAAGTAGTTAACGGTCAAAAAGACAAAGAAAAACAAGAAACGGAAAATGGTAAAGAAGAAACCGATCAGGAAGATGCAGATCAAAGCGCAGAAATACCACCTTCAGAAGAATGGGACCGAGACTTAATCGTATCTAAATTAGACCATTTTATCTCACCTATTGAAGATGCTGTAATTACTTATGCTGATAGTCACTTACCGGGTGCGGATAGAGCTTATCGTAATGGTGTCCACGAAGGAATAGATTATTTTAATGAATATGTAGGCGTTCCAATAGAAATTGATACTCCAGTTAAGTCTGTCGCTGAGGGAGAGGTAATCAGAGCAGATCATGATTTTAAGGAGCTAGAAAAGTCTTATCGTGATGAATTACTTGAAGAAACAGCAGAACTTGGTAAAACACCAGAAGATACTTTGGACAAGCTCAGAGGAAAGCAAGTTTGGGTGGAACACGAACATAATATTGTCGTCAGATATGCCCATTTAAACAGCATTGAAGCACACATAGAGGAAGGTTACCAAATAGAGCAAGGAGAAGTTCTCGGTGGTGTAGGGAATACGGGGACTGGAGCTGCAGCAGAAGGAAGAGATGACGGCCCACACCTCCATATGGAAATATGGTTGGGAGAAGATCAACGCTTTTTAGGAGAAGAAAAATCCATTGACGAAACGCGAGAGATACTTGTAGAAATCTTTGAGTAAAACTACAAGATGAACTCTGAGGAGTTATTAAAATAAATAAAAAGCCAGGTCGCCCCTGGCCCTTGATATTAACCTTTTATCACACCGATGGGGCGCAACCTGGCTATTTTTTTAGTTAAACCGATATCGCAAAGAGTATTAACCACTTCATCAACATCTTTATAAGCTTGAGGAGCCTCATCTATTACATTTTTAACCCCCGGTATACTCATTTCTATCCCATTCATCATTTGTTTGAATTGTTTTTTGGTGATACTTTTTTTGGCCTGCTTTCTTGATAGCTGACGACCCGCTCCATGATTGACCGAATAAAATGTACGTCTCAGATTTTCTGTACCAAGCATAATATAAGATCCGGTACCCATAGTTCCTGGGATAATGACTGGTTGTCCCGTGTTTTTGAATTTTTTAGCTAAGGCAGAGTGACCTGCCGGGAAAGCTCTAGTAGCTCCTTTTCTGTGTACAAGTAATTTTTGATTATCTATTGTTTCGAACTTAGCTATATTATGGGGAACATCGTAAATTAAATTCGTTTTGCAACCAATGGCTTCTTCTATAGCTGTCGTCAATAGCTGTCTATTAGCAAAAGCAAAATTACTTGCAGCTGCCATAGCACTAAAGTATTCTCTACCTAAAGGGCTCTTAATTTCGGCATAGGCTAGCCCTTTTGTTGGAAGTGGCTGTCTATCTTTTTTTAAGGCTTTTTTCATTCTGTCCATATATTCCGTACAAACTTGATGCCCGATCCCTCTACTACCTGTATGAATTAAAAAGCAAACCTTCCCGTAATTAATTCCTAAATCATTGGCTTCTTTTTGATTAAAATCAGTTTCAAGCAAGCAGATTTCAATGAAATGATTCCCAGAACCTAGAGTAGCAAGTTGCTCTTTAGCCCTCTTAACAGCTTCATGACTCAGAACAGAGCTGTCTCCTTCTGATATAACACCACCATCTTCAATGTGATCTAAATCCTCCATATTACCAAAGCCCTGACGAATCAAATAAGGCACGCCCTGTTCCAATACATTTTGGATATCCAAGCTTTTTGCTTTTAAGTATTTTGTTTTACCACCGACTCCAGGAGAAACCGATGAAGTGATTTTTTCCAATAACTTGGGAAGCTCGTCCTTAATATCTCCATAATCAATGTCTGTATTTATCAGCCTAACACCACAGTTAATATCCATCCCCACTGCCCCTGCCGATATTATACCGTCATTACCATCAGTTGCTAACACTCCACCGATAGGTAATCCAAAACCCTCATGGATATCAGGCATTCCTATCACAGGTGGAATCACACCAGGTAACTCACTGGCATCTAACAACTGTTTTAACGAACTCTCTTCTAAGTACTCAAATAATAGAGGTGATAAAAACACCTCCACTTTAATATTATCGGGGGACATATATGAATAAATATTCTGTTCTGTCATTTTAAAATCATTCTTCTTCATGCCTGCCAACCACCTTTTTTAATCGTTGTAAGTTTATTTGGTCACAGTCTGTACCATTTTTTGGTGTTTCCATAATAACTGCCTTTGGTGTAAATGAATCATGAGTTAACAAAGCACCGAATCCCTCATCTGTGATATTACCTTCACCAATATGTTGATGCCTATCTTTAGTAGATCCTAAAGGGACATTGGTATCATTGGCATGGCAAACTTTGATCAAATCCAGGCCCAGCTGTTCATTAACCAGTTCCAGAGTGGTCTCTACCTCCTTGACATTTGAAATGTCGTAACCGGCACCCCAAGCATGAGCAGTATCAAAACAGCACCCGAGCACCTGGGTTCCTGAAAATTTATCTATAATTTTTTTAAGTTCGGTTAAACTACCACCTAGAGTAGATCCAGCTCCTGAAGTGTTTTCCAGTAGTAATTCTACCCCCTCAGGCCAATCCTCCATAATCTTTTCTAAACTATAACTCACCAGATCAATTCCCTTTTCAACTCCTTCACCCACATGACTACCGATATGAGTTACCACATAAGGAGCATCGTAAGCTTTGGCTTTTTCCAAGGCAGCATTCAATAAGTAGATTGATTTTTCCCTAATATCATTTTTAGGAGAAGCCAGGTTAATCAAGTAGGGAGTATGAAACACTAAAGGTTTTATCTGTAATTCCTCCTGTTTTTTTATAAATAAATCTCGAGATTTTGGTGTGATTTTGCCTGGCTTCCAGCTAGTTGGATTCCCTGAAAAAATTTGTATACATTCCATACCTAATTCACTAGCACGATTTAATTGTTTACCCACACCACCCGAAAGGGGCATGTGAAAACCCAATCTCATAACTTTCCCCCCTATCGTATGTTCAAACCGCAATTCACTGTCTAGTTTTTACTTGTTTTTTAAAACTGCCATTAGATACGGTGGATTGTTTTTAAAATTTAAAGATATAATTTTCTTTGTATGGAATTTAGTCTGATCTAGTCTCATAAGGTAATCTTGAACCACTTGAGATTCTATCATTCCTGTCTCATGACCTGGATATAATACTATTGTCAATAATCCACCGGCCTTCAATAAACTTAAAGCTCCTTCAATAGCTCGGATAGTATTCTGAGGTTCTGTCACTACCTTCTTGTCACTACCAGGCAAATAACCTAAATTAAACATAACACAACTAACCGGCCCTTCCACATCCTCAATCAATTTTTCGTGACCTTTATTAAGTAATCTTACTCGCTCATGCAGTCCCTCCTGCTGTAAACGTTTCCAAGTAGTTTCAAGAGCTTGCTTTTGAATATCAAAAGCATACACAAGCCCCTGATCACCAACTCGATTGGCTAAATATTCAGTATCGTGTCCATTCCCACAAGTTGCATCAACTACTCTATCACCTTGTGATATCACACCGTCCAATAACTGTTTATCTATTTCTGTAGGTTTATTAAAAGGGTTTATTTGCACCTTGTTCACCTCACCTATGAAATTAAATTACGGGATTAGCCATATTAACAACAGGAAAATAACGGCTAAAGCGCGAACTTATAAAGAGATACATGTAATTTCAATTATTTAATAAACTATACCACAAGGAGGGATAAGCTTTGGCCATTGTAGAGGTTAGTGTAGCTCCACTGGGAACTGGCTCTCCAAGCATCAGCCCTTATGTGGCTGACTGTCATCAAATACTGGAATCTCAATCAAAGGTTAATTACAAACTAACACCAATGGGAACCATTTTAGAAGGTGATCTGAACGATTGTTTGGATATTGTTAAACAAATGCATCAAGTACCCTTTGATTCAGAAGCGCAGAGAGTCGTGACAAACATTAAAATAGATGATCGCAGAGATAAAACAGCAAGTATGAACCAAAAAGTCAGTTCTGTCACTTCAAAAATGTCCCAAACTGAATAATATTGATTTGTTATATTAACTACTGGATTTCATTATTGTGATAATTCGTCTTTCATATGATCCCATAGTTGTGACAGAGTCTCTCCACATTTACCCTGTATAACTACTTCTGCCTGTCGATCAAAGGGGGTTTCCTCAAGATTAATTATACCCATGGGAATACCTAGTTCAGCTAGGGCAGCCACAGGGTACACCTGTAAACTGGTACCTATAACCAATAAAAAGTCGCACCGTTGTTTCAAAACTGTGGTAACTTTAAAAAATAGATCTGGCATTTGATCACCAAATAGTATGATATCAGGTCGTAACATACCTCCACATTCCTTACATTTAGGGACATCTTTTTGTTCTTTTTCTAATTGATCGCTTAATTCTTGGAAAGGATACTCTTGATTACATCCTAAACAATAGCACTTTCTGGTATTACCATGGACTTCAAATACTTGTTTTGAACCTGCTTTTTGATGAAGACCATCGATATTTTGTGTGACTATACCACTTATCACACCATGTTTTTCTAAATCAGCTAAAATCTTATGACCCTGATTGGGTTCTTTGTTGGCCAGTTGCTTAAATCTTTCGAAACCATATTCATAAAATTTTTCCGGCACCGACATCAATACTTCTCTAGTAGAATATTGCATAGGATCAATTTTGGTCCACAAGCCATCTTTGCCTCTAAAATCTGGTATACCACTTTCTGTACTGATTCCGGCTCCAGTTAGTACATAAGGTTCCTCGGAAGACAATAGTTTTTCTTTTAGATCTTGAAATTTTTTGTTATCAGCCATTAATAGGCCTCCTTTCGCAGTAATTAGTATTAAAAGAAAATGAGGGATGAATATATGAAAGTAACATTCTTAGGTACAGGGCCATCTCACGGGGTCCCGGTAATTGGTTGTAGCTGTTCAGTGTGTTCAAGTAAAGATTCAAAAAACACCAGGTACCGGTCGAGCGTGATCATCAAATATGAAAATAATCACCTGTTAATTGATACTCCACCGGAGTTTCGGTTGCAAATGATCAATAACAATATACACAGGATAGATGGAGTGCTTTTTACCCATCCCCATGCTGACCATGTTCACGGTTTTGACGATTTAAGACGCTTCAATGAAATTCAAAGGGAATCTATTCCTTGTTTTGCCAGTTCAGAAACTGTAAAGAATCTAAAAAACATGTATTCTTATGTCTTTAGAGGTGGAGATCCCTATACTAGTAGTCCCAAAGTTACTTTACATTCAATCTCGAGTAGTTTTGAACTCAATGGCTTGACCATCAACCCAATTCCAATATATCATGGGAAGTCTTTAATCCTGGGTTATCGTATCGGTAGGTTCGCTTATCTTACAGATTGTTCTCAGATTCCTCCCGATTCATATAAATTTTTACAGGGTCTGCATACTCTAGTGATCGGTGCTTTGAGGTATCGTTCTCACCCTAACCATTTAAGTGTTGATGAAGCTGTAGAGACTGTAAATAAAATAAATCCTGAAGTTGCTTACTTTACACATATGACTCATGATCTAGACTACTATCAGTTAAATGAACAATTACCAGTTAATATAAAACCGGCCTTTGATAATTTAACTATCCAAGTCGAATGATAAAATTAAGAAAATAACAAAGTGTCAAAAAGAGGCAGTTTAAGCTGCCTCTTTTATTTGAAATATCTATTAACTAGCTACATTTAGAGTATCCACAATAATAGCATGTAATGCACCCACTTTCATGGGAAACTGGGCTACCACAATCAGGACAAGCACCCATTAACATATCTAATTTGTCTATACCATTATTAGATTGAACCGGTTCTTCTCCTTGTTCTTTTCTAATAAGATAACGGTCTAAGACGATGCCAATGGCATCTGGACAGCTTAGTACCATTCCCCCTCCTTTGTTCCAGGCAGGGCTTGGGCACCGAATACCTCTCAATTCTTTTACTATGGATTCACCTTTTAAACCGGACCTCAAGGCCATACTTACCAGCCTGGCAGTAGCTTCGGATTGACTAGCAGCACAACCTCCGGATTTACCCATGGACGCAAAAACTTCACAAAGACCTTCTTCATCTTCATTAATCGTAACATATAAATTACCACAACCAGTTTTTATTCTCTCAGTCCGGCCGATAGTGGCATCGGGTCGTTTTCTGGGAACAATTTCACCGGCTCGGCCTTCTTTAGGTTCACTTTTTTGTGGTTTTTGTTGTTTTTGTTCTTCTTGCTTTGATTTAGCTTTACTTGTCTGCAGTACTTGGGTATCACGACTACCGTCTCTGTAAACTGTAACGCCTTTACAGTTTAATTCGTGAGCCAGATTATAAATTTCATAAACATCTTTTAGGTCAGCTTCATTAGGCAGATTAACAGTTTTGCTTACCGCATTGTCGGTTGCTTTCTGGAAAGCTGCCTGCATCTTCAAGTGCCATTCTGGGGATATATCATGAGATGTTACAAATACCTTTTTGATACTATCCGGAATTTCATCAATATCCTGTATACTTCCCTTATCTGCCACTTTTTCCATCAATTCAGAACTATAACAACCCGCTTCTTCAGTTGCCTCTTTAAATACAGGGTTTACTTCCACTAGTTTATCATTATCGAGCACATTTCTTGTAAATGCCAGGGCAAATAATGGCTCTATTCCGCTAGAGGTTCCACATAAAATGGAAATGGTTCCAGTGGGAGCAATGGTAGTAGTTGTTGCATTTCTAATGGGTTCTTCACCTTTTTGATCATATATACTGCCTTTAAAGTTGGGAAAAGCTCCTCTTTCTTTAGCTAGTTCTTGAGATTTGGCTTTTGATTCTTGATCAATATAACCCATGACTTTTTCGGCTAAATCCAGGGCTTCTTGAGAGTTATAAGGTATTCTTAGTTTAAACAACATATCTCCAAAACCCATTACTCCTAAACCAATTTTTCTATTTTCCTTTGACGTCTTTTCAATCTCTGGTAAAGGATATCTATTGGCATCAATTACATTATCAAGAAAATGAACTGCAGTATGGACAGTTTCCTTTAATAATTGATAGTCCACTGCACCATTGTTTACCATCTTTGAAAGATTGACAGATCCCAAATTACAAGATTCAAAGGGCAATAAAGGTTGTTCACCACAAGGGTTTGTTGATTCAATTTCACCAATATGGGGAGTGGGATTATTTTCATTCATCTTGTCAATAAAAACTATCCCGGGTTCGCCATTTCCCCAAGCCATTTCTACTATTTTATCAAAAACTTCTCTTGCCCTGAGAGTTTTAACTGCTTGACCATTTTTGGGGTTTTTAAGGGAGTATTCACCATCTTGTTTTACGGCTTCCATAAATTCTTCGGTTATTCCAACAGAGATATTAAAATTATTGATTTCATCACTGTCACGTTTGCATGTAATAAATTCCTGTATATCTGGATGATCCACCCTGAGAATACCCATATTGGCTCCACGTCTAGTACCACCTTGTTTTACAGCTTCAGTTGCCGAGTTAAAAACTTTCATAAAGGATACAGGCCCGCTGGCTACACCACCTGTAGATAAAACTATATCATTTTTAGGGCGTAAGTTTGAGAAGGAAAAGCCTGTACCTCCTCCACTCTTATGAATTAACGCTGCATTTTTAATCGCTTCAAATATACTCTCCATAGAATCTTCTATAGGTAAAACAAAACAAGCAGCCAATTGTTGCAATTCTCTCCCAGCGTTCATCAAAGTAGGAGAGTTTGGCATAAAATATTGATTGTCCATAAGGTCAAAAAAATTCTGGGAAACTTTCGATACTTCCTGTTTATCTTTTTGATAAACATCTTTTTCAACTTGAGCAATATTATCAGCTACTCGTTTCAGCATATCTTCTGGATTTTCAGTTTCACCTTTCTCATTGGTCTTTAAGTACCTCTTTTCAAGGACCATTTTGGCGTTCTTTGTCAATTCCATTCATTCATCCCTCCTGTGTATTAAATTTCCTCACAAAAATCTATTATTCTGTTGTAGAACCTAAGTTTATTGGTAAAAATAATAATTAGATATTAATTAACTCAGTATCATATACAATTCAATAAGATCAATTTGATTTCCTACTTTACAATTGATATCTATTTAAGCTACAATAGTAAAGGTATCCATATTACTTAGGGAAAAATTTTGGAGGTGTGTTTTTTGAGTGTAGAGCAAAAAGCCAAAGAATTGGCTGAAGCAATTAAGGAAACTGAAGAATTTGAGACTTTGAAAAGTGCTGAAAACAAATTAAATCTTGATGTTACAGCTCAAGAATTGTTGCAAAAATTTCAGGACAAGCAGCAAAATCTTCAACAATCACAACAACAAGGACAAGAAGTCAGTCAAGAAGAAATTCAAACATTGCAGTCCTTGCAGCAAGAAATGCAAAATAATGAAACCATTAAAACATTAATGGATGCTCAACAGCAATTTGACAATTTGCTGCAAGAAGTTAACCAAACTGTACTAACTTCCCTTAAATAAACATACTAACGCAGAAAACCATGAACTTTTAGATAGCAAAACCCCGTTTTAAAGCGGGGTTTTGTTATTTTTTTATTTTATCACATAGCTTATTTTAAGATTCAGTTAAATTATCAAGACTTAGCTGGCTTCCTTCTATCTGTTCACTAGTTTCTTCTTGAGGCAAATAAAAAGCTCTACCCATTAAAGGATCAAAATTAGTCCAATTAAAGTTTTCTTCTTGCTCTCCAGTCTCAGCCTCAAAAAACAATTTATCAACCTGATTTAGCCGACTGCTAATCAGATCTCCATAAAATAAACATAAAGCGTTAAAGGTTTTTGGGACTTCTGGAGAACCCCATTCTTTCTCTCCGTGATGGCTTAAAATCATATGCCTAATCTCCACAGCCAGTGATTCGGGAAAATACGATAATCTATCAATTTTAGACCTTATCAACTCTTCTCCCAATGCAATATGTCCCAATAGTTTTCCTCTATCAGTCATTTGAAAACTAGGACTATTTAAATCATATTCGTAAATTTTACCTATATCATGGAGTAAGCTCCCTGTAACAAGAAGATCCCAGTTAATTCTATCTTGATACAGCTGATACATTGATGAAACTATTTTGATAACTTCTAAACTGTGTTCCGCCAAGCCCCCCAGATAATTGTGATGCACTTTCTTGCCTGCTGGGGCCTTGAGATATAAACTAAGAAGTTTTTGATCTTCAAATATTGTATTAAGTAGCTCGGTCAAGTATTTATTATTGATATTTTTGATAGTTTTTCGTAATTCTTTTTTAAGCTCTTCACTTCCTATAGAACTGGAGGGGACAAAGGGAGTCAGATCAATATCTTCAGCTATAGCTTCGATTTCATCAATTATTATTTGGACTCCTTTATATTCCTGAGTTTTTCCCTTCACCCAGACAATAGTATCTTCATGCACATAATTAGCTGTCTGTTCAGCCCGTTCCCACAAAACGGCCTTAATGGTGCCAGTATTATCTCGTAAGCGCAGTAACATAAACTTTTCCCCAGTTTTTTTCTGGGTATTAAAATCCATCATCTTTTTTTCAACGACTACAAAAGGAGCATCTATTTTATCTCCAACATTGATATCTTTTACAAATTGTTCTTTTTTCATTAGATTCACCTCCATTGACCTTCCACCATGATTCGACAAAAACTAATACTATTCCTTCAAATAGTCAATAAAAATAAAATAATAAAAAACGGGGCATTTGCCCCGTTTTTTATTAATATTTCATTAGTTACTTCTTTTTAAAGCTTAGTTCATTGTCTTCGGCATCGATAACAACTGTTTCACCGTGGGCAAACTCGCCGCTTAGCATTTTCTCAGATAAGACATCTTCTACTTGCTTTTGAATTACACGGCGTAAAGGACGGGCTCCGTAGGTAGGGTCATAGCCCTGCTCTGCCAAATGTTTTTTAGACTCTTCCGTAAACTCTAAGTTCATGTTAAATTCGGCCATTCTTTCCTTCAATTCTTCTAGCATTAGTTCCACAATGTCAGATAAATGTTCTTTTTCAAGTGCATGGAAAACGATTACTTCATCTACTCGATTTAAAAACTCTGGTCGGAATGAGTTCTTAAGTTCACTCATAACATTATCTTTCATTTCTTTATATGAATCTTCACTGGTTTGAGGTTTGAAACCTACCTTGCTTTCATTTCTAATTAAGTTTGCTCCTACATTGGAGGTCATAATTATAACAGTATTTCTAAAATCTACAGTTCTACCTTTAGCGTCAGTTAAGCGACCATCTTCTAGAACTTGCAACAATGTATTAAAGACTTCTGGATGGGCCTTTTCTATCTCATCAAGTAGAATAACCGAATAAGGGCGGCGACGAACTTTTTCCGTTAGCTGTCCAGATTCTTCGTGGCCTACGTATCCCGGTGGTGACCCTAGTAGTCTCGAAACCGTGTGCTTTTCCATATACTCTGACATATCTAATCTAATCATAGCATCTTCATCGCCAAATAACACATCAGCCAGAGCTCTGGCAAGTTCAGTTTTTCCTACCCCTGTAGGCCCAAGGAATATAAAAGAGCCAATAGGTCTTTTGGGATCTTTTAGACCAGAGCGTGCTCTTCTAATAGCATTTGATACCGACTGGACCGCCTCTTCTTGACCTACAACTCGTTGGTGGAGAGCGTCTTCCATATTCAACAGACGTTCGGTTTCTTCCTGGGCCAAGCGCTTTACAGGTATTCCAGTCCAATCCGACACAATTCTAGCTATATCCTCCTCAGTTACTTGAGCTTCGTCGGACAACTGTTTTTTCTCCCAGCTTTTTTCCATATCTTCTAACTCTTTTTTAATTTCTTGTTCTTTATCCCTTAATTTGGCTGCCTGTTCAAAATCTTGACTTTTAACTGCAGCTTCTTTTTCTTTTTCTATTTCCTCAAGATCTTCTTCCAGTTTCCTCATATCTGGCGGTGCAGTATTAGTTTTAAGTTTAACATTAGAAGCAGCTTCATCAATTAAATCTATAGCTTTGTCAGGTAAATATCTATCAGTAATATACCTGTCTGACATTTTCACACTAGCTTCAATGGCGTCATCTGTTATTTGAACTCTATGATGAGCTTCATAACGATCTCTTAAACCTTTAAGTATTTCAACAGTTGCTTCTTTACTAGGTTCATCAACGGTAACTGGCTGGAAACGACGCTCTAGGGCCGAATCTTTTTCAATATATTTTCGATATTCATCAAGGGTAGTTGCACCTATGCATTGTAGTTCCCCTTTTGCTAGAGCTGGTTTGAGAATATTTGAAGCATCGATAGCTCCCTCAGCGGCACCTGCGCCAATCATAGTGTGGATTTCGTCAATGAAGATAATAACTTCACCACTATCAGTTAATTCATCAATCAATTTACGTAATCTTTCCTCAAACTCACCTCTATATTTTGTTCCTGCAACCACTGCAGACAATTCAAGAGTGACAACTCGTTTGTTTTCGAGTATCTTGGGTACCTCACCTTCAATTATCTTTTGGGCTAAACCTTCAGCAATAGCAGTTTTACCTACTCCTGGTTCACCTATTAAACAAGGATTATTCTTTGTCCTTCTGCTTAATACCTGGATAACCCGTTCAATTTCCTTTTTACGTCCAATCACCGGATCTAGTTTGCCTTCTTCAGCTAGTTTAGTCAGGTCTCTTCCAAAATTATCTAAAGTAGGTGTTTTGTCTCTATTTGCCATTTTGGGATTTTGAGCCTGACCAAAATTGGCTTGACCTTTTGGCTGCTGACTACCACCAATTATTTTTAGCACTTCTTCCCGGGCTTTATCTAAGTCAACACCTAATTCTTGAAGTACCTTAGCGGCTATACCTTCTCCTTCTTTAACTAATCCCAACAATAAGTGCTCGGTTCCTATATAGTTGTGACCCATTCGCCGTGCCTCTTCCATAGATAGTTCAATTACTGTTTTGACCCTGGGTGTATAGCCCACATTTCCACTAACTTGTTCTTCACCCGGTTGTACTAAATTCTCCACAGCTTCTCTAACTTCTTCCAAATCAACTCCTAAGTTCTTGAAGGTCTGGGCAGCAATTCCTTCACCTTCTCTAATAAGACCCAGTAGTAAATGTTCAGTGCCTATATAATTATGATTTAGTCTTTTCGCCTCATCTTGTGATAGAGCCATGACTTTTTGGGCTCTTTGAGTAAATCTAGCAAACATACTATCACCCCGCTTTAAATAGTAATTTCCTTATTCTTGTTTATCTGTATTCATATTTATTCTTTTCTGTATAATTTCCGCTCGTTTGGTATCCCTCTCACCTGATTCTAGTTCCTTACCAGCTATTTTCTGTAAGTTGGCCGGTCTGATTAGAACCATTAGATCATCTAAAATTGTAGCATCTACTTCTTTTAATAAGCCCATATCCACACCTAATCTTACTTGGCTCAATAGATCTAGGGCTTCTTTTGTGGTGACAATTCTAGCATAACTCAACTGCCCAAAGGAACGTCCTGCTTTATCGGCAACTTTTAACTCACTATCTTCTTCTAATTTTTTCCTGGCTTGCTCTTCTTGCTCAACTATTTGTTTCGTAACTCCCAGCAAATTCTCAATCATATCTTGTTCAGATTGTCCCAGGGTTATTTGATTGGATATCTGAAATATGTTTCCAACCACTTCAGACCCTTCACCATATAATCCTCTGACTGCTAGGCCTACTTGCCCTACTGCTGACAAGATTCTGTTAATTTGACCGGTTATAGCTAAAGCTGGTAAATGTAGCATAACTGAAGCCCTCATTCCCGTGCCAACATTGGTAGGGCATGCTGTCATAAAACCCAGTTCTTCGTCAAAGGCGTAATCGACCGATTCTTCAATTAAATCATCAATATGATCAGCCATTTCAAAGGCTTTCTCTAGTTGTAATCCAGGAAACAGGCACTGAATTCTAATATGATCCTCTTCATTGAGCATAATGCTAATGTCTTCATCCTGGCTGAGAATTACAGCACTATTTCTATCTTCTTTTGCAAGTAACGGACTGATTAAATGTTTTTCAACCATAACTTGTTTGTCAATGGAACTTAAATCTTTCATCTTAATAGTTTTCGGTCGTCCTAAGCCACTTTCTCCTCTTTTTAAACTTTCCTGAACTGAATTTATTACTTGTTCTGTTTCTTCATCACCTGCTAAGGAGGGGAACGGTACTTCCCGAAAATTTCGCGCTAATCTAATGCGACTTGATAGGACGATATTGTGATGGGGTCCTTCGCCTTCCATCCATTTTGCACCCGTTTCCCTAATATATTTATCAAGCATCGTCATCCCCCCTACTCAAGCTCCTTTTCCAGTTTCTTTATTTCATCTCTAATTTCGGCTGCACGTTCAAATTCTTCACGGTGTATACTTCTTTGTAATTCCTCTTTTAATTCACTAATTCGCTTTTTCAACCTAAGAGTTCCACCTGCGCGTTTAGGTACTTTACCATGATGACCTGTGCTACCATGAATTCTTTTTAGCATTGGTTTTAAGCGTTCACCAAATTTTTCGTAGCAATTACTACATCCAAACCTTCCCATTTTACCAAATTGCTGATAAGTTAAACCACAAGTTTCACATTGCCCTTGTTGATCAGCACTCACATGAAAGCTTTGTGCACTACCCTCTCCCGCTGTTTTATCGAATCCCATTAACCCGGACAAGAAATTTTGAAGAGGGAAACTGTTTTCGAAGTCGAATTCAATCTGTTCAGATTCTTTGGCACATTTTTCGCATAAATGTACTTCGGTTTTCTTGTTATTGATAATTTTAGTCCAATGTACAGTGGCAGGACGTTTATTGCAATTTTGGCACATCATAATAATCACCTCCTAAACAGGCCTTAACAATTTACTATTCCTTGAATTTTAGTATCTCCAGCAATACATTTTTAAACAGAGCGGCCCTTATTTCGTCTCTCCAAGGTAGAGGAACAGGAATACTTTCCCTTTTTACACAACTTTTAAGTAATCCTTCCTCGCGTTCCTTGATAATTCCCTCATCTGCCAATCGAGTAATTAAACCATTAGCCTCTTGTTCAGAAATAGAGTTTCCAATTAAATCAGTTAGTTTGTAAAGAGGAGTCTCACCAGCTAATCTCAATCTTCTGATTTCAATATATCCACCACCACCACGGCGACTACTCACTAGATATCCTTTATCTTCCGTGAATCGTGTACTCAATACATAGTTTATTTGAGATGGAACACAATTAAACTTATAGGCCAGGTCACAACGTTTAACTACGATTGCTTTATTAGGACTTTCTTCGATTAAATTTTTTAGGTATTTTTCTATATTATCTGAAAGACTTCCCATTCCATCTCACCCCTGACCATTTTTGACCTTTCAATTCTTATTATAAAATTTTTTTCCTTTTTTTGCAACATTATTAAATAAAAATTGAGCTCTACACACTTATTTTAACCACATATTAGTGAAAAGATTTAAATATCAAAATTTAAATTTCAACACTAAAGTCATAGTTGATAACTGTAAAATTTCAATTCGAAGAAAATTTTTACAATATCAACAACTAAAAATAACAATGCCTAAGTGAAAGGCTGTGTAAGAGACAACTATCAACAACGGACTATAACAGAACCAATCGAGTAGGAGGTAGATAATTATTTTATCTACCGACCTCTCACACCACCGAGCAAACCGTTCGGTACACGGCGGTTCCTAGTTTACGCTTTAACTTGTCGATAATATTCCGAAAAGAATAGGAAACCAAATCCTTTGATTACATCATTTCCAAGGGATTTGGATAAGACGGGGCTATTGGAAATTCTCCAGTAGCCCTTTCTTGTGTTTGCATATTCCCATGCTTTGTATTTATTGGCTCCAAAGAACTTGAGCATTTTAAATTTTGTTCTCACTTTCTTCCATTGTTTCCAGTAAATCATGCGAATACGCCTTCTCATCCAACTGTCAGTATTTATTAACAGATTCTTCATATCAGCTGGTTTAAAGTAGTTAACCCAACCCATAATGTATCGGCTAAGTTTCTTTGCTCTGGCTTCGTTGCTTATTCCATAACTTCTAGATGTGAGTTCTTTTATTCTCGTTCTCATCTTTGTAACTGATTTAAGATGAACTCTTAATCTGGCTTTTCCTTTATGTCTGTAAAAGCCAAACCCAAGAAATCTTACCTTTCCTACATAGGCAACTACAGTTTTATCTTTATTTACTTTGAGAAATAGTTTATTTTCGATGAAGGGTAGTATGTTCTTCAAGGTGCGTCCGGCACTTCTTCTGCTTTTACAAAAGATTAGCAGGTCGTCCGCATAGCGGACGAATTCGTGCCCCCTTTTCTCAAGTTCTTTATCCAATTCGTGGAGCATTATGTTACTGAGGATAGGGCTAAGAGGCCCGCCCTGGGGCACGCCAACTTCTGTATCCTTATAGGTGTGTTTGATCATTACTCCTGCTCTTAGATATTTGTTGATAAGAGATATTACTCGACCGTCTTTTATTGTCTTAGATAGCACTTCTATCAATTTGCTCTGGTTTACTGTGTCAAAGTATTTCTCCAAGTCCATATCTACTACATATTTGTATCCTTCATTTATGTTTTGTTGACTTTTCTTAATTGCATCATGAGTACTGCGTCCAGGGCGAAAACCATAGCTGTTATCTGAGAATTGCTCCTCATATATTGGAGATAGTACTTGGGCTATTGCTTGTTGGATTACCCTGTCTACCACTGTAGGTATGCCTAATTTTCTTTTCTTCCCATCTTCTTTAGGTATCTCTACCCTTCTGACGGGATTAGGGCGGTATTTACCGTCCAGGACTCTTTGCCTGAGGTGGTCCCCGTTTTCTTTGAGATATTGTAGAAGTTCATCTACTCCCATCCCATCAATCCCGTGAGAGCCTTTGTTGGATTTTATTTTCTTGAATGCTTTATTCATGTTGTCTCTATCCAAAATTTCCTCTAGCAAATTCCCCTTCGACAAGTTTGCATTGGAGATGTTGTTTTCAGTTATCCTTAAAGAACTGTGCACTCCCGCATATCCTTCGTGTTCCGCACTATTCTTCTGCGGTGAGCCTTCTTTGCAGCTTTCGCCTGTCAGAAGTTGGCGGCACTTCATTCCTTTATTGGTAACAGTCATTTACTGATCTCCTCCTAGGTTCATCCCTTCCTTAATGATGTCGACCTCATCAAGTACTATGGAGTCTGCTGACTTCTCATGACAAATCTTATTTCAACCGTGGTTCGAAGTTCATCTTGCCACGTCCATGAGACCTCCCACGGTAAGACGATTAACTTTCATTCCATGTACCCACATCATTTACACTGGTATGTCCGTGTAGTTGATTGGACTTCGTTTTGTATTGCAAACTCATCCCATACCTTATGCCTGATGATGTTCGTGTGCCTTGGGTCGGAATTTTGCCTTAAGCTTCCTTCAGATCCCACCTCACGATGGGCACCCTTGCTCTTGGCTAATGGTTGGTAACTACAAACCCCCATAGTGGACTTACACCACCTAGCTAATCGTCATGCATGGCGCACAATGAAAAAGCAGGTAGTCGTAAAACTACCTGCTAGGGTCACCATCTTATCCTTCATTAACGTTCTTTCCTTCCCAACTGAGCTCAAGAACACCTTCCATTTCCATAATTGCAGATAAAAATTCATTGTCATCCAACCTGGTAGGTACTTTTAATAATAATGTGATATCAATAGCTTTTACCTGATATCCTTCCATGTATTCGGGTTCTGTCATTTCTACTTTGTGAATATTTACATTTCTCTCTGCAATAAGACTAGAGATTTTAGCTAATTGACCTGGACGATCGATTACCCTGACCCACAGTTCTTTTAAGCGTCTTTTCTGTGCTAAAAATCGTTCCACATTCCCTAAAATGTACAGACTAACCATTACCACAGCTGTAGCAGTAAAGGCTCCTAAATAAAAACCACCACCAACTGCTAACCCAATACCGGCGACCACCCAAAGACTAGCCGCAGTGGTTAAACCTCTTATGGTACTTCCTTGTCGCAAAATAGTACCTGCACCTAGAAACCCAACTCCACTAACCACCTGGGCGGCTATACGCGCCGTATCAGCACCTCTGCTTATTTCACCTTCCGGACCTGTAAAAGTATATATTGAAACTAGCATAATTAAGGTAGCTCCTACACACACTAAAATATGAGTTCTAAATCCTGCAGGCCGGTTATGTTGTTCCCTTTCAAAACCAACTACTCCTCCCAGTATTCCGCCCAAAACTAATCGAAGTACTATTTCAAAAGGTGATATCATAAAATTCCCCCTTATTCTCTATATGGAGGTGTATTAAATATGTATAAAAATATGTTGCATAAACACCCCCCGTTCAAAAATATGAAACCTCCTTATAAACATGAGGTTGACAGCTTTTTTCTGGATAGAGTAGATGAAATTGAATTAGCTTACCATCCTTTTGATTTGCCTATGAAAGGTTGGTGGTCAAATAAATGGTCACCTGAAGAGGGTAGCAATATTAGCCAGGATAATTCAAGATGATATGTCAGATTATAACATATAATCTTCTCACAAGAATATATTAGCAAAAGTTTAATTTTTGTTTATTCTCTAAGATGGTTTTAAATACATCGCCGGTATTTTTCATCCGAGCTCCTACAGATAGCACATCATACTGTCGGGATGTTTCAATATTCGCCAGTTCCTCCCAGTTAACCGGAACCGACACATGAGCGCCCTTGTTGGCTCTAGGGCCATAAATAGCAGAAATTGTTTTACCTTTTGCATTTTGCAAATAATCCAGATAAACCTTATGAGAGGGACGCTGATTTACTTTGCGCTCAATCGTTGCAATATCAGCATGGTGATCCAAAACCTGCAAACATACTTTATGAATGAATTCTCGGATTTCTTGATAAGTATATTTGGGATAAAAAGGTACAAATATTTGTAAGCCACTAGAGCCTGTCAGCTTGGGATAACCTGTTATCTCAAGCTGATTTAAAATTTTTTTGATACTGAAAGCTAGAGTTTTAACTTGATAAAAGTCAGCTTGGGGCATGGGATCTAAGTCAAAAACACCAAAATCCGGATAATCTAAAGACTCTACACTTGATAACCATGGATGAAGTTCTACAGCCGCTAAATTCCCCAGCCATACCAAAGTTGCTGGATGATCTACAACTAAATAGTCTATAACTTGTCTTTCTCTTTCTTTATTTTTAGTCGGAATTGTAATTGTTTTTAACCAGGAAGGTGAATTACCTGCTTTCTTAATATCTTTCTGATAAAATCCTTCCTTATGCACACCTTCAGGGAACCTAGTTATAACCAAAGGACGATTTTTTAAATGGGGCAATATATAAGGTGACATATCAAGAAAGTATTTGATTAAGTCATATTTTGTAATATCTTTTTCTGGCCAGATAGGTTTTAATAAATTAGTTAACACAACTTCGCGTCCGTGGACATCTAAGGTTTGACTATTGACCATATATCTCAAATTCACCACCTATTTCTACTATTAATACCTGAATCCAAGTCCAAGATATATCAAACTTAAGCATTTTTTAGTGAAATGAAATTTAACAGTTATCAACATTCAACTTTAATATAGCTATATTAAAACTATATCACTAGGGGTGGTAGCAATGGAGTTTTTTCAAATCCAAGCTATGGAGCCAATACCTAGACAATCAGTACCTACAGGAGATGATTGGTTCTATCAAATAAAATGGGATGGAATTAGAATCTTAACTTTTTTTGATGGAAATTCCATTAAACTTAGAACTAAAAAAGGCTTTAAAAGAACAACTGAGTACCCAGAATTAAATGAACTAACTAAAGAGTTCGGAAATACCACTTGGTTATTAGATGGAGAAATAATTGTCGCAAATCAAACAGACAAATCAGACCACCCCAAATTTATTACAACCAATGAATCCTGTGAGGAAGTTGGAGCTAATTTTTTTCATGTCCTTAAAAGAGATAGAACCAAGAATCCAACCCAAAAGCTTTTAAAAACTTTCCCCGTGCGGTATAAAGTTTTTGATCTATTAATGATTGATAATCAGTGGCTAGTAAATGAACCCTTTATAAAAAGGAGAGAATTACTCAACAAACATTTTAATAATAACAAGTTCTTACAAATAATTCGTTCTTATTCAGATGGATTAAGTCTTTTTAATATTACTAGCCAACAAAACCATGAAGGTATTGTGGCAAAAAAAAGTAATTCAATTTATCATCCAGGAAAAAAACACAGTGAGTGGTTTAAAATAAAACACCTCAAGTATTTACAAGCTTATTTAGGAGGCGTAATAGTCAAAGAAAACCAAATAAAAAGTTTATTACTAGGACAAAAAAGTGATCTGGCTGATTACAAACTAAACTATATAGGAAGGGCTAGTACTGGCCTTACTCAAAAAGAGTTAAATATGTTAAAAGATTTTGCTTTTAAGAATAGAGTCTCTAACTCTCCCTTTGGCAACCTATCTAAGGTGGATTTAGAACTAGCTGATTCTAAAGAATCTGTAGTTTTTTTGTCTCCACAATTAAAGCTACAGGTAAAATATACTAATTGGACTCCAGGAGGAAATCTACGGCATCCTGTTATAAATGGTTTTATAATTTGAGCTCTATCCGGATTTTTCTTTGACTAAGTCAACACTTTTTTCTAATGCCTCCATCAAATTGACAACACGTTCGTCTTTAGGTCTCTCTGGAATTGTTACATCTTCATCATGAATTTTAGCCTTAATTAAATCCATGAGATGCTCACGGTATTCGTCCTGATAGTTCTCTGGTTGAAATTCCCCTTCTAAACTGTCAACTAATTGTCCAGCCATCTCTAATTCCCTTGACATGACCTCTGGCTGCTCTTCAATCTCTAGTTCTTCTTTAGGATTTCTGACTTCATCAGGGAAATACATAGTTTCTAAAGTCAAAACTTCGTCATAAATTCTAATACAAGATAAATTAGACTTGGATCTAATTACAACTTTACAAACTGCAACTTTTCCCTTTTCTTTCAACACTTGTTTCAATAGTTGGTATGGTTTTTCACCTGTTTCTTGAGGTGTCAAATAGTAAGTTTTATCATAGTAAACTGGATCTATTTCTGATAAATTTACAAATTCAACAATGTTGATAGAACGTGCTTCCTCCTGGGGCAATGCCTCAAAGTCTTCATCTTCTAGTACTACAAACTTACCTGGTTCATATTCATAACCTTTGACTATTTCTTCATAAGGCACTTCCTTTTTACAGTTTGAACAAACTCTTTTATATTCTACGGGAGCATTACAGTCCCTGTGGAGGTATCTAAATTTTACATTCTTTTTTTCGGTAGCAGCGTACATTTTCACAGGAACGTTAACTAAGCCGAAACTAATTGCTCCTTTCCATAAAGGTCGCACTATCTTAAACCTCCAATTTTTTAGTCTTACTGTTAGCATTCAACGTAACTAATAAAATAATACAAAAAAACCCGTCCTAAAGACGGGTAAGTCAATTAATTGATTAAATATTTTCTTCTATTTTGTTTTGCAGTTCTTCACGTGGTAAGTAACCTACTACCTGTTCCTGAACTTCTCCATCTTTAATCAATACCATTGTTGGAATACTCATAACACCGTAATCACTTGCAGTATCTGTGTTTTCATCAACATTTACTTTACAAATTTTAATTTTTCCATCCATTTCTTCTGCAAGCTCTTCTAATACTGGGGCAACCATTTTACATGGACCGCACCAAGGAGCCCAAAACTCAACTAATACAGGTTTATCAGCTTCCAGTACCTGCTCCTTAAAGTTTGTATCATTCACTTCTAAAATTTTTGACATATTAATCTCTCCTTCCATTTTTAAAATTATGATAATAATTTTTCAGCGTGAAAAGCAGCAATTGCTCCATCAGAGACAGCAGTAACTATCTGTCTCAATTCTTTTTTTCTGACATCACCAACAGCAAAAACACCCTTCAAATTAGTCTCCATTGTTTCACTTGTAACTAAATAGCCATCTTCTAAATCTAATTGATTTGAAAGAAAATCTGTATTAGGATGAGCGCCTACATAAACAAATATTCCTTGACAATTTAGTGTCTCACGAGCCTGGGTGTTTACATCCTCCACCAATAGAGATTCCACTTTTTGCTCGCCTTGAATTTCCTTAACAACTGTATTATATTTTATTTCTAAATTTTCACAATCAATAGCTCTTTTCTTAAGATACTCTACTGCCCTCAACTGATCCCGTCTGTGAATTAAAGTGACTTGACTGGCTAGTCTACTGAGATAAAGAGCAGATTCTACTGCCGAATCTCCGCCTCCAACTACAGCAACATTTTTGTTTTTAAAGAAAGCTCCATCGCAAATAGCACAATAAGAAACCCCTCGACCCTTTAGGTTCTGTTCCCCAGGAGCCGATAATTCAGTAGGGCTTTCACCTGTGGCAATAATTACAGATTTTGCTTTATAGACTTCATCTCTTGTTTTGATCATTTTTTCAGATCCAGAAAGATTTGTTTCAATGACTTCTCCCATTTTTAGCTCGGTCCCGAACCTTCGGGCTTGTTTTTCTAATTTTTGTGCCAATTCTACTCCAGTAGTTCCGTCCGGAAATCCGGGAAAATTATCTACCTCTTCAGTGTTTAATAATTGTCCTCCTGGAGCCATGCGTTCAATCATCAGAACCTTTAATCCTGCTCTTGTGGCGTAAATTGCAGCGGTCAGACCTCCGGGGCCACTACCAATGATTGCTACATCATAAATATTTTCCCGATCAAATTGATCCGTCATTACATGCACCTCCTGATACCCCTGGGGGTATTTTGATTGTAACTGTATTTTTTCCTATTGTCAAATGCTATGCTAAAAGTTAGGCGATTCAATTCATATGTAAGCGACAATTTACAAGTATAACTGTTTTGTTTCCCAAATTCGGCCTTGACCAGCTGTCATATTTTCAACAAAGTTTGTAAATTCTTGAACCTGATTTTCTGGAACTGCTACCATTAAGCTGACTTTTTCCATAAATTCTGTATTTCTCAAGAGCCAGTTTGTCCTTTCACCAATTTCATTTTGAATTTTTCCCAATTGTGAGTAATCAACTTCTATTTTAAGTTCACTATGTAAACTCCTTGTTACAATACCGGCTTGTTCTACACCCTCTTTAGCACTGTTACTATACGCTCTAACCAATCCACCAGCCCCTAGTTTGATACCTCCAAAATATCTTGTGACTACTATTGCCAAATTCTTTAGATTTTGATTTTCTATTACATCTAAAACTGGTTTACCGGCAGTACCGCTTGGCTCCCCATCATCACTTTGACGCTTTATATCTGACTTTAAACCCACTCGATAGGCGTATACGTTGTGGGTAGCATCACTGTGTTGTTCCTTAATAGTATTTACAAATTCTTGGGCCTTTTCTTCGCTATCAACTGGGGCAACATATGAAATGAACCTTGATTTCTTAATATATAATTCAACTTCGGAGTTTGATTTTACTGTGTTATAACTCGTTACCAATTTTATCACCTATCTTTTATTTTTCATTTTATTATAATTAATTTTAACATTTTGATAGAATTCCGTCAGTCTGAGATGCTAATTTATATATTCCATATATAAAAATGTTTTCCTTTAATTCTCTGAAAAGAATTCTTTTTATATTATATAACATGCGTTATACTTTAAATGGGGGTGTAGAGGATATGCAAATCTCTATTTTCTCAGGAAGTCCTAGAAAGACGGGAAATTCTAGTATTATAGCATCAAAATTAGAACAGGAATTTACAAATCTTAATAATAAAGTTACCTGTGATATAATTAAAGTATCAGATTTAAATATTTACCCTTGTACAGGCTGTGAAAGTTGCAGCAACACTAGCCGTTGTGTAATCCAAGATGATATGCTTGAAATTTATAAAAAAGTGCAATTAAGTGATGTGATTGTTTTCGTAAGTCCTATTTATTTTGGAAGTATTACAGGACAATTAAAAATTCTTATCGATAGATTTCAGCCTTTTTTTGCCGCTAAATATCTTAGAAAACAACCTATTATTCCTTCTTCAAATAACAAAATAGCTTCTCTGATTGCTGTCTCAGGTATGGATAAACAGAGATTTTACGAAAACGCACAGGAAATTATTAAGGTCTTTTGTATAAACTCTAACATTAAATTAGGACCTGGCCTATACCTGGGCGGGGTAGACTATGCCGGTGAAATTAATGATAAACCACTCTTAAAAAATAAAGTATCGGAGTTGGCACAACTTTTAATAGATTAGTGTCGTCTTATAATGATGCCAGCTCCTTGTAAGAAAGGATGATTTCCAATTGAAGGAGCTGTCAAAACAACAATTGGCGGAATTAATATCAAAAGCTAGTCATAATGAACAAGCTTTTGAACAGCTATACAATTATTTCTTTCCAAAAATTTATCAATACATTTATTATCGAGTAAATAATAAAGAAGTAACAGAGGATCTTGTATCTGATATTTTCCTTAAAGTTTTACGAAATTTGAAATCTTTGAAAAAGCCCGAAGATTTTCAAAGCTGGATATATTCTATTGCACGTAATGCCCTGATAGATTACTACAGAAAAAAGGGTAGAAAAAAAGAAGAGGCTTCTGAAGCTATATCCGATGATGAAACAGTTCTGATAGATACACCCGAAGATCATGTATTACTAGAAGAACATTCAAAAGAAATTTTTAAACTCCTTGAAATTTTATCTATAGAACAACAGGAAGTTATTCAATTAAGATTTGTAGATGAATTGAAAATTAAAGAAATTGCCAAAGTATTAGATAAAAGTGAAGGAGCTATTAAAGGTCTTTTATATCGCGGACTAAATAAACTATCCCGCCACCTAGACAGTAAGGAGGTGCAATCATGAGCACCGACGGTAAAAATAATAACAAAAAGCAAGATTTAAATACACAAAATAACTGTGACATCATCACCAATGAAATCAAAGAAGAGATAAAAGATTTAAATGAACAAGAACTTGAATTAGTCAAGAATTTATCGCAAATAACTCCGTCCCAATCTAGTCCTGACTCAGATTTTCAGGAACAATTAAAACAACAATTACTTGAAGAACATAGAGCATTAAATAAGCACCGTAGTTCTACTAATTTTTTCTCTTCTATTTTACATTTCCATAAGTACAAATTTATTGGTGCTACTGCGGCAGCTTTTTTAGCTTTTATTATCGGATTCGGATTATTTGCTCAAGATAATTACAACGATTTTTATTTTACCGCTCAAGAAGAAGAAAAAGAATCCATGGAGTTAACAAAAAAGGATGATGAAGAAACAGAAGTAAAAGAAGAAGCTGATGATGAGGGAAAGTCTCAATTAGAATTTGATAAAGATGATGAAAAAACTGACATAAATATAGCACGTGATACTAAGGACCTTCCTGAGACCAAAAAAACAGAACAAGAAACTGAACAATCAACTGTAGAGCCCAAGGAAAAGGATAAAGAAAAAAACATTGCCGAAATAGAAAAAAGCGAACAAGACGAAGCTGAACAAGAGTTTCACATTACCAAGGAAGGAGATAATAAAGAGAAGGAAAAATCAGAGGAACAAGAAACTGAACTTTTCACAGCAAAAACAGATGATCAATTAACACAAGAGTTGGAATCAATACTAGAAGAAATGCCAGAATCCTTCCCTATTTATGAAACAGATAAACAATCAATAGAAATTAAGGATTTGAAAGATAATTTTTCGTATATAGTAGCTAAAGAAGATTTCCCTCTAACCCGAAAAGCAGTCGAAAATTCTGTGGAAAACTTAGTGCAAGATTATCAAGAAAGTGATAATCTACAAATGCATGTTTCGGTAGAAAAAGTGGACATTGAGAAAACTGATGATAAAGAAAAAAACAGTCTAAAGAACGAATCAGAGTTAAAAATTTTCAATTTAGCTATTGAACACAAGACAAAGGACAATTTTTCTATTATTCTCGATCGAGATAATTATCTAGTAGTTACTTCAGACGGTGATATCACTGATGGGTACTTAACACAATTGGCTGATTTAAACAAAGTATCAAGAGAATCTACCAAAGAATTAAAACAATTAAAAGAAAAAATCACTGATAAAGGGTTTGCTGTAGGACAAATCAAAACGGGTTATCAGTTGAAAGATGGTCATAAATTAGTTCCTATTTTATACGAAGAAGCTAACGGTAGACCCAGGGAAGATAAAATAATTGCACTTGTTCCATAAAAAATCAACAATTATAAAAAGTGGGGGTCCATTTTAATGGACCCCCACTTTTATTTGATGGACATTTAAAAGATTAATTTATCAATCTTTTAAAATTGAATTTAATTTGTCAACATCAGCAATACAATTAGCAACTGCTTCTTCCCAAAAATCTGGTTTAGTCAGATCAGTACCCATATGTTTCCAAGCTAGCTCTTCCACTGTCATACTACCCGTATCTTTTAACAATTTCTTATAAATTTCCGGAAAATCTTCAGGCGAATTCTTGTATAGAGCATAAATTCCCATACTGAATAAATAACCAAATGTATAAGGAAAATTATAGAATGGAACCTTGGTCAAATAAAAGTGTAGTTTAGTAGCCCAAAACCTGGGATGCCAGTGGTCAAGGGAGTTCAAGTATGCCTTCCTTTGAGCTTCAACCATTAATTGATTTAGCCTATCTACATCTACCGGGCCAGCTTCCCTTTCCCGATAAAAAGAAGTTTCAAATAAAAATCTGCTATGAAGATCCATGAAAAAAGCACAACTTCTGCTTATTTTATCATCTAACAAAGTTATCATTTCTTCTTTACTCTGGCTAGCCTCTATTGCAGCATCTGAAACCACCTGTTCAGCAAAAGTAGATGCAGTTTCGGCCAGGGTCATGGGATATTTGGCAGAAAATGAAGGTAATTCCTTTAATGTCCATTGATGATAAGCATGGCCTAGTTCATGGGCTAAGGTTGCTACATTTCTAGAAGTACCTGAATAAGTCATAAATATTCTGCTTTCACCACTCATAGGGAAAGTAGCACAGAAGCCTCCCGGACGCTTATTTGCACGATTTTCTGCTTCAACCCATCTGTTAATTAAAGCCATTTCTGCAAAATCAGCCATTTCCTGGCTCACTTTTTCAAATTGATCAATAATAAATTGAGCACCTTCCCCGAACTCTATCTGAGAGTCATCACTAGAAAGAGGGGCATTTCTATCAAACCAGCCGAACTTTTCCAAATTTAAAAACTGCTTTTTATTCTCATAATAATCAGTGAAAGTTTCTTTGTATTTGGAAATAGTATCCCACATAGTTTCAATGGTTTTTTGGGAAACTCTATTAATAGTCATAGCTTCATACAAAAAATCATCCCAATGACGGTGTTTATACAAATTTAAGCGATAACCGGCAAGGTGATTTAAAGTATTGGCAATTAAGTGTTCTTTATTTTGAAAAGCTTCCTCTATTTTTTGCCCTATTTCAAATCGTACATTTTGATTAGGGTCAGACAATAAATTATGGGCTTGGCCTACAGAAATTATTTGGTCTTGATATTGAATTTCTATATCGCCTATTATAGTATGATATAATTGTCCCCATCCATGGTAACCGTCTACAGCCAGGTCAGCTGCTAATTTTTCTTTATCTGGTGCCATTTTATTCTTACCTTTAGCTCGAAGTTCTTCCATAAAGAATTTAATAGGATTAATTTCTTGAGAGTTTATAAGTTTTTGCCAATCTTCTTCCCAAAACTCTTGTACAATGGATTCTAAATCAATCATAACTGCCTCTAATTTGGCCTCAAGCTGGCCAAGATATGCTTCTAGTCGCTGGGCTTCTTTATCTGTTTGGTCTTGACTAACCAAACATCTAATAAAAGCTCCAACTTCTCTCAATTTATCTCGAGTATCCTGACATGATTGTACTAGATTGGAAACTGATTTGGTATCAACTATTAATTCTGAAGATTTATTGGCTAAATCTTTTAGTTCCTGTTCTAATTCAGACATCATTTCTTTTAATTGGTAAGAGTCGCTTCCTCCTGAGAAAATTTTATTTAAATCCCAGGTTAAACTTAATTTGTCATGATCATCTAGCCTATTCATAGCTTATACCTCCTGGAATAAGTATATAATTCATAATATTGTTTAAATTCTATAATTATAGCTGCAAACCTTCATAAGTTGGTGTTAAAATTTAATCTTATGTACACACTAATAATGAAGATGAAATCTCAACACAATAACAACTACAACTAATCAAAAAATTGGCAGGTGTTTAGTTACTATGAAGGAATATTACGATGCTATAGTAGTAGGAGCAGGTCCAGGAGGCTCTAGTGCAGCTTATCATATGGCTCAACAGGGATTAAATGTAGCTTTATTCGAAAAAGGTAATAAACCTGGTGACAAAAATGTTTATGGTGGTACAATTTATCGCAGATCAACCCAGGAAGCTTTTCCGGGTTTTTGGGAAGAAGCTCCCCTAGAAAGGACAGTCATCACTGATGAAGTCTGGTTTTTAGAACATGATTCAGCTGTCAAAATGGGATTTACTGGTTTAGAATTTAAAAAACCGCCTTATAATAAATTTACTGCTCTTCGATCCAAATTTGATAATTGGCTAGCTGAACAAGCTAAGGATGTAGGAGCAGAATTATATACAAACACTTTAGTAACTGATCTATTATATCAAAAGGGTTTCTTGGCTTCAGGAAAGCGTATCAAAGGCGTCAAACTTTATGATGGTACACAAATAAAAGCTGGTGTTGTAATATTAGCTGAAGGCGTGAATGCTCCTCTAGCGCATCAGGCGGGTTTAAGAAAAAAATTACCCACTAATGCCTTTACTCTTTATACATGTGAAACTCTTGCTTTATCTCCTAAAACCATTGAAGAACGCTTTGAATTGGAATCAGGTGAAGGAGCCACTATTGGTTTTGCAGGATTCCCTACTAGTGGTAGTTCAGGTAAAGGTGGTTTGTGGACGAATCATGATAACCTTTCGATTATCGTTGGTGGGCGTTTAAACGAAATGGTTTCAAAACAGCTCAATCCTCACCATATGCTAGAGCGCTTTAAATCACATCCTCTCATAAAACGCCTACTTCATGGAGCCGACTCTTTGGAATACAAAGCTTATATGATACCAAAAGGTGGTTATAGTCTGATGCCTAAACTTTTTAGTGATGGAGTACTTATTGTAGGAGATGCAGCTATAATGATTAGTGGTCGTCGAGGTACAGATTTGGCTATGATATCAGGTAAAAAAGCCGCGGAAACGGTAGTTCAAGCTAAAGCTCGGGAAGATTTTTCAAAAAAATCTTTAGCAAATTACAGCCATAAACTTAATCAACAATTTTTTATGAAAGACATCAAAAGTAAAACCAAGGAAAAAGATTACTATCTTAAACATCCTGATGCAGATTATCTTGTTAACAGTCTCATGAATGAAATAGCTTATGAGTTTTTCACTGAAGATCTCAAGGAACAAAATGAAAAACAAAAATTACTTTTTAGTAAAGTTTATCAAAAACAGCTACCTATAAAATCTTTTGTAGATTTAATTCAGGGTATCAATCATTGGAGATTTGGTTAATTGGAGGTTTATTGCATGGATTCTCGCAATTTAAATTTAAGAGATATGGTACAGTTTGTTACTATAGTTCCTGATAGTCAAACCCATATTTATTTAAAAGAGCCAAATTTATGTGCTGATAAGTGCGACCTTAAACCTTGTACTTATATTTGTCCTTCCCATGTTTACTACTTTGATGATGATAATCAACAAACATTAATTGATTATAAACGATGTATAGAATGTGGCGCATGTATCTATGCCTGCCCCCTTGAAAATATTGATTGGCACTTTCCACGCCCGGGATATGGTATCTTTTACAAATATTAATGCTATTAAAGTTAAGTAATTTACTTTTAAGAAAAATTAAAACCAGATAACAGAATGGGTTTTGTTTTGCTAAGCCTACTAAATTAATAAGGTTCCCCATAGAGTTTCTGGGGAACCTTTCACTAGTTTTTAATTTTGATCATCTTTTGTTTGAAAACCCTGTAGATGACTGACTCTATTTAAACATTCATGATATTTACCATCATTAAAACCAGAAGTTTTTCCTTCCCCCTCTTCATCGGGGATTTCTTCTAAAACACCCAAATAACCTGTAACTCTTCTTACTCTTTGAATTCTACGTGAACCACAAACAGGGCATGTCTCCGAATCTATCACTCCATTATTTGCACAATTTAAGCACTGATCTACAGGAAAGTTAACAGAAAAGTATCCACAGTCATTATCCATAGCAGCATTTACTAGCTGTTCAAAGGCATCTATATTGCCTTTAGGAGCAGCATCTAATTCTACGTAATTAATATGACCTGCAGGAGTATATTTGTTAAAAGCTGATTCCTTTCTAATTTTTTCATAAGCGCTTATAGAATACTCAACAGGAATATGGAATGAATTAGTATACCATTCTTTATCAGTAACCCCTTCTATCTCTCCAAAGGTCTCTCTGTCAAGCTCTGTAAACCTGCCGGACAGTCCTTCGGCTGGAGTAGCTAAGAGACTGAAATTAAGGTTGTACTGTTCAGACGCTTTTTTACAAATATTGTCCATAAATTCAACAATTTGCAATCCCTTTTTAAAGGCCTCTTCGGATTCACCATGGTGCTCACCTATCATGGCCTTTAATGCTTCTGCGAGTCCAATAAAACCAATGGATAAAGTCCCATGTTTCAAAGCTTCTTCTAAAGTCTCTTCTGACTCAAAGTCTTCACTATCCATGTAAAGTCCTTGCCCCATAAGAAAAGGAAATTCTTTGGCCTTTTTATTTTTTTGGATTTTAAATCTATCATATAATTGATCTGCAACCAACCAAATAGTGTCTTCTAACCGTTGATAAAAATCACTCGGACAGCTTGTTTCCAAAGCTATCCTAGGTAAATTAATAGAAGTAAAAGAAAGGTTACCTCTACCTTCAGTAACTTCAGGGCCTCTTCTGTTTGATATCACCCGAGTCCTACAGCCCATATAAGCTACTACTTGAGGATCTTCTTCCCTATAATAAAAGGGTGCATTATAAGAGGCATCCTGATTAGAATAGTTTGGGAACAAACGCTCACAAGAAACTTCATGAGCCAAGCGGCGCAAATCGTAATTTGGATCCCCTGGTTCTTTGTTCACTCCAGTTGCCAAGGAAAAAATTAAATTAGGGAAAATTGGTGTTTCCCCTCTACCCAAACCTTTCTTATATACTTTCAGTAGCATTTCGCTAATCAAACGACCCCATGGGCTAGTATCAAGCCCAAAATTAACAGAAGTAAAAGGCACTTGAGCACCTGCTCGACTGTGCATAGTATTAAGATTAAACACAAAAATTTGCATAGCCTGATAAGTCCGCTTTTTCACCTGTTCCCATGCCTTATCATCGATATTTTCTGAGATTCCTAATTGGGAAAGCTCATTTTTAATCTTATCAAAAGTAATTTTTACATAAGGTGCCAGAGAAGAGTCAAAGGTGGCAAATGATTGCCCACCATGTTGATCATTTTGATTGGACTGGAACACTATACAACTAAGAGATGCCGCTGATTCGATTGATTTTGGCGTGGTAATCCAACCATGTCCTGTATTAAATCCTTCTGCTAACAGTCTATCTAATGGAATTTGAAGACATGTGGTTGTTCCAATAGCAGCAAAATCGGCATCATGTATATGTATATACCCATTTCTGTGAGCTTGAGAGTGTTCATTTTTGGCAAAATGATTTAAATACACTTCTTTCATGGCTTCAGAGCCACCTTTTAACATTTTGCCCATGGGAGCATCGCCATTCACATTGGCGTTTTCTTGGTCCCTGGTTTCTAATACTTTTAATAGCTCTTTCATTAATTTGGTATCTGCTTCTCTAATTCTATCCCGGTCGTTTCTATAAATGACATAAGCCCTAGCAACTTCATAGTGACCGGTATCCATAAGTGAATTTTCCACCATCTCTTGGATTTGTGGTACTGTGGGCTTGTCTACTCCATGTTTAGTTAATTTATTGATAACTTGATATGTCAAAGAAAGGGCAAGGGAATGATCTTCTTTGTCAATAGCCTTAAGAGCTTTTTTGATTGCATTGGTTATTTTTGAAGGGTCAAAGGGTTGTTCACGGCCATCCCTTTTCACAACCTTTGTAGGCATCTTAGAAACTTCAGTAACTAAAGCAACATCCTTATGTTCCATTAATACATCTCTCCTTTATTTAGTTAACTTATCTAAATCTATTTTCTATGTGTCCAATGAATTCTATCATATTTATATATACCATTCCCATTTCAAAAAAACCTTCAAACTATTGTCTCATAAAATTACTAGGACTTTTCGTAGTATTTATTCAAAATAACAGGATTATTTTCAATAATGCTATTCTTGACATCTAGTATCCTTTGATTGAGGGAACCTCTGAAATTTAAATCTCTTTGTTTTTGCTCTTCTAGATAAGGTCCATCAATTAGAATATCTACATGAGATAGTAAATTCTTCTTATCCATGTCATTTTTAAGTTCTTCAAAATAAAAACCAGAATAAGCTACTATAGTATAGTTCAACTCCTTTAATTTAACTGCCAATTTATGAAAGGATTTAGCTTGAAAAAAGGGATCTCCCCCTGTAAAAGTAACAATTCCAGACAATGGATAATTTTTTAAATCTGTTAGTATTTCATCAATCCTCCACTCTTCTCCGGCATTAAAGTCGTGAGTCTCTGGATTATGACATCCAGGGCATTTATGGGCACAACCCTGAGCAAAAATAACATAACTAATTCCTCCAGGGGCATTGACCACACATTCAGGAATTATTCCTGCTATTTTTATTATGTTGTGATTTTCTTGGTCTATATTTTCATCCATTATATTTACTCCTTTCATGTATAAGCTAACACATATATAATGATACGCTTAACTCACATTTTAATCAAGAAGAGGAACTAATCTTCCTATCTTTGGAAGACTAGTTCCTCTCATTCAATACCTGGCTTTCCTTAAAACATATTATATTAGCTAAAATATCGAAAAATCTACTGTCTTTAATGGTTTCTCTTTAATATAACTGCTTATACAGGTTCGCCATTTCTATAGCCGAACAAGCTGCATCATATCCTTTATTTCCAGCTTTTGTACCAGCTCTTTCAATGGCTTGGTCAACAGTATCAGTAGTCAACACACCAAATATCACAGGTACATTACTATCTAAACTTATTTTAGCAACCCCTTTACTAACTTCACTGGCTACATAATCAAAGTGGGGTGTATCTCCTCTGATAACAGCCCCTAAGGAAATAACAGCATCATACTTGCCAGAATTAACAACCATTTTCGTAGCTCCTGGTATCTCAAAACAACCCGGGACCCAAATTACTCCTACATTATCTTCATCTCCACCATGTCTTTTAATGGAATCCATGGCGCCTCCCAGTAGTTTATTAGTAATTAATTCATTGAACCTAGATACTACTATTCCGATTTTAAGACCTTCAGCTTTTAGTTGACCTTCATAAATTTTACTCATAATAATTTTCCTCCTTGTTGTCATTTTGTTGCTGGACATTTAATATATGTCCCAGTTTGTCTTGCTTAGTTTGTAAATAACATTTATTGTGAGGTGTAACCTCAGCCTCCAAGGCTAATCTCTGTTCCACTTCTAGGCCATAGCCTTTTAAACCAATAATTTTCTTGGGGTTATTAGTCATCAATAAAATCTTGGTTAGTCCTAGATCTTTTAAAATTTGAGCACCAATTCCGTAATCTCTTAAATCAGCAGGAAAACCTAACAGTTCATTGGCTTCCACAGTATCCTTCCCCTGATCTTGAAGTTCATAGGCCTTTAATTTATTTGCCAGACCAATGCCACGACCTTCCTGACGCATATAAAGTACTACTCCTACACCTTCCTCTTCTATTTTCTGCATAGCGCTAGCCAATTGATCTCCACAATCACATCTCATTGACCCTAGAACATCACCGGTCAAACATTCCGAATGCACTCGAACCAAAACCGGCTCCTTTTCTTTATCAGGTTCACCTTTAATTATTGCCAAGTGATGCTCTCCAGAAATTGTATCTTGATATAATTTTCCTTGAAACTCTCCGTACTTTGTTGGTAAATTAATATCAGCAACTGCTTCGATAAGCTGTTCTGAGTTTCTCCTGTAAGAAATTAAGTCGGCAATTGATATAATTTTAAGGTCGTGCTCTCTAGCAAATTGTTCTAATTCAGGTAACCTGGCCATAGTTCCATCATCAGACATTATTTCACATATAACACCAGCGGGGTAACAACCTGCTAAATAAGCCAAGTCAATAGCAGCCTCTGTATGGCCGGCCCTCTTTAGAACACCACCCTGACGAGCCGCAAGAGGAAATATATGCCCAGGCCTATTAAAATCCTCTGGTTTGCTGTCTTCTTTTATTAATTTAGTAACTGTCATTGCCCTTTCGTAGGCAGATATGCCTGTATGACAATCTTTATAATCTACCGATACTGTGAAAGCCGTTCCCATTTCATCGGTGTTGTCATTTACCATCAAAGGAATGTCGAGCTCCTGTAACCTTTCCTCCTTCATCGGCATACAGATAAGGCCTCTTCCGTACTTAGCCATAAAGTTAACTGCCTGGGGAGTTGCTTTTTCTGCGGGAATTACCAAGTCACCTTCGTTTTCTCTATCCTCATCATCAACTACGATGACCATTTTTCCATTTTTTAAATCTTCCAGTGCTTCTTTAATGGTACTTAAAGTCATTTATATTCACCCCTCTTGTATCAAGGTTAATTAATTATTCTAGAACTCAATTGCCTCTTGAGTTTGATAGTGGAACTGTTAATAACCAAGCTCTCTTAAGCGATTAATATCAATCTTGGAATCAATTTTGGCTTTTTTATCAGAAGTACCAGTTGTGCTGGCAGAGCCATTATCTTGTTTTTCCTGAAACAGTAATTTTTCTACATACTTTCCAATAATATCTACTTCAATATTTACATAATTACCCACTTGTCTTGTCTCTAAGATTGTATTTTCTTTAGAGTGCGGAACTATACTTACAGAAAAGCCATCACCTTCACAGGCCACTATGGTTAAGCTAATTCCATCCACCGCTATAGACCCTTTTTCTACGAGATACTTTTGGATATTTCGTTCATTTTCTTCAACAACTTGAAAGTTAAAAATTTCAGCATTTCCTTCGTGTTTTCTAGAGATCACTTTCGCTACACCGTCAACATGACCTGATACAAAATGACCACCTAAGCGATCACTGAGTCTAAGTGCTCGCTCTAAATTAACCCAACTATTAGTTGTAAGGTATCTTAGATTGCTTCTACGCAGAGTTTCGGGCATAACATCAGCCACAAAGTTATTTGTTCCTACTTTAGAAACAGTTAAACATACACCATTTGTGGAAATACTATCACCTAATTTAATATCATCCATTATTTTTTCAGCTTGAATATTCAAACTAATAGAATTTGGGCCTTGATTAACAGACAATACTTTTCCAACTTCTTCTACAATGCCGGTAAACAAGTTACCACCTACTTTCATCTTTGGTTTTCTAGAAATGGATACGCTTCAATCCTGATAGAATCACCAAAATATTCATATTCCATATTATTTAACATCACGCTGTCTTTTAGCGCTTGAAAACCTTTTCCACCAACCGGTGTAGGTGAGTTAGTACCTCCAATTACCAAGTTCCCGAGATAAACAATATACTTATCATAGTAATTAGCTTCTATTAAAGATCCATGAAGAGTTTCTCCACCTTCAACAAGCACGCTATCTAGCCCTCTTTGACCCAAAAGTTTCACCAGTTCAAATATATCCACTTTTCCTGTAGAAGTTTGGGGCAAGTAAAGTACTTCTCCTCCTAAATTTTCAATCTGTTTAGCAATTTCCATTTCTTTTGATTTGTGCTTGATTTCTTCTGAGGTAGCTATAATAGTTGGAGTCTCAGAAATTTTTTCTAATACTTTGCTTTGTAAAGATAATCTGAGATGAGAATCTACAACGATTCTTACTGGGTGCTGTCCAGGGTAATTAGGATGCCTACATGTTAGGAGAGGGTCATCAGCTTTTACAGTTCCGATTCCCACCATAATAGCCGCTACTCTCGCCCTAAGTCGATGAGTGTCAAATCTGGCTTTTTCCGATGTAATCCAACGAGAATCACCGGTATGAGTAGCAATCTTTCCATCTAAACTCATCCCCCATTTGCCAATCATATAAGGCAAACCTGTTACTATATATTTTCTGAATATTTCATTTTGCTTCTCAGCTTCAGCTTTTTTTAGTCCAACTTCTACTTTAATTCCTGCTTGCCTTAATTTTTTAACACCTTTTCCTGCCATTTTTTCGTGTGGATCTAGAGAAGCAATTACAACCCTTTTAACACCAGCTTCAATAATTTTATCTGTGCATGGAGGTGTTTTCCCGTAATGACAACAAGGTTCAAGGGTAACATACATTGTCGTTCCCGAAGCTTCTCTACCGGCTTTTTCTAAAGCAACAGCTTCTGCGTGAGGCCCTCCTAATCTACCATGATAACCTTGGGCAACTATATCATCGTTCTTTACTAGTACTGCACCTACTAGGGGATTAGGATTAGTTTTCCCCCAACCTTTCCAAGCTAAATCCAGCGCCCGATCCATGTACTGGCGGTCCTTTTTTATCCAGTTATCCATTTATCGCACCCTTTCTTATAAAATAAAAAATCTTCCCTGTACCCCCAGGGAAGATCGGTTACTGATCGTACTAAGATGCTAATCAGCAGTTTCCAATCTTAAACCTTCTCCCATCCAGACTTTTACTGTCGGCTTCGGAATTTCACCGAATCAACCTCTTAACATCAAGAGGCTCGCGGGCTCTACCGCCGGTCGGGAATCTCACCCTGCCCTGAAGGTATCAGATATTCATTCATTTGTTTTTTTATTTTACTCTATTTACATCAAAATGTAAAGGGCTATTCCACTTAGGAATAGCCCTAATCTTTTAATACACTTTTTAGAGTTGTATTAAAGTTCCATGTAAGTTTTACAGTATCAACAAATAAATTTAACAGCGCTTAATTTAAAAATTCATTATTCGGAAATCAAACCCTCTTCAACTAAATATTCTTCGGCTGCTTCCTCTGGTTGATAGCCATCAATATCAACCTTAGCATTTAATTGTTGCATTGTTTCATTATCAAGACGTTCAGTCAATTTTGCTAAAATATCTTCTAACTCCGGATGTTCATCCAAGACTTCTTCTCTTACATTAGGTGCCGCATTATAAGCCGGATGAAAGCCTTTATCGTCTTCTAAGGTTATCAAATCATATCCATCGATCCTGCCATCAGTCATAAAACCCATACCAACAGGTGCTTCCCCATCTCGTACAACTCCGTAGATAATGCCCGGTTCCATGATATCCACATCTTCAAATTCAAATCCGTATGTTTCTTCGACTCCTTCCATGCCATCATCTCGAGTGGCATATTCCTCATTACTAGCTAAAACCCATTCTCCTCCAGTGGGTGGGGTTTCTCCTTCATTAACAGCTTCAGCTAAATCGCTCATAGATTGGATACCGGCTTCTTCAGCATAATCTTCTCTCATAATTAATGTATAAGTATTATCAAGTCCCGCATAATCAAGCCAAACGACTCCGTTCTCTTCCAGATCTTCTTCTTTAACAGCTTCATAGCACTCTTCACTGTCTGTGATAGCCTCATCGTGACCCAGGTGAGAAATTAAAGCTGTTCCCGTGTATTCCCATTTCACATCAACTTCACCATCTAAAAAAGCATCTCTCAATATTGCAGTACCAGATAAACCTGTATTGTCAATCACATCATAACCTTCTTCTTCCAATAGTTGAATAGTGAGCTGACCTAGTATCAATTGCTCTGTGAACTCCTTGGAACCTACGGCAATAACAGCATCTCCGTCTTGCTGAACCTCCCCATCTTGACCACAACCTACACCAACCAACATCATACTTAGGATAACTAAAGTTATCGCTAGATTCTTCATTTTCATCCTTTTCCCCCTTATCCATTTTTAATGTTTGAAAGAAGTTGAAACAAATTGTAACTAATTTTCGTCGACCTCGTCCTCATCATAAGCTTCTTGAGTTAAATATCTTTCTAAGGTCCCTATCAAATTATCAAGCAACAAAGCAAATAGTGCTGCTAATACTGCCCCTTGATAAACAAGTTGAATACGCCTCATGGATAACCCAGCATTAATGATTTCTCCAAGAGCCCCGGCTCCAATAAAGGTGGCCAGGGTAGCTGCTCCCGTACAAATGACTACTGAAGTCCTTATCCCTGCCATAATAACAGGTAGCGCTAAGGGAAATTCTATTTTTATAAAAATCCTATAAGGTGTCATACCCATTCCCCTAGCGGCTTCCAAGATTTCCGGATCTACACTTTTAATTCCAATAGAAGTGTTCCGAAGTATAGGCAGAAGCGAATATAACCATAATGCAAATAAAGCTGTAAGTAATCCTGTCCCCATAAAGTAATATGCTAAACCTAAGATAGCTATGCTAGGAACAGTTTGACCCACATTGACAGGGTTATCTACAAAAGGAGTGAGCCATCTAAAGGTGGGCCGGGTAATTAAAATACCTAAAGGAACACTTGTTAAGATAGCTCCTAAAGTAGCAAGTCCAACTAGAATTATATGTTCATAAAGTAATCCACCAATTCTTTCATATGACAACCACCCTTCTGCTAAACTATCAACAGGATTTTGAACATTAATAACCGTATAAACAGTTCCCAAAGTTATATACAAGATCGGAATAAGTATATGAGAGTACTTTGTTAATATTACTTTAATCTGTCGAGATCGAGTCCTACTTTCACCTTTATCTTGGATTTCGACTTGACGGTGGTTAAGTTCAGATTTTGTGTTTTTATTGACTGTCATTAGAACTCACCGCCTTAAAAACATCGTCAACAGTAATAACCCCCAGGCATTCATTTTGCCCATCCATTACCGGAACGTGATAGACACTCTGATTAAGCATTACTGATAAGGCTTTACTTAAATCATCATTTTTATTTAATACTTGTTCATAAGGTTTTTTAAAATCTTTTATCTTACCCGAATTTACCCCTCTCAAATCGAGATCAGTAACATAACCTGTAACATGACCATTATAATCTTTTAATAAAGCTATATTAATATTGCTATCAAGATGTTGTTTTATTTCCTCAATATCCGAATTCTCTTCTAAGGAGACTACTTGATTAATAATAGCGTCGTTTATTTTTACTAAAGATAAACTTTTAACCGCTCGATTACTGCCAACTAATTTTTCAACAAACTCGTCTCTTGGATTTTGTAATATTTTTTTTGGAGAATCATATTGAACAATTTGTCCTTCCCTCATGACTGCAATCTTATCTCCCATTTTTATTGCTTCATTAATATCATGGGTCACAAAAATAATTGTCTTTTTCATTTTTTCTTGTAATTCTAAAAATTCATTTTGTAACCTGGCACGGGTAATTGGGTCAACAGCAGCAAAAGGTTCGTCCATTAACATTATCGGTGGATTAGCAGCCATTGCTCTGGCAACTCCCACCCTCTGTCGTTGTCCTCCGCTAAGTTTAGAGGGACGTCTTTGTTTATAAATATCAGGATCTAATCCCATTAAGACCATTAGCTCATTAACACGTTTATCAATTTCCTCTTTTGGCCACTTTTTTTCATAAAGAACTGTGGCGATATTATCTGCAATTGTCATATGAGGAAACAACCCAATTTCCTGAATTACATAACCAATATTCAATCTTAGTTCAATAGGGTCTAGGTCATAAATATCTTGATTATCTACGTAAATATTTCCTTTAGTAATTTCATAAATTCTATTAACCATTTTCATAGTTGTGGTTTTTCCACATCCTGATGGACCGACTAACACAGTAATTTCACCTTCAGAGACTTCCATGTTTAAATTTTTTACTGCAGGATTGTCTGCATTCGGGAAAGTTTTGCTAACATCCTCAAATTTAATCATATAACCAAACCTCCTGTACCTTCTCCTATCTCTTTTTCAATATAATTCCTTTAATTCAATTTTCACTATCAGCGAAAATTATTAACTTTGTCTCGCTATCACCTTTTGTTCTAGCCAACTAAGGAGTAAATCTAAAGCTATTGCCAATATTGATACTCCAATAGCACCAGCTAAAATCATAAACGGGAAATCCCTAGATATACCTCTAAAAATAAAATCACCTAATCCTCCAGCACCTATCAAGCTAGCGATTGCTCCAATACCTACTACCATTACAACAGCTGTTCGGATTCCTGCAATTATTACAGGTAATGCTAAAGGTATTTTGATTTTCAGTAATATTTTTCTCTCCGACATCCCCATACCTTTAGCTGCTTCCAATACGTTAGCATCGAGTTCGTTTATACCAGTATAAGTATTTCTAACTATAGGTAATAAAGAGTAAAGCACTAAGGCTACTATACCTGTCGTTGGACCTATACCAAACAATGGGAAAATAATAGCAATCATAGCCAAACTAGGAATTGTCATTAGAATTTGAGTTACAGTCAAAATTATGTTTGCTAAACTTTTATAATAAGTAGAAACCAACCCCAAAATAACACCAATAATTATCGATATAATAGCAGTAATTAAAATTAATCGAGTGTGCTCGTAAAATAAATTCAAAAACATATCCTGCCGGTCAACTAAATACTGCCAAAACTCTAATATAGAGGTGCTAATCCCCATAAATCCACCTCCGATAATAATACTTTACTTTTTATAACATATTTTATCATTTTACGACATTTATCGCATGATCCGATTACCTCTTTGACTAACAATTTATCACTTTTTTAAACTTCTGTCAATTTATTTATATGCTATTACATTTTTTGCGAGACTTCTCACTAACACGTCTATGTATAAAAAAAGCAGTTTATTAAAACTGCTATCCTATAAAAAACAACATATAAAAAAGCCCGGCAAAGACCTACTCTCCCAGGAGCTCACGCTCCCAGTACCATAGGCGCTGGAGGACTTAACTACTGTGTTCGGCATGGGAACAGGTGTGGCCCCTCCGCAATTTTCACCGGGCTTACTTTAGACTTTAATCAAATTTAAAATTTTAATCTCAAGCTTAAGTAAATATTCCAGTTGTAAACCTAGAACTATTTATTTAAACTTAAGTTTGTTCTTTGAAGACTGCACATTGAGAATAGAGGGTCAAGGCCTCGACCTATTAGTACCGGTCAGCTAAAGGGATTGCTCCCCTTACACCCCCGGCCTATCGACCAGATCATCTATCTGGGGTCTTACCCTGGACGAGCGCCAGGCTGGAGACCTCATCTTGTGGAGGGCTTCGCGCTTAGATGCCTTCAGCGCTTATCCCGTCCGGACGTGGCTACCCAGCGGTGCCCTTGGCAGGACAACTGGTACACCAGGGGTCCGTCCGTCCCGGTCCTCTCGTACTAGGGACGGCTCCACTCAAGTCTCCTACGCCCGCGACAGATAGGGACCGAACTGTCTCACGACGTTCTGAACCCAGCTCACGTACCGCTTTAATGGGCGAACAGCCCAACCCTTGGGACCTACTTCAGCCCCAGGATGCGATGAGCCGACATCGAGGTGCCAAACCTCCCCGTCGATGTGGACTCTTGGGGGAGATAAGCCTGTTATCCCCGGGGTAGCTTTTATCCGTTGAGCGACGGCCCTTCCACACGGAACCGCCGGATCACTAAGCCCTACTTTCGTACCTGCTCGAGATGTCTCTCTCGCAGTCAAGCTCCCTTGTGCCTTTGCACTCTGCGCGCGATTTCCAACCGCGCTGAGGGAACCTTTGGGCGCCTCCGTTACTCTTTGGGAGGCGACCGCCCCAGTCAAACTGCCCACCTGACACTGTCCCGGAACCGGATTACGGTTCGCGGTTAGAATTTCAGTACTGGAAGGGTGGTATCCCACGGATGGCTCCACCGAGGCTTGCGCCCCGGCTTCTACGCCTCCCACCTATCCTGTACATCCAATACCAAAACCCAATGTCAGGCTGCAGTAAAGCTCCACGGGGTCTTTCCGTCTAGTCGCGGGTAACCTGCATCTTCACAGGTATTTCAATTTCACCGGGTCCCTTGTTGAGACAGCGCCCGAGTCGTTGCGTCTTTCGTGCGGGTCGGAACTTACCCGACAAGGAATTTCGCTACCTTAGGACCGTTATAGTTACGGCCGCCGTTTACTGGGGCTTAGGTTTGAAG
>NC_010718.1:12500-135000 GCF_000020005.1 Natranaerobius thermophilus JW/NM-WN-LF | reverse complement strand
TTTCACGGCATCAATCATTGTTTTTCTAGGCCATGGTGGAGTGAAGTCAATATTTGTCCCCTGATATTCAACCACTGGGGTTCCAAAAATTTTGTTTGCGATTTCATAAATCATATTTTCAGTAAGCTCCATCATGTCATGGTAATCACTATTAGATTGATATAGTTCAATTGAGGTAAATTCAGGATTATGTTTAGTTGATATTCCTTCATTCCTAAAAATTCTACCTAATTCGTAAACTTTATCAAATCCACCAACAATTAGCCTCTTCAAGTGTAATTCAGTTGCTATTCTCATATAAAGTTTCATTTCTAAAGCGTTGTGATATGTTTTAAATGGTCTAGCATTTGCACCACCTGGAATTGTATGTAGGGTGGGGGTTTCCATTTCAAAAAAACCTCTATCATCCAAATATCTTCGCATTTCTCGGATTATCTTACTTCTAATTACAAAAGTATCTTTAACATCTTGATTCATGATCAGATCTAAGTATCGTTTACGGTAGCGCAGGTCTACATCTTTCAATCCATGCCATTTTTCAGGTAGAGGACGTAAAGACTTACTTTGGAGGTGAAATTCTTTGACCTCAACAGTAATTTCACCTTTTCTAGTCATAAAAACTGGCCCTTTTAAAGCAATAATATCTCCAATATCCAGTTCTTTATACAATTCGTAGTCTTCTTCCCCAACATTATCAACTCGTGTATAAATCTGCACTTGTCCACTAGAGTCTTGGATATGGGCAAATCCTGCTTTGCCATGGCCTCGCTTGGCCATAATACGTCCTGATAAGCTAACTTCTTCTTTAGTTTCTAACAATTGTTCATAGTTATCTTTAACTTCTTGAGCATAGTAAGTGGCAGAATATTTGTCGCCAAAAGGTTGGATGTTGCGATTTTCCATGTCGCGGGCTTTTTCGTACCTGACATTGATCAATTCATGATCTTTCTCCATATATGTTCACCTCTCGTTTATTATAATTATTACCCCGGCTTCGTTAACGTATTAAAGAAAATATAAAGTTATGAGTCCCAGGCTATCACCCGGGACTCAATTATATTAACAATTGTTGTATTCAGCCTTGAAAACAAAAATTTAGTTAATATCAACTATTTCATATTCTATTACACCTGCTGGCACTTTTACTTCAACAACTTCACCAACTTTTTTTCCAATAATAGCTTCTCCCACCGGTGATTCATTTGATATTTTTTGATCTGTAGGATTAGACTCAGCGGAGCCAACGATGGTGTATTCAACTTCTTCATCGTATTCAAGGTCCTTTAAGACAACTGTATTACCGATTGAGACAACTTTATTATCCGTTTCGTCTTTATCTACAATTTTAGCATTTCTAAGCATTTTTTCCAAAGTAATAATTCTTCCTTCAATGAATGCCTGTTCATTTTTTGCATCATCATACTCACTGTTTTCGCTAATATCACCAAAAGAAATGGCCGTTTTTATTCTTTCAGCTACTTCTTTTCTTCTTACTGTTTTTAAATGCTCTAATTCTTCTTCTAACTCTTCGTACCCTCCGCGAGTTAAAACTACTTCTTTACCATTATTAGATACTTCTCTACTAGCCATAATACTTCTCCCCTCTTTCTAAAAGTTCTTGAATTATTAAAATTATATGTGCTCACTAATTTATATTTACCATGAACATTAAAAAATTCTTACCAGAGCACATATTTCGTAGGTAAAAAAATTTTTTAAATAAACATTACGTGACATTACACATATTTTTACTAAGTTTTAAGCTATTATTCTCTTTTTTAGAAGCAATTTTTTGTAAATTTTGCTCTATTGTAAACTACACTCCTGTTTTTGTCAAATATAATCAGTTAAAAACTTAAAAACTTTAAACATTTCAAACTTTTGAAGTTGAAAACTTTATTCTTTTTCGCATAGCATTTTGTTTAATTTGATCTACAGTTTCTTTACTCACTGCTTTTTCGAAACTTCTAAAACCTGCAAGCCTAAAATTGTGTTTTTCAGCCAATCTACTAATTTGTTCTACTTTATCTAAACTTAAGTCTCTGCCTAAACTAAAGCTTTCATATTTTTTCTCAAGGGCTAAAATCATGGTTTCGGCCATACAGGCGTACGCCGTTTTAGGTGGGAAACCAAAGTTAAAATTGAATTCTACATCACCAGGGATTTCTACAATTCCACCTTCAATTACTAAAACATCATCGCGACTTTGAGCAACTCTCCAGGAAACATCTCTAGGTCGGGCAACATCACAAACTATAGCTCCTGGTTTTAACTCTTCACCAGAAATTACAGCATCAGCAGCTCCTGTGACTGCAAAAACTATGTCAGCTTCCGAAATATTTTTCTTAATTTGGTTGGTAACTTTTGCGGCCATACCAGATTCATTGTAAATCTCTTTTGAAACAGTCTCAAGTTTGTCTTTATCCCTTCCCAGTAATGTTAGCCAACGGGATTCACGGGCAAATTTCTTAGCAATCACTTTTCCAATAGACCCACTGGCACCAAGAACAGCTACATGTGCTTCACTGTGGTCAAAGTCCATCATCTGACAAGCACTTTTAACGCCTTCTATTGCTGTCGCCACAGTATAACTATTCCCTGTAGTCACTGGAATATTCAAGTTTTTTGCCACTGTTACCCCTGCATCTCCGACAACAGATGTCAATGCTCCTAGACCAACCACTTGAGCTCCAAGTTCTTCAGCCTTTTTACCAGCTTTAATGATCTTTTTTATCACATAATCTTGGGGTAAGTTCAAAATCTGATTACTTGAAAGTGGACACGCGACAAAACAACCTTCAATTTGATTATGAGGACTTTCTACACCTTCAATATTCGAAACTTTGAAGGGAGGTAAACGACCAAAAGTTTTTTCTAAAATATTTTCTGGTAAAGCTTTTAAAAAAGGAAATTTTTTAATAATATCACTATGATAAATGGGATGGATTATGAATGCAAATTTATCCATAAGATAACCTCCTAATTAGGAATCTGCACATTTTTCAATTAAGGTCTTTAATAGAAGGAATAAAATTCAGTTCTTCAAGCAAAGTCTCGTACTCTCTCGGTTTTAGCTCTTGTTTCCCTCCTTTTAACGCAATCAAAAGGGCTTCCATCACATTTGTTCCAAAGGATCGACCCTTTAGGGAAGGAGTAGTTGTTATTAACTGTTTAAGTCCACAGTTTTTTAAGTTTTCTTCATCTTCCTGTGTAACTGTATTAGTTACTATGACTTTTTCTTCCAAATTATCAGGAAGGTACTTATTTATATAATGAAAATCGCCACAGATAATATCGGCCCAGTCGTAATATTTTTCGTATTTATTCTGCGAGCCATTAGTTCGATTTTTTTTACTTCCAGAGGGGTATAGTAATTTAAACGGCAGCCATCTAACAACGGGCAAAGCGCATCGAGCTATTTTTTCTAGGTTATGTAGTGACCTTATTGAGATTGGAATCCCCAAACTAAAAATCAGATCCCCATATATCACCTCACTATGTAATTGGGACAATTTTTCAGCCATTCCAAAACGGTCTAAAGCAGACACTAATAAGACTCTATCATGGGAATTAAATAAGTTATGATGTTCATTTAATTGCTGTAAGGCATTTCTTTCTAAACTATTTTTTAAACCACTGCCATCAACTATTGGTGTATTTTTGCAACACTGAGCGACTTTTTGAGCATCCTTCAACATATAGCGATACTTGCCTACAGCCAGATATAAATCCATTCCTCCTAATCCAAAAGCATCTACCTCACCATCTAGTTCTGAAATAATTTGCTTCATTTTATCTAAATCTCCATCTGTACCTATTCTTTCAATACTAACTTTTTCTCCCAGAAATTCTTCTTCCACCTTATGATTGCGTTTTGACGAACCCAGGCTAACACTAACAACTCTTTTCATTAAAACTCCCCCTATTAGACAAGATCATCTAATACCTTTGCAAACTTTTCAGATGAGACGTATACATCTTTTTCAATTGGCGATTCACCGATTTTAAGACCAATAACTTCTTTGTTTAATAGAGCTTTAATTAAATTAATACGATAATTAGAACCTAATACAACGACTATATCATAAACTCTGACTTCGTAGACTAATTCCATGATCCTATTAATTAACATCTCACCGGATTTGTTTTTTAACCATGTCCATCGTTCCTGATCGGTCATTAAAAAACAATACTCTACCCCATAGTTATCACATATTTTCAAAAGTTCGTCTTTATTTTTTATCGGAAAACCAATAACAGCTATTCCGCCACCTTTTCTAACTTCTCCCATACTTTCCACTCTTGATACAAAAGTTCTATCTATCTCAAGCTTGTTACTCACCTCTTTTTGGCTGTAACCCTGGGCTCTTAAATTTAGGAGTTTCCTTACTTTATCTTCTATTTTATTTATGTTAATTAGTTTTTCCCCTACTCTTATATATTCAATATCCATAGTATTTCCTCCTAACAATATACTATGTGCACAATTTGTACACATTACTTGTTACCAGTATTTTACACAATTTTCTTATAAAATTCAAGATACTTAAAAAGCCAGGTCCTAGGTCAAGACGATAACCGTTCTTTGACCTGGGACCTGGCTTTATGTTAATGATGTAATTTTTAACTCTTTTTTTCTAAAGCTTGAAAATATTCATTTAAACTAAACCAAATTTGGTTTACATCAGTTAGCCGCATGACTTCATCTTTGATGCTCGTACTTCCAGGAAGACTTTTTAGATACCATGAAATATGCTTTCTCATTTCAGCTATGCCTTTTGACTCACCGTAATATTTAATAGCATTTTCAAAATGACTTTTCATCTCATTTTTAATCTCATGAATTTCTGGAGACTCAATTTTCTCATCTTTGATAAGCATTCCTTTGGTCTGTTCAATCAGCCAAGGATTTCCCATTAGTCCACGGCCCAACATAATTCCATCACAAGCAGTCATCTCCAAAGCAGACACAGCATCTTCAGAGCTGAAAATATCTCCATTTCCGATAACAGGTATATCTAAATAGTTTTTAAGTTTAGCAACCACTTCCCAATCCGCTTTGCCACTATATTGCTGTTCACAGGTCCTCCCATGAACTGCCAGAGCCTTGATTCCTACTTCCTGCAATCTAAGAGCTAATTCCAGTGGGTCAGACGACTTTCTGTCAAATCCCTTTCTAATCTTTACCGTCACAGGAAGGTTTACTGAATTGACTATTTCTCTGACGATTTCTTGAGCTAAATGAGGTTTCTTTAGCAGAGCTGAACCCTCTCCATTTTTGACTATTTTGGGAGCTGGACAACCCATATTTACATCAATGGAGTCAACTCCTAAATTCTCCAGTTTCACTGCGGCATCTGCCATTACCTTGGGATCACTGCCAAATATCTGTTGAGAATAATGCACTCCTTGATTGTGATGAATAACCATTTCTTCAGTTTTTTTGTTGCCATACACCATTCCCTTGGCACTCACCATCTCACCACATATCAAGCCTGGTGAAAATTTTGCCAAAATTCGTCGATAAGGGTAATCGGTCACTCCTGCCATAGGTGCAACAATGATGCAATTATCTAAAGTTAGCTTTCCTAACTTCATCTTGTTCATGTGTTGACATTCGTTTCTAAAACTTCCCATTTTTCACATCGCCCACCCCATCGAGCCAATAACTGTTCTTCACTTTTGATATTGACAATTTCACACATGTTAGGACAACTGCTGCATTCAAAGCTTGAGGCCTGATATCTTAGATCACTAGCTTGAAAACCTCTGAAACTTGTTTCTCCTTTATCTTTGGAAGCATCCTTAGCTAAAATGGCAGCACCTATGGCGCCCATAACATTGAAAAAATTAGGTACTACCACTTCCGACTCAAGTTCTTGTTCAAAGGCAGCTTTAATACCACGATTTGCCGCTACCCCACCTTGAAACACAATTGGTGACAGTATCTCTTTCCCTTTACCTACATTGTTAAGATAATTTCGAACTAATGCTTCACTTAGTCCTCGGATTATATCTATTGTTTCATGCCCCATTTGCTGTTTATGGATCATGTCTGACTCTGCAAAGACAGAACATCTCCCGGCAATGCGTACTGGACTATCTGACATTAAAGCTTTTTCCCCAAATTCCTCAATGGGAACCCCTAATCGCTCTGATTGATGATCAAGGAAAGACCCCGTCCCAGCTGCGCATACAGTATTCATGGCAAAGTCTACAACTACACCTTCTCTTAAAATAATAATTTTTGAATCCTGACCACCAATTTCCAAAACAGTTTTAACCTCGGGAACTTGTTGAGAAGCAGCCACCGCATGAGCTGTGATTTCATTTTTGACAGTATCTGCACCTAAAATGACCCCGGCCAAAGTTCGGGCACTTCCTGTACTACCTACTCCTTTTACTTCTACATCGTTTCCCAGTTCTTCCCCAATGTTACGAAGTCCGGTTTGAATAGCTTTAATAGGTTCACCTTTAGTCCTCAAGTACTGGCTGGCTAGGACTTGATAATTTTCATCCAAAGCAACAAAATTCGTACTAACAGAACCAACATCTACACCTAAATAAATTGCCTTCATTTTTAACTCACCTCATTCAATTGTTTCTTTTTAATTAGGTCAACAAAGGCTTCCAGTCTCGTTTTGATTCCAGCCTTTCCAGTTTGTTCATCCAAAAACAATGTTATCACAGGAATTTGATAGTCATGGCTAACCGTTGGTAAAATGCTTTTTGCTACTATTTCAGGGATGCATGTAAAGGGTGCTAGATGGACTACTCCATGATACCCCTCTTTAGCATATTTTATGGTATCTCCTATACTACTTTGGCCATGCCCACCAATTAATTGATCTAGATATGGCCTGGCTAACTTTTTCACATCTTTTTCACCATCAATCACTGTATTATCTCTGGTCCAATTTGTAAGATAGATAGACCGGTATACTTCAACTCCTAATTCCCCTAGGATTTTTTCCACATCAGCGTTAATAAAGGGCTCTAAGACGACATAAATCTCTCCAATCATACCAACCTTGATAGGGTTAGATGGTCTGGGAACAGTCTCTACTTTTTTGATATTATTTAAAGCTTCCTGTCTAGCTTCTTTTATTTCTTTTAAGGTCCATGCCTCATTTAACATTTCAAAACTTTCTTGAAAACGCCTTGTAGTGTCTCCTTTGTTTATTTCGTATGGTCTGGTTTTGGACACCATTATTTCCAAATCGTCAAGGGCGATGAGTTTATGCCAAGCACGGCGGACCGCATCAATCAAGGTTAACCAAGAACTTTTACCCTTGATAATTTTGACTTTTTTGAGAAAATCACCCAAAGATTTTAAAGGGGGTTCAAAGATAATCATATCTGTATCGTAACCTGCATCCTTTAAAATTCTATGATGCATTTCTCCATAATATCCAGCACGACAAGGACCTACGCCTCCTGAACTCACAATGGTATCTGCTCCTTGTTCAATGGCTTCGATATAAGTCCCCATCAATACTTTAAAGGGAATACATGCGAATTCCGGTGAATATTTTGTACCATAAGTCAAAGTTTGTTTGGTAGGCGGCGGTGGTGTCACAGCTTCATGACCCAAGTCCTCCACAAGCATTTTAAACGCAATATAAGAAGTCCCCATTCTGGGAAAAGTAACCTTTCTCATTATAATCCCCTCTTTCTCTTCAACATATCCACAAAGGCTTCTACTCTAGTACCTACACCAGCTTCTCCGGTGTGTTCATCTAAAGATAGTGTCAAGAAAGGAACTCCATTTTGTTTGCATTCTAATTCTACTAATTTATCGACCATAGCATCGGGACCACAGCCAAAAGCCGTCACATGGATCACACCATTCACTCTTGGTTTGTCTAAATAATACAAAGCCGCTCGTGCAACCTGATTACTATAATACCAGAACATCTCTTTCGAAAAATTCTTTCTTTGTTTGAGCAGCTCTTGAGGCGGTACATTATCCTTTGTTAAGACATTAACCCCCATATTCTTTAATCGCTCAAACAAACCAACACTAATATAAGAGTCATATATTGTATAAGGATATCCAAGCAATGCAATTGATATGTCTTCTGATTGAGTTTTGTTATTATTAGAGTCTAAATTCTTTTCCCCTCTTAATGCCTCCCAGGCATTTTGGGGTGTAAAGCCTTGAGTCAGTAAGTTTCTATATTTTTGATACTCTCTACAAGCTACCTGATAAGCTTTAAATATTTCCAAAAAACCTTTATTGAATGTACGTCCAATGCGATAAAAAAACTTCCATAATTCAAATCTTCCCTTTCTTAAATCAAGTCGTTCATCAATGAGAGGAGGAAGCCCCTCAATTGAATATCTCACCATATCAGGTAAGCCTAAAAATTTAGGACACACAGTCTCTTCACCATCTAAACTCACTAATCGAGGAACAAATAAGTAGTCAACTTTACCTGTCAAATCTTTAACATGACCATGATATATTTTTATAGGAATGCAAGCATCATTAACAGTTTCCTTTACCCCTTGGTCCAAAACCTGCTTATTGCTCTCACTAGACACCATAACATCCATATTCAATTGTTCAAAAAAAGTAATCCAGAGAGGGAAAAAAGTAAAATAAGCTAGTGCCCGTGGGATCCCTATTTTGGTAGTCATACCTCCCACTCTCCTTTCCGATCTAAATCTAAACTAGTATATACACTTCTATTCCCTTCGATTTTAAATTAATTTCATTTTTTTTGCAACTTAAAAAGCTGCTGAACCTTCGAGGTGTCAGCAGCTGATATAGTCCAAGTAATTTATTCTTCATCTAAATTAGTATTTCTTATTGTTCAAGATATTTCATAGCCTTTTTATGATATTCTTCAGCGTGATTTTTTAAATTATTGGCCTCTTCCTGGGAAAGTTCTCTAACGACTTTACCAGGCACTCCAACCACCAAACTATTTGGAGGTATTTCTTTACCTTCGGGAATTAGCGTTCCAGCACCTATTATACAATTTTCGCCAACAGTCGCACCGTTAAGAACAGTAGCACCCATCCCTATCAAAGTATTGTTAGCAATTGTACATCCGTGTAGAATAGCTCCATGACCAACTGTAACATAATCTCCAACTTTTAAAGGTTCATTTGTGTCTACATGACAAATAGACCCGTCTTGGATATTAGTTTTTCTGCCAATTTCGACAATATCCAAATCCGCTCTGATGACTGAATTAAACCAAACACTAGCGCCTTCAGCAATAGTTACATCACCAATAATTTGGGTGCCATCTGCTACAAAAACATCTTCAGATATATCAGGATATTTCCCTTTAAATTCATGCAGCATCCGTTACTCCCTCCTGTCTAAAAATGTATTCTTTTAAATTTTACACTATCCTTTGTATATATGGCAAATTTAGGTATAGCAAGCTGAACACAATGTCAGTTTTTTAACTAAGGGTTGTTATATTTTGTTGTTGATATTAAATTAATATTTTAAAGTTACCAACATTCGGTTATACCATTCGATTTTACATAGCTTAAACTAGAAAGGATTACCATTAATCAGGGCTTTTGCAGCCAATTGTGCCAATTCATAAGGAATATTAGTCGGGAATAAGCTTAAAATCAAACAACTAAAGCCCAAAATCGCAACGGGCATTACCATTTTCATAGGAGCTTCTGAAATCACTCCTTTTGATTCTACGTCATCATCAGTTTCTTCACTTTTTCCAAAATAAGCAGTGTTAATTATAGGTAAGTAATAGACACTGTTCATCAAACTACTTATTAATAAAATCACGACATAATATGGTTGTCCCGCTTCTAAAGCTCCTAAGCTCAATGACCATTTGCTAATAAATCCATTAAGAGGAGGTATACCAATCATAGCTAAAGCTGCTATTGTAAAAGACAACATGGTTAAAGGCATGGCACGACCTACACCTTTTAGATCTGCTATTTTCTTTTTACCCGTTTTCATAATCATGGCGCCAGCGGCTAAAAAGAGGGTGCTTTTCATAAAAGCATGACTAAATATATGGAAAATATCACCTGTCATCGCAGTTTCAGTTAATATGGCCAAACCTAGTAAAATATAACCCATTTGCCCAATACTCGAGTACGCTAACCTACGTTTTAAATCCTCCTGGGTAATAGCCACAGCGGAACCTAAGAAAATAGTGATGACTGCAACTACTGCTAAAATCAAGTGCCAGTTCGCCTCTAGTATCATTTGGTAATCAAAGACGTGAAACATGATTCTTATTAATCCATAGGCCCCTGTTTTGATCATAATACCAGATAGCAAAGCACTTGCAGGAGAGGGAGCCACCGGATGAGCTTCAGGTAACCAAATATGCAACGGAACCATTCCCGCTTTCATGCCAAAACCGATCACAAATGAAAGAAAACCTGCAAAAGCTAGGGAAGTAGGCGTTGAAATTATTCCCATTTCACTTAAAGTAATTGTCTGACTTAACTCAAAAGTAATGATGATTCCGAAAAACAGAAATAATCCACCTATAATTGTTACAATCAAATATTTATATCCAGCTCTAAGAGCCTCCTTAGTTTCATTATGGATTATTAATAAGTAGGAGACCAGAGACATAATTTCAAAAAATATGAACATTGTAAATAAATCTCCCGCTAAAAATAGACCCATAGAACCGCTTAAGGTCAAAGACAATGCGGGATAGTACCTACCTGTATAATTCTCTTTTTTCATATATTCAAGGGAATAAATAGTAACTAACATCCAAATAAAAGAAGCCAACAAACTCAAACCGAATCCTAAAGTATCAACCATAAATGAAATTCCAAAGGGAGGTATTAAGTTTGCTAATTGATAATAAATAACCTCACCTTTTATAACAACAGGATACATGGCCGCCACCATTAAAAAAGTTATGGCAGATGTAACCACCGATAATAAATTCCTACCAAATATCGACTTTTGTTCAACTAAGAAAATAACCCCAGTCATAATTAAGGGGAATAAAACAATCAACATCGGTAAACTATATACTAAATCTGTAAAAGACACTACTAAAACCTCCTAATTGTGATTATGTTCACTTTAATCTGCAATAGATTAATAGCCAACCTGCTCTTTTAATGCATCGCTTACCCAATAAAACACCCCCTCAGTTCAGAATTACAGGTATTTTTCAGAATTTTTTTGACAAATTGTCCAGTAGTAAACTTGATACTGTTATCATTTTTCAATTTTAACAATTAGATTTAATTCCGTCAAACTCGACAGATTTTTATGATTACGTCTAATCACGCTTAAAAAAGGATGATACTGCCTTTTTACCGCTTGAAAAGGCGAGCTTAAAAAAGTCACCATGGTGGTCTAGCAGTTTATCTAGAGAATCCACAACATAGTCAATTTGTTCCTTGTCAACTATTAATGGTGGCTCTAATCTAATAACATTAGGATTATTCAAGGTGAATGCAGTTAAAACTTGATATTCATTCTGCAGCTTTTCGGCCACAAAAGCACCAGTGTATTCCTGACTTACTTTTTCAAGCATTCCCTTAGACAGTTTGTTTAAGACACTTTTTTCCGGAGAGTTAAACTCAATTCCGATTAATAAACCTTGTCCTCGCACCTCTTTAATCATGTCGTGTTTATCATCTAGCTGTTTCAAAGAGTTTATAAAGTATTCACCATGTTCATTTGCACGTTCGGGCAAGTTGTTATCCAAAATAGAGTTGATTGTCGCTATTGAAGCGCCAGTAGCTAAGGCATTACCGCCAAATGTTGATGTATGCATCAGGGCTTCTTCCATTCTACCATAGGCCTTATTCCACAGTTCAGGAGTAGTAATAAAGGCACCAATGGGAAACACGCCACCGCCCAAGGATTTTGCAAAACAAATTATGTCGGGAGTTATTTGCTCCCATTCGCATGCCAGCATTTTACCAGTTCTACCCAAACCTGTTTGAATTTCATCTAAAATGAAAACAATATTGTTTTGACTACAAATTTCACTAACAGTTGATAAATAACCCTCAGGAGGAACTATTACACCTCCTTCACCCATAACAGGTTCTAAAATAACGGCCGCTGTATTTTCATCGATTTCTTCTCGTAGGGCTTCATCATCACCATAGGGTATTTGAGTACATTCAGGGACTAAAGGGAAATACCCTGCTTTAAATTTATCTCTACCGGATACAGATAAAGAACCCATGGTCTTTCCATGAAATGATCCCTTGGCTGAAATAACCTTTGATTTGCCAGTTGCTCTTCGTGCAAGTTTCACCGCTCCTTCAACTGCCTCAGCTCCACTGTTGCAAAAAAAGGAATGCTGTAAATTACCTGGTGTTATAGCAGCCAGGTTTTCTGCTAAAGCTGCATTAAATGTCCCGGGAGCAGCCTGTAAAATGTTCGGTGAACCTTTTATTTTGTCTAGAGCATTAAACACTTCTTCAGGATTATGTCCCAAATTTAAAGAACCATATCCGCCCAAAAAGTCTAAATATTCTATACCATTATCATCCCATACTTTAGTACCTTCAGCCCTGACAAATTTTTTATCAAAACCTAGTAAGCTTAGCATCTTCATAAATCCCGGATTTAAATAGTTATTATGTTTCGTACGCAGTTCTTGTCTTGTCATTTCTAAAGTTTCATCAATATTAATTAACTCCATTTCAATCCATCCTTTCGGATATTTCGGATATTCTTAGTCCGGAGTTTCTGTACAAATTACAAAACCAGAAAGGTCATTGTCATTATTTTAATCCCTGTCAAACTCTCCATCTCTGGCTCTATGTGCTATCCTAGAAGCTGATGAAGCTGCTATAGCACAAATTAGGTCATCTAAAAAAGTATTGACCTTTCCTCCTTTTTCTTTATTAATCTTATCAATCACTCCTGGTTTCTCTTTATCAAGATAACCGAAGTTAGTTAAACCAATAGAGCCATAAATATTGACTATACTGAGGGCTAGGATTTCATCAACCCCGTATAATGGATCATCAGTAAGTAGAAGTGACTGTAAAGGTTCATCCACATCTCCCTTCTCCGAAGCAATATCCAAATAAATCCCTGTTAAAATAGCATTCTGTACTTCTCTTTTCTCTAGTACTGCATCAACACTATCCCTAGCATCTTCCAGAGTCAGCTTTGGTAAGTATGGTTTTTGCAAATCCAATACCAGTTCAGCAATTTCGTCCAGATCAACTCCTCTTTCTTTTAACATGGCAAGAGTTGCCTGGTATAATTCATTATATTCCATATAAACCACCCTTTTTGAGGAAATTTCCTCTCTATTTGTATTGTACTCCAATTATTGAAAGTAAACAATGGAAAACCAGAATTGATTTGTAAATAAATAGTTAAGTGAGCTCACTTAACTATTTAACTCTTCCAAGCGATTAATGTCACCCTGTTTCCCTACTACGATTAAGACATCACTTTTATGAAACTGCGCATTTGCTTTGGGAGAAATATTAATATCGTTACCCCTCTTAATAGCTAAGACCGTTACACCATATTTAGCTCTTAAGTCTAGTTCTTGTGGAGTTTTACCCACCATTTTTGTGGGTACAGAAACTTCTGCTAGGGAATACTCAGGTGATAGTTCGATATAGTCTAATATATTTGTAGTCGCCAAGTTATGGGCGACACGGCAACCCATATCCCATTCGGGGAAAATTACTCTATCCGCTCCGATTCTCTTTAAGACTTCTCCGTGCATTTTATCCTGAGATTTGACCACCACATGTTCCACACCCATGTCTTTCACCAAAATTGTAGCCATAATGCTGGCCTGGATATCTTCACCAATGGCAACTATTACTACATCAAAGTTCCTAATACCTAAGGCCTGCAAGTTCTTCTCTGAGGTTACATTGGCTTGAACTGCGTGAGTAACTTCTTTAGAAACTTCTTCTACTCTTTCCTCATTTGAGTCTACAGCTAGAACATCGTATCCCATATTAGTAAGAGTATAAGCTACACTAGATCCGAACCTTCCCAATCCTAGAATAGCAAATTGCTTTTTCTTTGCCATATCATCAACCTCCTGTATTAACCGATTAACAGACGTTCTTCTGGATATTTAATACCAGTATCGTCCGATTCTTTCGCCAAGGCAAAAGCCAGTGTTAATGGACCTACTCGCCCAACAAACATGGTTACTATAACCACTATTCTTCCTACTGCGCTTAAATCCGGGGTAATGCCTTTTGATAATCCTACAGTTCCAAAGGCTGAAATTGCTTCAAACAAGGCTTCTTCAAAATTAGCATCTTCTGTCACTAAAAGCACCATGGCCACTAAAACTACTATCCCTAGGGATATGAATATAATAGCCAAAGCTTTACTAATCAGATTATATGGAATTCGCTTTCTCAAAAAAGACACCTGATTTTTTCCCTTAACTACCGATATGACTGCCAAAAGTAAAGTTCCAAAGGTAGTAGTTTTGATACCACCACCTGTTGAAGCTGGCGAAGCACCGATAAACATGAGAACCATTATAAATAAAGTGGTGGCCTGGTTTAGCTCATCAGTAGGTAACACATTAAAGCCTGCCGTCCTTGGTGTTGCCGCAGTGAAAAACGCACTCCAAATTTTCGCCCCACCTGTTACTGAACCCAGAGTTTTAGGGTTATTCCATTCCAAAAGGGTCACAGTTAAGAAGCCAATCAATAAAAAAGACCCAGTTATGATCAATGCCACTTTGGTATGAAAACCCAGCCTGGTTATGTAACGAGTGAAGTATAAATCGACTAAAACTGTAAAACCCAAACCACCTATTATAAATAATAAAGGGAGCAAGAGTGAAATTAAAGGATCATTTACATACGGCATCAAGCTGCGAAAATCACCTATTAAGTCAAATCCAGCATTACAAAATGCACTGATGGAATGAAACAAACCGAAAAAGAAGCCTTTAGCCCATCCCAGTTCTTGTGAAAACCTGATTCCCAAAATCATTGTTGCTATACCTTGAATAGAAAAAGCCAATATTAATATTGACCTGACCAAGCGAACAACTCCCTGCAAGTCAAATTGATTCAATGATTCCTGAATAACTATACGTTCTCTCAAAGTTATCTTACGACCAAGGGCCAAAAAAATCAAGGTAGCTGAAGTCATAAAACCAAGGCCACCTGCTTGAATTAATAGCATAATGACAGTTTGGCCAAAAACAGTAAAGGTGGTTCCGGTGTCCACAACTACCAGACCAGTAACACAAACGGCCGAAGTTGCTGTAAATAAAGCATCTAGTAAGGGCAATCTTCCGGCTTCTATTGTAGCTATAGGTAGGCTTAAAAGTACAGCTCCTATTATTATCAATGATAAAAATCCTAAAACCAATGTCCTGGCAGGATTAAATCTGGTTGCTCTTACCATATTGCTCACTCCAAATTCCCGAAATAAATATAACTCTTTTAATTGATACCTAAAGCCATTTTACATATAAAAACCGTCAATTACAAGCAGAAAGAGACAAATAACAATTAAAGGGGTGTTACCAGTATCATTTTTGGCACACCCCTACTAGCACCCCTAAATATAGTTAGTTAAAAAACATACTTGCATAATAGTTTTTAATAGTTTTCAAAAATTAACTCTGGATCTCGAAATGGTTGTTGTGCTCTCAAATTTTTGTGAATTAGCGGAAGTTCTGTTTTATCTCCTAATAAAATGGCTCCCTTTAGACAATTTTCTCTAAAGATAGCTTTTTTAAAAATTTTATTACTGGAGTCTATCTTGGTCACCACCTGATCGTCTTCTTGAGGATAAATTTCCCCGAGAGAGATCAGATCTATTCCTGCAATTTTTAAGGAAGTCGAAGGAATAGTCCCTTCGTAATTTTGTCCCTCTTCACTGGCCATGTTTACTGCTGCTAATTTGCCTTGTTCTAAGGCAGCTGGAATAATTCCATAACTTTTATCTTGGAATTCTGCTACATCTCCTGATGCGTAAATATTTGGATCACTTGTCTTTAAATGTTCGTCTACTACAATTCCTTTATTGACTGAAATTCCAGCCTTTTCAGCTAGAGATATATTAGGGCGTACCCCTGCGGAAAAAATAACTATCTGTCCTGGTATTTTTCTACCATCTTTCAAATTAACATTTAAATCTTTGGAATCTCCTACAGAATTTTTTGGCGGTTCAATACTTTCAGTATTCCCTTCTAAAACTACTGAAATCCCGTATGACTTTAAAATTTCTTGCAGAAGTTCACTACCTTTTTGATCAATTTGCCTTTTAAGAAGCCACGAATTCCTATCAATCACAGTAACTTCTTGCTTTAATTTAGTTAAACTAAAAGCCGTTTCTAATCCCAATAAGCCCCCACCAATAACGATACTTTGACTACTTGTAAGAGCTCTTCTTTGTATTTGCCTAACCTCATCAATGGTTCTAATAGTGAACACACCACGATTTTCTGCCCCTGGGACAGGTGGAAGATTCGGGGTACTTCCATTGGCAAGCAATAATTTATCATAAGAAATTTCCTGACCACAATCGGTAATAACTAGCTGTTTTTTACTATGAATTTCTTTCACTGTTACATTGAGATAAATATCAATTCCCTGTTGACAATACCAATCAGGAGGATAAAAGAAAATATTTTCGATGTCAACCTCTTTTCCCAAAAGTTCTATTAATCTAGGTCGATTATAACAGTAATGTGGCTCATCTCCAAGAATAGTAATTTTGGCCTCAGGTTTTAAATTTCTCAGATTTTTAGCTGCCGTAATTCCTGAAACACCACTACCTACTATTACGTAATGCAAAATGACACCCCCAGTATATTAAAACCAGAATAAAAGATGCGGGCCCAAACATATTGGTCCCGCATCAAGAGTTTAGTCACCTTAAACTTATTGTTCTTCAAACATGCTTTTATCAACACCACATTCTGGGCAAACCCAATCCTCTGGGATATCTTCAAAAGCTGTACCAGGTTTCACTCCATTATCTGGATCTCCCTGTTCAGGGTCGTACACCCAACCACATACAGTGCAAACGTACTTTTTCATGCTAAATTCCTCCCTTGAAGTGTTAATCGTAATGACTACTGGTTTCACCAGTTATTACTAGTTATTTTAACATATAGTTTTGTAAAATTCTAGCACTGTTATCAATCTTTTGCAATATTTAAGATTTTTCAACTTTGACGGCGCTGACTTTTAGTTCTGGGGTTTTAGCCGCAGGATCTAGGGCGTCATTAGTTAGCCTATTAGCTGCTGCTTCTTTGTAGTGGAAATCCATATAAACAACTCCTGGAGCCACTCTATCAGTAACCTCTGCAACAGTCACAACTTCACCTCTACGGGAGGAGACTTTTACTTGGTCACCATTTTCAATACCTAATTTTTCAGCATCTTGCGTGTTTATTTCAATATCACCTTCAGGGACTTCTTCATTAAGTTCTCTGACCTTTCGGGTCATAGTAGCATGATAGTGGTACAGCATTCGCCCTGTAGTCAGTACAAATGGATATTCATCATCTGCTGTTTCAGCTGGTTCTCGATAATCCACGGCCTTAAATTGTCCTTTGCCTATTGCAAAGTTACCTTCTTTATGAAGATATTTAGTACCAGGATGGTCTTCAGATGGACAGGGCCATTGAATCCCTTGATCTTCAATTCTGTCATAAGAAATACCACTATAGCTTGGTGTTAATTTCCTAATTTCATCCATGATTTCTTGAGGATTGCTGTAATTCATTTCATAACCCATCTGTTGAGATAAGTCAGCTATGATTTGCCAGTCTGGCTTACTATCTCCCACTGATTCTATGGCCTTTCGAACTCTTTGAACACGTCGTTCAGTATTAGTGAATGTTCCATCCTTTTCCGCAAAAGAACTAGCTGGTAACACTACATCTGCTTTTTCTGCAGTCTCTGTTAAGAAGATATCTTGAACAACTAAAAAGTCCAAGCTATCAAGGGCTTCTTCCACATGACCTAAGTTAGCATCTGTGACCATAGGATTTTCACCCATAATATACATAGCTTTTAAATCTTCACCAGTTGCTTTTAGCATTTCAGTAACAGCCATACCCGGCTGATCATTTAGCTCCTGTCCCCATTCTTGAGAAAATTTGGAGACTGTTTCAGGATCTGCTACTTTTTGATAACCAGTTAATACATTGGGTAATCCACCCAAGTCACAGGCTCCCTGGACATTATTTTGACCTCTCAATGGATTAACACCAGTACTTTCTCGACCGACATTGCCTGTCATCAATGCCAGGTTCGCAATTGAAGAAACTGCATCGGTTCCAGTGGTGTGCTGAGTGATTCCCATAGTGTACAGAGTAGAAGCTTTATCGCTTTCTCCATACATGATAGCAGCTTGTTCAATTTTGTCCTTGGGTACTTGGGTTATCTGTTCAATTTCATCCAATGACACCTGTTCAAGTTGTTTTTTAACTTCTTCAAAACCTTCAGTATTGTTTCGGATAAATTCTTTATCGACCAAATCTTTCTCCAAAATAACTTTCATAATTCCATTCAGTAAAGCTACATTGGTTCCTGGTAAAGGTCTCAACCATATATCCGCTTTTTCAGCTATCTCTATCTTCCTTGGATCAGCGACAATCAATTTTGCCCCTTTATTTTGAGCTTTAAATACTTTTTGAGCGATAATTGGATGAGCTTCTGTAGTATTAGTTCCAATAGCAAATATCGTACTGGTATCTTCTATTTCTCCGATACTGTTAGTCATTGCTCCACTACCAAACTGTGTGGCCAGACCGGCCACTGTAGGAGCATGTCAGAGGCGGGCACAATGATCAATATTATTTGTACCTACTACCGCTCTCGCAAATTTTTGAAACAGGTAATTATCTTCATTAGTGCATTTTGCAGAAGCTAAAAATCCAAAGGCGTCGCCACCGTGTTTTTCTTTTAGTTTTTTAAAGTTTTCCGCAACAGTATTTAAGGCTTCTTCCCAATCAGTTTCTACAAGTTCACCATTTTTTCTAACAAGAGGTTGGGTTAGTCTATCATCATTATGGATAAATCCTGTTCCAAAGCGGCCTTTAACGCAAAGGTATCCATCGTTTACTTCAGCCTCTTCATCAGGACTGACACCAACAACCTCTCCATCTTTGACATTTAGATTAAAAGTACACCCGACACCACAGTATGGGCAGGTTGTCTTGACTTTTTCGAAATCGTAATCCCTTCCCTTACCTTTCAAGGGTTTTGGAATCAAAGCACCTACTGGACATACATTTATACAATTACCGCAATCTACACAGGGGGAGTCGCTAAGTCCTTTATCATAAAATGTTGCCACTTTAGTTTCAAAACCTCTATCCATGAAATCAATAGCTTCACTTCCTTGAATCTCGTGGCAAACTCTAATACACTTCCCGCACAAAATACATTTATCCAGGTCTCTTTCAACAAAGCGACTAGTTTCATCTATTTCATGTTCGATAACTTCTCCCCGAAATCTGCTTTCAGTAACCCCGTATTCATAACAGTAATCTTGAAACTTACAGTTTCCGTTAGATTCACAAGTTAAACAATCATTTGGATGATTTGCCCATAATAATTCCAAAACCATCTTTCGTGCATGCCTTACTTCATCAGTGTTTGTATTGATCACCATGCCATCTTTTACAGGAAGAGTACATGCCGTTGGAAAGTTTCCAGCGCCTTCTACTTCCACAACGCACAAACGGCAAGCACCCACTGTAGTCAGATCTTTTTGGTGACAAAGGGTAGGAATTTCTTTTCCTAATTTTTCACAGGCATCCAGCACAGTAGAGGTCTTGGGAACTTGTATGCTTTGACCATCAATGGTTACAGTTACAAGACTCATTTACCCTCTCCCCTTTCTACATTATCCCTAATTATAAAAATCCGTTTTTAAATTAATTTAGCCTAAAGTTATTGCTTCAAATTTACATTTTTCATAGCACTCACCACAGCCAATGCACTTATCCGGATCAATTTCATGGGCTTGTTTTTTCTCGCCAGAAATTGCGTCAACTGGACAAACTTTGACACAAGCCGTACATCCGATACAGTTATCTGCAATAATTTTATACTTAACCAAATCAGCACAAATTCCGGCAGGACAACGACCCTTTTCAATATGCTCTCTGTATTCGTCTTCAAAGTATCTTAATGTGCTTAGTACTGGATTTGGTGCTGATTTCCCAAGTCCACACAGAGAAGTGTTTATTATCATTTCTCCAAGTTCTTTTAAGAGATCGATATCTTTAGGCTCACCCTGTCCTTTGGTTATGCGCTCAAGAATTTCTAACATACGCTTAGTTCCTTCACGACATGGTGTACATTTACCACAAGATTCGGCTTGAGTAAACTTAAGGAAAAACTTAGATACATCTACGACACAGGTCTCTTCGTCCATTACTACCAGTCCACCAGAGCCCATCATAGCGCCCGCATCATCTAATGTATCAAAGTCAACTGATAAGTCCAGTTTGTCTTCAGGAAGGCAACCTCCTGATGGACCACCAATTTGGACAGCTTTGATTTTATTTCCGTGTTGTATGCCTCCACCAATGTCAAAAACAATATCTCTAATACTTATTCCCATGGGAACTTCAACAAGTCCTGTATTATTCACTTTACCAGTCAAGGCAAAAACTTTAGTACCGGGACTTTGTTCTGTTCCGAACTTAGTAAATTCTTCGGCGCCCTTTGATAATATAAAGGAAACACAAGCTAAGGTTTCTACATTATTCAGCACTGTTGGTTTTCCCCAGAGTCCTTTTTCTGTAGATCGTGGCGGAGTTGGTCTGGGCATCCCCCTTCTACCTTCAATGGACCTAGTGAGGGCAGTACTCTCGCCACAAACAAAGGCTCCTGCACCTTCTTTCACTTTTAATTTAAAGTTAAATCCTGATCCAAGAATATTCTCTCCCAAAAGGCCCAGTTCTTCTGCTTGCTGGATTGCTTCTTTTAAACGACGAACCGCCAAGGGATATTCAGCCCTTATATAAACATACCCAACTTCCGCACCTATTGCATAGCTGGCAATGGCCATTCCTTCTATTACACTGTGAGGATCACCCTCTAAAATACTTCTATCCATAAAGGCTCCCGGGTCACCTTCATCGGCATTACAAACCATGTATTTTGTTGGTTCAGGTTCTTGACTAGCAAACTTCCATTTTTTGCCTGCAGGGAAGCCAGCACCACCGCGTCCTCTTAGGTTTGCATTAATAACTTCTTCGGTAACTCCTTGGGGGTCAAATTCTGTGACAGCCCTGGCAAGGCCTTGATACCCACCTCTAGCAATGTATTCATCGATGCTTTCAGGATTGATATAACCACAATTGCTTAGGACAATTCTCTCCTGTTGTTTATAAAAACCAATTTCATTATAGTAAGGAATCTTTTCCGCACTTTCCTCATCTTGATACATTAATCGTTCTACTTTGCGACCTTTTAAAAGGTGTTCTTCTACTATTTCTGACACATCTTCTGCTGATACGGTAAAGTAGGAAGTTCCCTCAGGATACACGATAACTATAGGACCGAGCTCACATAGTCCATGACAGCCCGTAATTATTAACTTAACTTCATTCGAAAGATTGTGTTTATCTAATTCTTCATTAAACTTATCTTGCACTTGTTGACATCCGGATGAACTACAACCAGTACCACCGCATATCAAAACATGAGATCGATACACTTCCATTTTTATCCCCTCCTCTCCCAATTACTGATTAGGTTTACCAATCACTAAATCTTGGACTAATTTGCCATTAATAAGGTGATCATTTACTATCCTGGGTATATCCTCAGGGGTTACATTTCCATAAGTGATTCGTTCTTCCCCTTGTTTTTTGACATCCACTAAGACTTCATTTTCACACATTCCAATACATCCAGTTTGGGTAACTGTAATTTCCTTTAGACTTCTTTTATTTAATTCTTCTAATAGGGCGTTCATAACTTCTCGAGCGCCAGCCGCGATACCACAAGTACCCATTCCTACAATCACCATATTTTCATTTGTCTTTCTAACTTCAGTACTATTTTTCGCTTGTTCTCGATATTTTTTTAAATCTTCCAGTGATTTTAATTTCGACAATCTAGTCACCCCCATTTAACGAAGTAATATTTTCTTCAAGGTATTGTTTTACCCACATAAGCACTTCTAAATCTCGAAAGGCATTTTGATGAACAATTTCTTTGATCTCTTCAGTTGAAAACTTAAAAAGTTTATTTTCAACTTGATAACTAAAATACAGCTTTAGGTCGGGATTACCTTGCAGTATTGAAATAAAGGTATTAGATAGTTTCCCTAGGGGTGGACGGTCCCAATGGCTATATTTAAACCTAGCATTAACTTGAGTCCCTTGTCCCCAGGGGCTTGAAGATATATTGATATCTCCATCGCATTGTTCCGCTTTCATTTGAAGTAGTGACAATCCCAAACCTACTTTTCTGGTCTTTCGTGAGGTTTTAAAGGGATCAGTAGCCTGTTGTTTGAATTTGTCATCCATGCCTCTTCCATTATCTATAACCTTTAAGGTCATTACATCATCTTGATAACTCAAGTAAAAGTCAACTTGAATTTTAGTAGCAGAAGCCTCAATGGCATTTTGTATTAAATCTAACAGATGTAATGAAAGTTCCTTCATTATTATTTATATTTGTCTAGAATCTCTGGAATTTGATCTGGAACTAATCGACCATGAGTGTTATCATTCACCATAATAACGGGGGCCAGACCACAACACCCGATACATGCCACAGGCTCGAGAGTGAATTTTAAATCCTCTGTAGTTTCACCAGGTTCAATATTCAGTTCTTCAATCAACTTATTCATAATTTTCTCTGCCCCTCGCACATGACAAGCCGTTCCAGTACAAACCCGGATCACCCATTCACCTCGAGGTTGTAAATGGAACTGGGCATAAAATGTTGCTACCCCAAAGACTTTACTTTCAGGCATGTCAAAGGCTTCAGCTACTTTTTGCATACCTTCTTCAGGCAAATAGCCATAAAACTCTTGAACTTTCTGTAAAGCAGTAATTAAAGCTCCTTTTTCGTTTTTGTATTGGGCTAAAATTTCTTCGAGCTGTTGTTCTTCTTTTTTCTTAGCAGCGCTACCGCATTTACATTCAGCCATATCTATTCCTCCTCTCTATAAAATCAAAGTCTAATATCTAATTTTAATAAATTTTTACCGTATCCCCCTTTAATTAAGTATCACCTCCCTGAATCCTTGAGATTCCAAGGCTTTTTGAATGCCACTTAATACAGGCTCTTCCAATAAAAAATAAGTTTTATATTCAGGTTTCTGAAAATCTTGCAAATCATGAGCATCTGAAGACATAATTATTGGGTAATCTTTCAAATTAGAAAATTGATTTGTAAATTTAATATAATTAGAATAACTAAAAAATTCCAAGGCTTTGAATCCCTCATTCCCTATTGGGGGGCCAAGATTAGTCAATAAACTGTAACTAGGTTTATCAACATGGGCTGGAATAACCAGGCCAGAATACTGTTTCACTTTCTCCATTAATTCAGATATTCCTAAAGAGGATGAAGAAAGTAACATGCGCTCCTCATGAGCTAATATTTCTTCCCTATCATTAATCACCAGCTGAGTGCCAAAAATATCCTCTTTATTCGGAATTTGTGGAAAAGTCTGAGCTATCATAGACTCAAAGCGGGCCAAATTGGAATAACTGGGGAAATAGCAAAGACAATGGACCTCTTCCCTTGTCTGTAATTCCATCCCTGGTATGACAGTAATCCCTTCTCTAGCCGCTTTTTTTTGAAAAGCTGGTACATTTCTACCTGTGTTATGGTCAGTAATGGCTATAATTTCAATATTCTCTCTTTTACAAATATCGATAATATTGTTCGGACCCATATCCAAATCAGCACAAGGAGACAAGACACTGTGAATATGAAGATCAGCTTTGAACCACTTTCCCTTAGACATGACTTTTTACACCTAATTGATACAATTGTCCTGCTATTTCATAGCTTGTATCTTGACTCCTGAGAATGACTGCTTTTTCCCGTTTTGCTTTATCTAAAGTCTCTTGTTCGATCTGAACACCTTCGGTCACTATCACAGCAGCTAAATCAACTAAGGAAGCAACAGCTACAATATTGGGATGACTTTGCAATGTTATCCAAACATAGTTTTTAGCACTCCTAGACATGACAAAGCTCAGTAAATCAGAGCAATAACCACCTTCGATTGGCTTATCCAATTCATCTTCACCGACAATCACCTCTAGATCAAGCTCGGCAATTAAATCCCGGAGAGTCATCAACAGACCACCCACCTATCTAGGTTAAAATGAACATTATTAAGTCCAGTTTATTCCCATGTATATATTAATCTTTTCTAAAGTTATAAAGTCCCTTATGCCTCATTTTAAGAACATGTGGAATTCCTTTTGCCATGGTATAAGCTTCTTGAGTTAAGCTTGCAACATTATCAAGCAAGTAAAAAACACAGTCCTTCATATCTGCTCTTTGAAGCACCACATCTTCCGCTAAAGATCTGCAAGAAGGTGAACCGCAAGCTCCACAATCTAGTTGTGGTAGACAGTTCAATAGTTTTTCAATTTCAGATAGTTTTTTAACCGATTGGCTGATGCTATTTGAAAGCCCTTCTAATGGTCTTGGCTGAATATTAATTTTTCTGATATTAAAGCTTTTTGGTAAACTCTGTGTTACTCCATCTAGATATGAGCTATCTTTTTCCATTTCGTTAATTATCTTGTTCATTCTCACCTTGGAGACAAAGGGATTTTCTACATTTAAAACCCCTCCAACACAGCCTCCATAACAGGAATGCAATTCTATATAATCTAGTTCTGATATTTTTCCTAGCTCGATTTCTTCTAAAACATCCATCACATTATTAATCCCACTAATTGAAAGACAATCATTAGATTCTATTCCTGTTTGGTCACATCCCGTTACATCGTGCCCAACACCAATACCTAGCTCTGGTGGATAAATGGCTCCATCCAAGTTTTTACGGTTATTTGAAATTTGTTCTTCTTCACTATTGGTAGCTTTTACACTTTTTAATAGTTGGCTATAAATATCAATTAAAGACAGTACGCCATTAAGTGAAGAAAAAGGTCGGCCCTCTGGGCTTTTGACAGCTGTTACTCTTGCAGAGCACATTGAAATTAAAAAAATACCGATATCTTCATCATCTAAATTAAGTTGGTTTTTTAGATATTCTCTAGCTATATCTCCTGTAATATCCAGAGGTGTATCTACAGGAACTAAATTGCCTACAAGTTCAGGAAATTTTACTTGGATTAATCTTACAATAGCTGGACAATGAGTAGAAATTAATGGTTTTTTTGAAAAATTTGAGTTTAAAATTTTATTTACTTCATATGAATACCATTCTCCACCAAGAGAAATTGAAAACACTTTATCAAAGCCTAAATCTAGAAAAGCTCGAAAAACCTCTTTTGGTAATACATCTTTGGGAAACTGCACTAAGACTGAAGGAGGAACTACAGCGACTTTATGTTGAAAATTATCAATTTGGGAAATATTATCTGATTCTGCAATTTTGGCATTGTTAGGGCAAATTTGAATACAGCCCCCACAGTCGATACATCTTTCCTTTAGGATCTCTGCCCGTCCTCCTTTTATTCTTATGGCTTGGGTAGGGCAGAACTTGAGACAGTGTACACATCCAATGCAAGACTCTTCTTTTAGTCTTACTGAATGATAATAAGGCTTCAAAATTACCCGCTCCTTTATATTAACCTAATCTACTGAATCAGCTTCTAGTTAATATATACTGTAGCTTCAAGGACAGTTCCTTCTCCAACTTGTGAATTAATTTTTAGATTGTCCGAAAATTTTTTGATATTAGGCAAACCCATTCCGGCACCAAAGCCCATTTCTAAAATTTCGGTGGACACTGTAGTATAACCCTCTTCCATGGCTTTATCAATATCCTGTATACCGGGGCCAGTATCTTCAGTCCTTATGACGACTCGATACTGGTCAACATCCAAAATTATTTCCCCGCTATATGAATGGATAATTACATTCATCTCTGCTTCATAAGAAATCACAGTTGCTTTTCTAATAATCTTTGAAGGAACTCCTAGGCTTTTTAGTATTTGCTTTATCTGAGCCGAAGCTTCACCCCCAGATTGAAAGTCCTGACCTTCTAATTTATAAGACTTGATAAACTTCTCTTGTTCTTCATCCATGGTCTAACCCTCTTTCAGGGCTTTCGGGTAAATTATCATCAGTATTTATTCCTCTTAAACCATGGGTAAATAATAAACCGGATGCTTCGTAAAGCGTGTAATCCGTAGACAACAAGGTAATACCACATTCTTCAGCTTCCTTAATCAGTTCATCTTTTGGCTCTTTTCCTCGTACGAAAATAATGGCATTTATATCGAGTAGTTCAGCAGTTCTGATCACTTGTAAGTTTGTAAGTCCAGTTAGCAACAGGGTATTGTCAGATTCACCAAAAAAAGCTAGCACATCGCTCATCAAATCTGTTCCAAATGCAACTTCGACTGAGTTTTCCTCTTTTCCAGTTAATATATCGGCTTGAAGTATCTTCTTTATTTGTGAAATTTTCAAGATTATACCCCTTTCAAAAAAGCATTATTCTGTCGAACAATTATCTCAGTTTGATTCTTGATTAATTTGCAGCCCATATTTTTTAATTTTATTTAAAATTGTAGTATGGGAAACTCCTAATTGTTTAGCAGCTTTTCTGGCACTTGCATGTTCACTCAAAACTTTTTGCAATATTTGTTTTTCAACTGACTGTAATATTTGAGAAAAGTCTTTGTCTTTATAATTTACACTGATTTCTGCTTCGCTCTGACCATTTTGATACTGTTGATTCTGTTCCCAGTTTTCCATTTCGCCTTCGTAATTTGAAAAACCATCCTCTTGACCAAAAAATAAATGTTCACCTTCAATTATATTGTCATTAGCCAAATTAACTGCACGCTCAATTATATTTTCGAGTTCTCTTACATTGCCGGGCCAAGAGTAAGTTTTTAGCAGTTCTCGACTTTTTGGGGAAAGTTGATACTGTCCTCCATGATTAGTCCTCATTTGCCCGAGTATATGGTTTGCTAAAGGAATAATATCCTCTTTTCTATTTCTTAATGGTGGCAGTTTTATAGGTATAACATTTAAGCGATAATACAGGTCTTCTCTAAAATAACCTTCATTAACAAGCTTTTCTAAGTTATGGTTTGTTGCAGTGATTACCCTTATATCGACACTAATTTCCTCTTTTCCACCTATTCTGCGGACTTCTCTTTCTTGTAAAACTCTGAGTAATTTGACTTGTAATTGTGGATTGAGATTACCTATTTCATCTAAGAATACTGTACCTTTGTTAGCTAGCTCAAACAGTCCATGTTTTCCACCTTTTTTCGCACCCGTAAAAGCACCTTCTTCATATCCAAATAATTCACTTTCCATCAGTGTTTCCGGTATGGCAGCACAGTTAAGAGGGACAAAGGGACAATCCTTCCTAGGACTTTCCATATGAATAGCTCTGGCGAACAATTCTTTTCCTGTGCCGCTTTCCCCAGTTAACAGAACGGTAGAGTCTCCATGAGCAATTTTTTTTGCAAACGAAATTGTTTCATTCATAATACTACTTTCAGCTATTATATCGTCAAAAGATAGCATGGTCGGGTGAGTAATCCGATGAACTAATTTACGCACTTCATTTATATCTTTGATGGCAGCTACAGCTCCTACAGTATTGCCATCATCGTTTTTGATAGGTCTCCCTGAAGTCAAATAATGGCTTTTACCACCAGGTAGTGTGACAAAAATTTCCTTATTGTCATAATCCTCCCCGGCAGACAAAGTTTTTAATATGGGTAATTCAGCAGAAAGTATATCTCGAATGTCTCGACCCTCAATGTTTTCTGATAGATTTAAAATCTTTTCTGCCGAGGGATTAATCATAGTAATTATTCCAGATTTGTCTAATGCAATTATTCCTTCTCCTATAGTATCTAAAATACCTCTGAGTTTTTGTTCTTTTTCTTCTTGAGGCAACAGACTAATTTCATCAATCCCTCTAACACCAGGAATTTCTTTGACTGCGCTTTCTAAGGCCCCTTTCATAGCAGGCGCAAAATCAAGTTTCAAATAGATTAACTGCGGTGCCACTTCCATAGCAGTTATATTAATATTTTTTAAGTATACAACTCTTAAAACATCGAGAACCATTCCAACTCTATCAACAGTCTGAACTTGATATCTGAAAAAACTCATTAAATCACCCCATCATTAACTATTGCTAGTTCGGTGTTTTAATAAACTTCTATCCCCAATGGATAGTTCCTCCCTATCATCCCCCTGAATACCAAGAAAATATGAGAAACAGGTTGAATTTAGTAACAAGTGATGGGGTGAAATAAGCTATCATTCAATTAAAGTTTAAGTAGATCTTCTAATACCAAACTTGGGCCAGACAGTTCTTTCAAGAATTGTTCTATAGCCAAAAAAGGTACCGCAGGATAAGGCCGCAAGAGTGCCAAGTCTGCCACCAAACCCTACATAGGCTGGAGCAGTTGCAATAAACATCATGCCACATATTATTCCTAAAGCTGTTACTTGGCGCATGCTGCCAATTTTATCACCAGACACCATACCCGCATAAGAAGCTGCTGCTAAAACTCCAGCATGTTCAGTGGTAATCAAACCTGGAAATACCGTTTCCAAGAGTCCCGCCATAAACACAACTACAGCTGAACCCAAAACATTGCCTTTACCAAGATGCACACTAATGTAATATGTCACTATGATCCCCAAAGTTGCTAATATAATCAATGACAATTCATCCAAACCCATCATTGCAGTCACCTCCAAGTTATATTTTTCACATTATCGGCAAATAATTAACAACAATCAAAGTAAGCAATACAGCCAGGGCAGCTGTTGTTCCACCTTTGCCTCCCCAACCGGCAAATATCGGCTTAGTGGCCAAGATTACAATACCAGCAATAATCCCTGAAATAAGTGCCGTTGAAAAGGTTGGTAGGATAAAATCGGCTGACATTCCTACAAAGGAAGCAGTATAAGCTGCGGCAGCCAAGCCTTTAGGTAAAGTTAGAGCAGCAACAATCCCAACAGTTCCATTAGCAATAAAAGGGCCCAATCCTAGTCCGTGATTAATATAATATGTTATTAATACTGCTATAAAAGCCATCGTAATTGTCAAAATACTGTCTTTATATTTCATTTGGCACCCTCCCTTTCAGTTAAATTTGGCCTTTCCATTTGCTGACCTCTTCCTTGGGTGGTTTCTGTGTTCTCGCCCATAAGCTCTTCAGCGTGCTCTCTTATGCTATAGTAAAAACCTATAACGGCTAGTAATAGGAAAATAGCACTGATCAGCGATTCGGTGAATGCTAGTGAATAGGTTAACATTCCTATACAAGTGGCGGCAAATAATGATAAACCAATTAAGCTCATATTTAACCCTCCTAAAAGTTAGTAAGGCAACCCAGCCTTCTTTAGAATCCTAAAGATTCTCAGAAAATTGTTACATGTTTCACAAAAAACAGTTTTTAAAAAAGCTTGATACCGTGTTCACATATTTCGATTTCATTATATAAGGATATACTTTCTTTGTCAACAAATTTTCATTCAATTTTTATTTCTCTCATAAATTATTTTCAATCCCTCTAAAGTTAAATACGAGTTTAAAATATTTATGGTTTCGCTTTCTGGATAAACCAAATGTGCCATACCTCCCGTAGCAACTACCGTAGGGGCTTGGTTAAATTCCTGTCTCATTTTCTTGATAATTCCATCAACCTGACCGATAAATCCATAAAAAATTCCTGACTGCATACTAGAAACAGTATTTTTCCCTATCAGATTAGCTGGTTTAGTCAGTTCCACCCGGGGTAGTTTGGCTGCTCTCTCAAAAAGTGCATTGGTCGAAATAGATATCCCAGGGGAAATAGCTCCTCCTAAATAATCACCTTTTTCCGAGATGGCACAAAAAGTAGTGGCTGTACCAAAATCTACAATTATAAGAGGCCCCCCGTATAATGTATAGCCTGCAACTGCGTTAACAATTCTATCCGCCCCTACTTCTTTGGGGTTATCATATTTAACATGCATTCCAGTTTTAATACCTGGGCCTACTATTATAGGCTCCATGTTCATAAATTTTTTGCTCATTCTAGTTAAGGTTTGTGTAATTGGTGGCACTACTGAGCTAATCATAATGTCATCTATCATGCCAGGGTCTAAATTACTATGATAAAATAGATTCTTTATCAACACACCATATTGATCTTCTGTTTGCTCTCTATCACTATTTATTCGCCAGTGAACTACTAATTCATCATTTTTATAAAGCCCTAATACTATATTAGTGTTTCCTACATCAATTGCTAATAACATCATACATCTCCTCCCTAAATATTAATAGATAAATCACCGGTTAGTATTCTTTGTTCTCCTTGGGGGGTCTCCACAATCAAAGCCCCACTTCTATCAATATCTTTTGCAATCCCTGTAATTGTCTTCGACACTTGTTTTACAGTAATTTTTTTCCCTAAAGTGCAGGAGTATTCCTTCCAGGTATTTAAGACCTTAGGGATACAATTTGGTAATTCAAAAAATAATTGAGTAATCTCTTCTAATATACTATTTAACATTAATTTGCGATTTACTGGCGAGCAATTAAGTTCTCTCAAGGAAGTGACAGACTTTTTCAGCTCCTCAGGGAATAAATTGGTATTTTGGTTGGCATTAATTCCCACCCCTATTACAGCTTTCTGAGGAGCATCGGTTTCGCCAGCAAGTTCTACTAAGATCCCAGTCACTTTTTGACCTTGAACTAAAATATCATTAGGCCATTTTATTTCAGCTTGGATTCCCAGTTCCCTTTTAAGAACTTTGGTAATAGCAGTTGATATCAGCAAGGGAATTGTAGGAATCTCATCTACTGAACACCGTGGAGTAATCACTAAGGAAAAATAAATTCCTCCAGGGGCAGAAAACCACGCCCTGCCCATACGACCCCGCCCTTTGGTCTGTTGTTCAGCAATCACCACTTGCGGTGGTTGCAAAGAACGTGCATAATTATTAGTAGAATCGATATTATCAAAGTAAGTTATTTGGTAATCTTTTTTTAACGAAAAATCTAGTTCCCATGGATAAAGGTTATCAGGTATAACTACCAATCGATATCCTTTACCCTTTATGGGATCAATTTGATAACCTAAATTGGCCAGCCCTTGAATATTCTTCCAAATGGCTGTCCTGGAAACATTTAATTGAGAACTTAGAAATTCACCAGAAACATATGGCTGTTTTTTCAAATTGTTTAAAATTTTTGATTTTACAGGACTGAGATCCGTTTCCGATAATTTAATAATACTCACCTCTTACATTATATAGATTCATCAAATTTACATACAAGGCACAATTATATTTACGATCGATGCTATCTTTAAGTCAAATGCAAAGAGAAATTCAAATCCAATTTTATCACCAAGCTATAAGACAAGCAAATATTTAGACAGGGAGGAATAATTATTGATAAAGCAACTAAAAAAACTCAACCCTTTAGTTAAAATTTTAATAGCCATGCTGTTACTAATTGCCATTGGAGTTTTAACAGCAACCATTATAATTAATTCACCCTTTTACCTTGAACGGCCATGGGAACCTCTAGAAAAAGGAGGAATTTATTCATTTCAGGATTGGGAAATTGAACTTGATTTTTTGGACATGCATTTCAACAATGGTGTGGTTGTCCTAGGATATCAGCACGATGAACTGACAGGTATGGTGATTAAAGGGGATGGTGATTACCAGGTTAATGTACCCTCTTATAGAATAAAAGAAAACAACAGTTATCACCAATCAGGTAGCCTGGAAGCCGTCTACTTGCCTATAACCGAAGATACCCTGGATAAACTTAAAGGAAATGTTATTTTTTCTCCTATAAGTGATCATCAAATAGATCTGGATTATTCATCTTATTTTGAAGCCGAACAAAAACTACTGGCCAAGATAGAAACATTCAATATTTCTAGGACTATTCACCCAGGTGAAACGCAAAATATGAGTTATTTATTTACTGAAGACTATGACGCCAAGTATTATGAAAGTAAAACTATTAATCTGTCCTCCTGTGATGGTAAAACTACTCAATTAGTTGCTGATAGTGATAGAAAACCTTATCCACCTGAGAATTTTCAATTATTTACTATCAGTTATTTGTTAATATCATTATTATTATTAGCACTGTTGGTGTATATTTTCTCTGTAGACATTGACGAATTCTATTATAAGCACAGTGCCTCTCAAAGCCTAACAACAATTTTCACTATTATATTTAGTGGAGCAACTTTTTTCTTTTGGCGCTGGATCGATTTAGAAGTCACTTTAAGTGATTTTGAATCAGGACTTTTCTACTTAATAGCATCAGCTATACTCTTAATGTTACATCTCAGACAAGGTAGTAAGTTAATAGAGTTAGGACTAACTACACACAATTTAATCCGCAGCATTGTCATCAGCTTTTCTTTTAGTTTATTAATTATGGGTTTGAGCACATTGATGTTACCATCGGGGTTATCTTTTCCTGATGATTTTGAGCTATTTAACATGCTTTTAATAATCTTCTTCGTCATTTTATTTAAAGAATTGGTCTTAAGAAGCTTTTTACTTGGTTCTCTTGAGAAAATTTTGGGGGCTAATCTAGGCTTGTTCATTCATATATTGGGGATTAGTGTTATAAATTTAATTCTGATTTTTATCACTGATACCCATTTATCCTTTGGAACTCAATTTAGTACTTTTTTGGATATCCTCATCTTACCTTTGTTTACTACAGCTTTTCTGGGGTACCTTTATCAAAGAGTACGGAACATATTTTGTCCTGTATTAATCCAGGTTTTTGTAATTTTACTTAGTAACATTATATATTTTTAAATACTTATATGAAATGAAGTTGCTAATATTCAGTTTCCCTTTCATTATTAAAGGCCTTGTTATATCAAAGCAAAAGCACACCAAAAAAAGGCTGCTCGACATCGAATGAGCAGCCTTCTATAAACTGTATCATATTAACTAACTATATCACCCGGATTACTTAAAATAGACCTGTAATTTGTCCATCATCATCAATATCAATTTCTTCTGCAGCTGGTTGTTTGGGTAAACCTGGCATAGTCATAATGTCCCCAGTCATGGCTACAGCAAAGCCAGCCCCTGCTGAAATCCGTACTCGTTTAACAGTTATGCTAAAATCCTTGGGCCTTCCCAATAGCTTAGGATCATCAGAAAAAGAGAACTGGGTTTTAGCCATACATACTGGCACCTGATCCAGACCTTTTTGAGCTAGTTGTTTAATATTTCTTCTGGCAGTCGGAGTAAACTCAACATCGGAAGCTCCATAAATTTCTTTAGCAATAGTTTCTATTTTTTCTTCCATAGATTTGTCAACATCATATAAGTATTTAAAATTGGACTCTTTACTGTCAATTATGTCTAATACTTCTTTGGCGACTTCTTCGCCACCTTCTCCACCTTTAGCAAAAACTTCACTCAATGCCACTCGATAGCCTTTCTCTTGACACTTATTGATAAGTAGTTCTAGTTCTTTTTCTGTATCTGTTGGGAATCTATTCACTGCAACTACTGCTGGCACACCAAATTTATTTATGTTTTCCATATGTTTTTCTAAGTTTTCAAACCCTTTTTCTAATGCTTCTAAATTCTCTTCTTTTAAATTGTCTTTTTCGACTCCACCATGCATTTTCAAAGCACGGGCAGTAGCCACCACAACAGCCGCATCTGGATTTAAACCTGCAAATCGACATTTTATATTAAAGAATTTTTCTGCTCCCAAATCAGCTCCAAATCCAGCTTCAGTCACTAGATAATCTGACATTTTCACTCCCATTTGAGTTGCCATGGCCGAATTGCAGCCATGTGCAATATTAGCAAAAGGACCGCCATGTACAAAAGCAGGCACATTTTCATAAGTTTGCACAAGGTTTGGCTTAATTGCATCTTTTAATAATACTGCCATGGATCCCTGCATCTTTAGATCAGCAACTGTTACAGGCTGTCTATCCCTGGTATAGCCAATTATTATTTTGCTTAACCTTTCTTTTAGATCTTTAATATCTGTTGCCAAGCATAAGATCGCCATTATCTCACTAGCAACAGTAATATCAAAGCCATCTTCCCTAGGGAAGCCATTACCTCTACCACCTAAGGCTACAACTGTGTTTCTTAAAGCTCGATCATTCAAATCAACTACCCTTCGCCAGTTAATTCTTCGTGCATCAATATCAAGATTATTACCTTGATGAATATGGTTGTCAATGGCTGCCGAGAGTAAATTATGTGCGGTAGTAATAGCATGAATATCACCAGTAAAATGTAAGTTGATGTCTTCCATAGGTACTACCTGTGAGTAGCCCCCACCTGCAGCACCGCCTTTAACACCAAAACTTGGACCTAAAGAAGGTTCCCTTAAGGCTACCATAGTGTTCTTGCCCAATCGCTTTAAAGCCTGACCCAAACCTACAGTGGTTGTAGATTTACCTTCACCGGCTGGAGTGGGAGTGATGGCAGTAACCAATATCAGATTGCCATCTGGTTTGTCTTTAAGCCTTTTCCATGCATCAAAAGTTATTTTAGCCTTGTAATCACCGTATAATTCCAGCTCTTCATCCTTGATGCCAACTTCTGAAGCGATGTCCTTGATTGGCCGCATGGGTGCCCCTCGAGCTATTTCGATATCACTTTTCACGAGTTAACCCCTCCTTCAGTATTTTCAGATATTTTAAAAAATTGTTACCACACTAGTTTAATACAACTAACATTTAATATTAATTCAATAAATTAATACAATTTCCTTACTGTGCGACAAATTAAAATAGTAAGGATTATTGCAACAATGATTTCAGGTATTCCATGACTGACAGCCACACCTGCTGCTGCATAGCCAGGTAAATACCCACGTAATGTTGCAAGTGATAAAACCCCCGCTGTGTTTATAACTGTTCCCGTAAAAGCTCCAGCTGCATAGGGGAGAAAATCTCTTTTTGTCTTATCAGATAGAAGCCTAGCTGTTAACCTCATTGCAAAGTAAGACCCCATCCCAATAAACAACCTAGGGATAATGGCGACCACCGGATCTACAAAGAAATTTGCCCCTCTGATAAAACTCGTTAATCCAAAAATACTGCCTACCATAGTTCCTATATAAGGCCCTTCTAGTAATGCCGCAATTATGACTGGAACATGCATGGTAGTGACTGAACCGGCGGGTGTAGGCACTGGTACATAACCAAGGGGGGTAAAGCTCATAACTATGCTGATCGCCGACAATAATCCGCCTACAGCAAGTTTTCGAGTACTGCTATTAATTATCGCTCTGCTATGCACTTTTTCCACCTCCGTTCCAGCTCCTTAAAAGGATGCCGGACAATTAATTTTTATTAAATTCTTCTTCAAAACATTTGTGATATTAAGATAAAGGCTTGCTATCCCGGCCATTTTAGGTCCGGGTAGCAAGCTTTATTCATCTGTCAGAGAGTTTCATCCAATTGTTACTTATCTTTATCTTTGTTATCTTTATCTTCTTTATTGTAGTCTATTTTAAGATTGAAGTCGTTGTTCCCCTTGTTTTTATCTTCTTCGTTATCTTCATCGTCTTCAGGTCGATTGTCATCATTAGTTTGTTGTTCGTCGTCAAATTCTGTTGTTGAATCATTTTGATTGTTATCTGCTTGGTTTTCTTGGGACTGTTGTTCATTGTCTGATTCAGATTTCGTATCTTGTTGTTCGTCAACTAAAAAATCTAATGTTTCTGTGTCTTCACTTTCTTCAATAGGAGGCAAGTCTTTTCCTTCCATTAACATTTTAATTTCTTTGGCCACCAAGGTTTCTCTTTCCATCAAGGCCTGAGCAATTTTTTCGAGTTTGTCAATATTTTCTTCTAATGTTTCCCTGGCTTCTTGATAAGAACTGTCAACCATGTTTCTTATTTCTTTATCTATTGCATAAGCAATATTTTCACTGTAATCCTTATCTCTAGCAATATCTCTTCCCAGGAAGACCTGACCTTGTTTTTGACCTAAAGTGATGGGTCCTAAATTTTCACTCATGCCGTATTCCATTATCATTTGTCTCACAATGGTAGTTGCTCTCTCAAGATCGTTTTGAGCTCCAGTACTAATCTCTTTGAGTTTGAGCTCTTCGGCAACTCTTCCTCCTAGTAAAGTGCTCACACGTTCCAATAGTTCAGTTTTCGTCATAAATTGTCTATCTTCTTCTGGTAACATTAATGTGAAACCACCGGCTGCTCCGCGTGGAATAATAGAAACCTTGTGAACGGGGTCAGTATGTGGTAGAAGATATCCCACAATGGCGTGACCGGCTTCGTGATAGGCAACAATTTTCTTTTCAAATTCGCTGATTACACGACTTTTCTTCTCTGTACCTGCAATCACACGATCTATTGCCCCTTCAAGTTCTTTCATACCAATTCTATTCTTGTTTCTTCTAGCAGCATAAATAGCTGCTTCATTGACTAAGTTTTCCAAATCTGCACCCGTAAAGCCTGGAGTTCTTCGAGCCACTACTTTTAAATCTACGTTATCTTCTAGAGGTTTATCACGGGCATGGACCTTTAGTATTTCTTCACGTCCTTTTAAGTCAGGAGCATTGACAGTTATTTGTCTATCAAAACGTCCCGGTCTTTGTAAGGCTGGGTCGAGGATATCAGATCTGTTTGTTGCAGCCATTACAATAATACCTTCATTGACGTCGAAACCATCCATTTCAACAAGTAACTGGTTTAAAGTCTGTTCACGCTCATCATGACCTCCGCCTAATCCGGCGCCTCTTTGTCGACCTACAGCATCAATTTCATCAATGAACACTATACATGGTGAATTTTTCTTAGCATTTTCGAATAAATCACGTACCCTGGATGCTCCAACTCCTACAAACATCTCTACAAAGTCTGAACCACTAATGCTAAAGAATGGTACACCCGCTTCACCAGCTACAGCTCTACCAAGTAGTGTTTTTCCTGTACCGGGAGGCCCAACTAGTAAAACTCCTTTCGGAATTCTAGCACCCAAATCGATAAACTTCTGAGGCTCTTTTAAGAAATTCACTACCTCAACTAATTCTTCCTTTTCTTCGTCGGCACCTGCCACATCATGAAACTTAACGTTACTTTTCTGATCGCCTTCGTGAAGTTTGGCTTTACTTTTTCCAAAATTCATCATACGTCCACCGCCGCCTTGGGATTGTTGCATAAAAAAGAAAAATATCGCTATTAGTAATACAAAAGGAATAATATAGGTAAATAGTGACGCCCACCAAGGAGGACCGGGGACTTCATGGTCTTTAATATTAACTTCGTACTCTTTTAAGGTTTCAATCAACTCTGGATCGCCTGGATCCCTGGTCACAAATGAAGTACCATCGGTCAATTCACCTTCAATATCCCTCTCAGTAATATCTACTCTATCTACTTCTCCTGCCTCTACTTTATTGAGAAATTCATTGTAAAATAAGTCTTCTTCCGCTTCTGGTTCTTGGTTAAGTTGCTGAAAAATTCCAACTACAATCATCAGTATCAGTAAATACAGTACTGCTTGTCTGGTAAAACGGTTCAACTAGAGCCCTCCTCTCTTGAAACACACAACTCTACAATATATGCATCATGGTATTTTATCATAAAATATTCTCTAAAACAACTAATCAAATTTTCATTAATCAGAATAATTATTACTCGTCTTCTTCTGGTAAAACATAAATAGCTGGCCAATCCCGATAATATTCTGCATAGTCCAGGCCATATCCTACCACGAATAAATCGGGTATTTGAAAACCAATATAATCGGGAGTCAGATCCACCTCTCTGCGATCAGGTTTATCTAATAAAGTACAAATTTTAAGTGATGCCGGCTTTCTTGTAGATAAGGTTTCCAATAAATAATTTAGAGTCAAGCCAGTATCTACTATATCTTCTACAATCAGCACATGTTTATTTTCTATACTAGTATCTAAATCTTTCAATATTCTAATTATACCACTTGATTTAGTACTAGCGCCATAGCTTGATACAGCTAGGAAATCAATTTCATTAGGTATGCTTAATTGTCTCAACAAATCTGCTGCAAAAACAAAGGAGCCTTTTAGTACCCCAACAGCAATCACTTCTTGTCCTTGATAGTCTTGCGAAATTTGTTCTCCTAATTCTTTAACCTTATCTTTTATTTCCTCTTCACTAATTAATTGTTTAAAAGCATCTTTGTCATAAGCCCTTTCCACAGTATACCCTCCTTTTATTCATTACCTGAATTTTTAAATTAATACTCCGATAGTTGAGCTTCAATGCAAAAATATCTTCTAGTATCCTTAGTAACTTTATACTGTTCATTTATGCGATATCCTATCACCCACAATATTTCACCTCGGCCGCTAACTAACAAAGGAATTTTGTCACGATAATTTCTGGGTACTTTTTCATCAATAAAAAAGTCTTTTAATTTTTTGGGGGAATTCATTCCCAATGGAACAAACCGATCCCCCACCTTTCTATTTCTTATTATTACTGGTAAATCAATCTTATCATAATCTAATGTAGCTTCAAAAGAATTTCTGTTAATTGTTTTGTGATAATGACTCGATTGCTCTGATTTGTGATCTTTTATATAACTATAAAGCCACATATTTGATAGAGGCCAGTAAGTCCACCCGGGGACTTCTAATTCTGCCTGTTTAGTCCCTTGAATAGCATATGATGATGTTAAATTTTGATCTGAAATTACCATCACTTGTTTTGACTGACCTGAAATCATTCGAGTATCTATAAAAGTGTAGATTTTTCCTGGTAATGTTATTTCTTTGCCTGTTAAGCCTAACTCAATCATCTTCGCCACGGCATCTATATGTTTTTTTGAAACATTTTCTGAATTTAGATGCCTGTCCTCTTGGTCAGTTTTAGAAATAAAAGAATAAACTGCTGTTAATAAGATTCTGCGTAACAACACTTTAGGCGATTTTTGTAATGTTTTAAGGCAAAATAATAGTTCTCTTTCTTGTCCTTGGTAAGCCAGGGGTTTTGTATTATTTTGACTCCGTCCAGTATCAACTTGTGACTTTTGATATAGCTCGTTAGCTGCCTTGTTTAAGTAGTCATTTTCTTCTTTTAACAACTCCATTGTTTCTAAAAGTCTTTCATTAATATTGGGGTTTATATCCTGAAAGACAGGTAAAATTTCATGTCTCACCTTATTCCTAAGATAATTGGTCTCTTGATTTGTTGGATCTATTTTATATTTTAGTTTATTAGTTTGTAAATACTCTTTAATTTCACTTTTTGACACCTCTAACAACGGCCTGATTAGCAGCAGATCATTATTTAACTTTCTTATAAATTGCATACCTGAAAGGCCTTGAGTTCCAGCACCTCTTATCAAGCGTAAAAAAAAGGTTTCCACTTGATCATCTATATGATGGCCCAGAGCTAATTTAGTTGCACCGAAATCTTTTGCAGCTTGTTCAAAAAATTTATACCTTTGAATTCGGGCCCCTTGTTGTGGTGAAAGTTTATAGTAATTAATATAATCTTTTACCTGCCATTTGTCGTAAATTATCGGTAATTCCAAATCTTCGGCCAGTTTTTTTACAAAATCAGCATCTTCTTCAGCACTTTTATCCCTAAAACCATGATTTAAATGTGAAACTACTAATTTGAACTGAAGTTCTTGCCTTAGTTCATATAACACATGAAGGAGGGCTACTGAATCAGGCCCTCCAGAAACTCCTACTAATACCTTGTCTCCAGATTTTATTAACCCTTTTTCAAAAATGTTTTGATAAACTTTTTCTTTCATAGTAATCCCCTCATACTATCCTTTCATATATACGTTAATTCGTCATTTTTTATTTAATTCCTGCTTTCATTAATTTATCTTTTCCCATATATCTAATCCCATAGTTTGAGAGTCCAATTCAGATTCCTTAGAATTACTTGTGATTTTAGCGATTAAAATAGTTACATCGTCAGGGAAGTCTCCATAACTATATCTGCGCTTCACTTTTTCCAGGAGTTCTTCTGCCATTTCTTGGGGGTCCTTTGATTTTAAATTAGAAATTGCTTTCTCAAACCATTTTTCACCGTCACCCATATCAAAGACACCATCACTCACCATATATAAATAATCGCCTGGTTTTAAACTATATGTCATTTTTTTAGGTTCAACTGACTCTATGATACCAGCAGGTAACGAGGAAGCTTCTACCTTTTCTACCCCTTCAGCAGTTGAAATAAAGGAAGAAACAGCTCCCGCCTTGCAAAATTCCCCAATACCAGTATACAAGTCAATTAACGCCATATCTACTGTGGCAAAACTATCTACTCGATTGATAGTAGCTAATAGCGAGTTAACCGACCTTATCACCATTTGTTTATCATAACCATAATTTAGTAATTTAGTAATTAAGTTAACAGTGGCTTCACTTTCCTCGTTAGCTTTAGACCCAGACCCCATTCCATCACTTAATAATAGCAAGTGTTCTCCAGTTGATAGCTCCCTTGACATGTAAGTATCTCCAGATAAAGGTTCACCTTCTTTATTGATCTGGATACAACCAGTAATAACTTGCAACTGTTGTTCTGCTCTTAACCTTATAAAGTAATGGTTATTTATTTTGGAGTCTTCACGATATAGGTCCCAAGTTACAGGTGACAGTTTTTCACCTACGACCTCTGATACTAATGTTGATATTTCTTTAATATCTTCTTGTTTAGTCCCGGAACAATTTATTATTAGCTCTATAGTTAAATCTTCTTGAACCTTACCTGTTACACAAATTTCTTCACAAACAAAATTCTTGTTTTCAATGGCCGATCTAATTTCTTGTTCTAATTCCCTGTTATTACTGGAATCAACAACTTTAAACTTGGCCATTTTATTAAAAAGTTCTGATAGTGCAAACATTTGTTCAGATAATAATTTTTTATTTTCTGCTGCACTACTTTTAGCCTTATTATGCTCTAATTGATAGTCATCAAATACACTGCCAGCATTTTCCAATAGTAAAGACGGTCTAATACAAGATTCTTGTAAGTATTCGGGTAATTCGTCTCTGTGTAATTTTTTTCCACTATCCACCTTGCTTATCACATTTAAAAAGTTTTTATAAGTTACAAAAAAGTTTTTCTCCCAACAATAAGATACTTTGGAACATCCACCACAAACCTGGTTGACTACAGTTTGGACAAAATCTTCAATTTCACTACTGTCATGATAATCTTGTTCATTTGAATTAGGTTCAAATACTTTAGCCATATCGGAGAATAAGCTAGCAAATTCATAAAATTTATGATTGATAATTTGATCCATCTTTCTATCACTTACCATTTTAGATCCATGAGAGATTGGAGAAGGTGTAATTTTATAGAAAAATCTTTCAGGAATTACTAAGAATATTACAGAAATAATTAAAATTTCTTGTAAAAAGTGCAGCATAACAAAGGGCTCTCCAAGGTAAAATACCACTAACCCAGATGAAAAAATGAATGCAAAAGTCGAGCTCAACTTCCCAAAATCTTTAAAAATACCAGCCAATAGACCGCTTAAAGTTAACGCTCCAATGCTAATTTGGGACAGACTATAGAAACTAGTTATAGTGCCTAATATAGCGCCAGCCGCGGCACCTTGTCCTCCGCCATACCTATATCCAACAATTAGCACAGCTAATAAACTCACCAATCTTGGAATTGAATAAGGGCCAATCATAATACCTTGTAAACCCATAAAAGCCATGGATGCTAACAAAATAATGCTAACTATTTCTTCTTTTTCAATGTTATCAGTTTTCCTCTTTGACTCAATAAATTGCAAACCAGGCATTAGCAAGACAGCAAAGATTACCAATAAACCACCCTCTATGGCTAAAGGTAGCAGGTTAAAAGGAAAACTTCCAGGCAGTCCACCGTAAAACCATGAAGTTACCATAAAAGAAGCAACGAATATAACAGTTCCTATTTTTGGTTTGTTCCCAAGACTTCTTCTTTCCCACAGTAAATAAATCATTGCTGGTATAATAACAGTAACAGTTCCTTCTATCCCGTGGGTCAATTGGATACCTATTAGAGACCCAATAAATGCAGCCGAAAAATAACTGGCTTTTTCAAGCCTTAGTGCTAGTAAATATGCTAACACCAATGGTATTAGACCACCTCTAACCTCAGCTCGTCCAAGTAAAAAACCCGTTAATAAATATAGAGTTGATAAACTTGTGACACCGTTAAATAATTTAATAAATAATTCACGGAATTTTTCCCAAAAAGTCACCAACAATTTTGTACGTGGAGTAGCACTTTTAGAAGTATCTAAAGGTTGATAAGCTTGTTTATAGGTTCTTTCATAAGTTTTAATATATTCAGTTTCATAAGCCAAAATCCTCACCCACCTTAAACTTTGATTGTGTGCTTAACAATTATAAAGGGTGAGGAACTGGAAGAATGTCAAAACTTTAGTATAAGTCAAATTTTTTTCTCGACATCCTTTATGTATTTTATAACAAAAAAACCGGACCTTTTTGGTCCGGTTTTTAAGCTATTTGGTTGCGGGGGCAGGATTTGAACCTGCGGCCTCCGGGTTATGAGCCCGACGAGCTACCAGACTGCTCCACCCCGCGTCGACAGTGATTATAATTATAACTTAAGTAAACATATTTGTCAAATTCTCAGTATTGATCTCGAATCAAAAAGTTTAAATCTCCAAAATCAGCCCCATTAACATATCATTGTCACTAGCCCAATATCCTTTCGCGCCAATCTCTTGAAGTAAATAATTTATTATATAACCTCCTGCAATTATTATATCTGCCCTGTTAGGTGTGAGAAAAAATTCATCAACACGTTGTTCCAAATCATACTTTTCCATACCCTTCAATAAATTATTTAGGTCAGTCCTACTCAGATATGTTCCATGAATATCCTCTTTTTTATAAACTGGGAGTTTTTTATAAGCCTTTGCCAAATAAGTGGCCGTTCCGCCAACACCAACTACCTGTATATTTTCTTGATATGCACTTAATATTTCTGTAGTGATTATTTTTTGGACTGCTTTCCTTAAGTCTTCGTGATTTCTAATACGCCCTTCTTCATCACAGTAACTTTCAGTTGCTTTAACAGCACCTATGGGAAAGCTAGCCATAGAATTTGGATCTTGAGGTATTATTTCAAGACTCCCACCACCTAGATCAAAAACAAAGGCATCTTCTGTTAATTCCATAGTAGCACCTTTGTAATTAAGGGCTGCTTCCCTAATTCCATCTACTACTTCGATATTGATTGGTTGAGCTATGGCTCTGTTAACTTCATTAAAAAACTCTTGATTATTTGATGCTTCCCTTATTGCACTGGTGGCAACAATTTTAGTTTCGTTTACTTGATACTGATGGATTATCTGATAATATTCCTTAAGTACATGGACAGAATCGTTGATTGATCTTTGGGTTAATTTTTCATAGTGTTGAATTCCTTCCCCTAACCGAGTAGTTTGGACATCCCTATATAGCTCCTCTAGTCCATTTTTATTGACTCTAGCTATTAGCAGCCTAATTGAATTGCTTCCTATATCAATCGCAGCTTTAATCTGGTTTGTCATAATCAGCCACCCTTTCACAATATGGTATATAAACATTTCTACATATACTGTTAACTCCATCAACATCATATAAAGGGAGTTCAATACGAAAACAAGCACCCCTCAAGGGGCTATTCTCTGCTACTAGATACCCTCCTAAATTCTGAATAATTTGTATGCTGACAGGCAATCCCAGGCCAGTACCTCTAACCTTAGTAGTGGCAAAAGGGGAAAACAGCTTATTCATAATATTTTTGGGAATCCCTGGGCCAGTATCTATAAATTCTAAGATCACTTTTTCATTTTTATCATCTTTATTATTTGATTTATAAATATCCACCTTGATGGTTAGTTTCCTACAATCCTGAGGTATCTTTTCCATGGCTTCCAAAGAATTTTTTATCAGATTTATAAATACTTGTTGTAATTTATCAGATTTCCCCCGTAGATATATAGGGTGTCCTGGACATTTAATATTTAACATAACTTTTTTATTTTTAAATTGGGGGCTAAAAAAAATCAAAGTCTTTTGGAACACTTTACACAAAGACACTGTTTCATTTGTTTCATGTTCTTCTTGATTAGAAGGTTTAGATAGATGCAAAAACTCTTTTACAAGTTGCTCCATTCTGTTAACTTCATCTGTGATAGTAGCTAAATATTCTTTTCTCTTAGATTCTGGTAACTCATTACTTTCTAACAATTGTAAAAACCCTTTGATTGTAGCAAGAGGATTTTTTATTTCATGAGCGGTCCCCGCCGCCATTTCACCTACAATAGCTAGCTTTTCTGCCTGAGTAAATTTTTCTTCCCATCTTTTTGTTTGTTCCTGGTATTCCTTTTCACGTGTAATGTCTCTGAAAACACCTATAACACCTAAGAAATTTTCGCCTTCATATATTGGATAAGTGTTACCCTTAATAATCACTTCATTATTCTCAGAATCAATTAGGTGTAACTCTTTATCATGAACTGCTTTCCTTTCTGATAAAGCAGTTTCAAAAATTGAAAAATTTTCAAACTCATAGGTGTAACTGTACTTTAAAAGTTCACGGTAATCATATCCAACCAAAGTCTCGCCTTCAATTTTCAGCACTTGTTCAACAACTTTATTAATATAAGTTATTACTCCAGAGTGGTTAATAACTAATACTGCATCAAATAAAGAATCCAGGATTCTGTTAGTATCAATTTGATTTATGTACTTCCCTTTTTGGAAATACGGCCTTTGACTTTTCAATGAAGGCCCCCCAAATAATGAATTAATCCTTAAAAAAACAGAGCGCATGTTGCGCTCTGTTTCTTACTTAATCACTGTTAATTACTGTGTAATAGCTACTGGTTAGTTAATTAATTAAACGCTTTAGTATCGCGACTTCCACGCTTACCTTCCGTATTTTTTCTTAAGTCGCGCTGACGCTCATCACTTTCTCGTAAAAACTTGGCCATCTTATCTTCAAAGGAAACATGCTTTTCTTTGTTTTCCCGGACTCGTTTTAATGACAAACCAATTTTGTCTCCATCAATGCTAAGCACTTTTACTTTTACATGTTCTTCTTCACTTATGAACTTGCGAATATCTTTAACGTAAGTATCGGCCACTTCCGAAATGTGGACTAATCCAGTTTCACCTCCCGGAAGTTCAACAAAAGCTCCAAAATTTGTAATCCCTTTTACTACACCTTCTACAGTTTTTCCAACTTTCAAGGACATGATTAATTTTATTCCTCCCCAGTAAATTCTTAATGGTGATTATACCGCAAACATTTGAACTAGTCAAGAACTGCCCAACTAATAACTATTCCTCTTCAAGTGGAATTTCCAATAATATATCACTTTCTCTTATAAGACCAAATTTTCTTCTGGCGAGTATTTCTATGTATTGCGGGTCTCGCAGTTGTTCGACTTCTTCTTCTAACTCTTTTTTCTCTTGCTCTGCTTGTTCAATTTCCGTCTTTAAATCCTCTCTTTGCTGGACTAATTGATAATATTTAATTCCCTGATCAATAATTAAAAAAGCAAAATATACCACAGCTACAATTAATAAAATACTAATCATTTTATCTTTAAAACCTGATTTTGAATTGTTATCCCTTTTAGGGGCACCATGTTTAATTGTATTAACCTGTTTTTTTGCTTGTCTACCACTTTTACGGGGAAATTCAGTAATTTTATTCATAAATCATCCACCCCTGTTCATGGTTTATATAAATTAGCCCATAAATTTCTTCTTAAATATGGCTTGGCCTGCGAAATTTAGCCTTATATATCCAATATTTTCTCGGTTATCTACATTTATTCCTTCTTATTGAAAATATTTAACCTAGATAGAATAACCTTGACCAAACCAATAATTTTAGAAGTTATTAAAATTACAGCCCTCTTAATAATGTTTAATATCATACAACATGCTCTTAAAATGAATTGAACAGGGATAGAAATTATTATGATAGTTTTTTGAAGAGCAGAAAAAAATTTATCAATAACTTGTTCTGATACATAAAAAAATACTACATAACCTTCAATAATTGATTTACTAATCCAAATATAATATGCAATTATGCCAACACCTGTAAAAACAAATACATAAGCCCTAACTTCACCCCAATTGCTTACTAACAAAACTGTAGCTAATAACAAAAATACAAAAACCCAGTAGATCAAATCAGTAAAATGTTTTAAAATCTTAGGGAATTTTTTTCTACTACGGAATACTCGAAAAAAATCAAAAACTATTCCCATGATCATTCCAGTAACAACAAATATTAAAAACAAAACAAATTGCCCTCTAATATCAGTCATTGTTACCACCTGCTTATCGGAAGATCCTGCTAAAAATTCCTTTTCCGCGGTCTTGAGGACTAGCTTCATCGGAATAAGCTGCTTCAAGAATTACTCCTTCAACTGTTAATAATTTATCATCTAGGTTGAGTTCTTTAATATCTAGCTTTTCTCCTCTTAAAGCTAATAAACCTAATTCAGTTTCTAAAACAATCTCTTCTTCATCAAAGCTGTCAACATGAAGCACTCCTGTTATCTCAGTATATTCCCTATCAGTTATAATCAGTTTATGACTCGTCTCTTCTAACCTTTCTTCCATCTTTCGCCCCCCTTGTCCGTAAGTTATCCTGTTACATTTTACTAGCAAAAGTCCGCTTTTATGACTATTTTAAACTTAAAAAGCTGTATAAAAGTTAAATGTTAAAAACTGTATAATTTCAATTCCACTTATAAATGCTCAGGTTGGGTACTTTGAGTACACAACACCAAAAAAAAAGGGAATAGAGTATCTCTATTCCCATAAATCTACAATGCTAACATTTTCATAAAAGTAAGTCACAACTTCTTCTGGAGAATTGTTTTCTTCAACCAGTGCTTTAGCACCCCATTGACACATGCCTACACCGTGGCCAAAACCCACGCCAGAAAAAGTAACTTCATCTTCTCCTTCCTCTATATCATCTTCATCGTAGAAAGTAGACCTCATCACCTCACTGCCTAGTTCTAATCTGAGTTCCGGTGCTGGAACTTGCACTCCGCCAATATCAAGTTCCATGGCTCTTCCAGATGGGCCTTCCTCTACAATTTCCACCTGCTCTATACTTTCAGGACTTTCGCCAGTAACGGCTTCTACAGCGGAACTAATCTCGTCATGGGAAAAGCTCTCTTCCCAATTTTTTTCTTCTTCTGGTACAATATCCATTCCCGGGCTGTCAACAACTTGAATGTAAGGGGGATCTTCTTCATCATAGCCAAGTCCTTCTTCAGCTGTAGCTGTTTTAGGACCAGCAAAAGCGTGGAACCAGCTTCTAATAAAGTTATCTTCATATACAGCGACTTCGCCCCGAGTATCTTCTACAGCTTGCTCCACCTCTTCAGTAATATCCTCTTCACTATAAGCTTGAAATTCTTCAATATCAGTGGATGCATGTGCGTCTCTATCAGGAACTCCACCGTCTTCAGAGATTTTGTGCAAAGTAAAGGTTCGAGCAAGAATTGCTTGAGCTGCCAGGGCATCTTTCGGCCAGTCCGGTTCCATTTCTCCTGCCACAACACCTTTTAAGTATTCTTCAAATTCCATTTCTTCTACTTGTTCTTCTTCATGTAAAAAGACCTGTAAGGTTGGTTCTTCTCCTTCGGTTTCTCTAATTTCTTCTGGAATATCAGGAACGGCTTCATCATCTTCGACTTCTCCATTGGGCGCACCTTCGGGCCCTTCTTCTTCACCTGGGCCACATCCCCCCAGTATTAGCGCAGTCGTTAATAGTAGCATGCCAAATAAAGCTTTAATAGAAATATTCATGGACTGTCCCTCCAAGTTTTTTATTAGTATCTGATACTTGGTAGGGAGATATACAATATATATAATAAAAGCGGGCCAATGGGCCCGCTTAAAATTATGTTCTACTTTACGATTGCTTATCCATTTTTCACTTTTTCTTTTAAAGCTTTTCCTGCTTTAAAAGCTGGAACTTTAGTAGCTTCAATCTGAATTACTTCACCTGTAGATGGATTTCGACCTTCTCTAGCAGCTCTCTCCCTCACCTCAAAAGTTCCAAAACCAATCAACTGCACTTTGTCTTCTTTTGCCAACTGATCAGAAATTACATCGAAAACCTCGTTGACAACTTTTTCTGTGTCTTTTTTAGTCATTTCACTTCTTTCTGCAACTTTACTAATAAGTTCAGTTTTGTTCATAAAGTAAATCCCTCCTAAAAATTAGTCTTTTGAACCGCCAATACTGAACTTTAATCTCCTTTTCTAGCTATTCGAGGATTTTTTTGTAATTCCTGCTAAAATCGCGAAAAAATCCGCTAAATCCCTCTTTTTTTTGCTTCATCCCAATAATTGTCAAGTTCTTCCAGGGAATAATTGGAAAATTTCTCGTTCTGCTTCCTAACTTTATCTTCGATATATCTAAAACGTCGCCTAAATTTCTCATTAGTCCTTTCCAGGCTAACTTCGGTTGAAATATTAAAAAATCTAGCTAAATTAACCAAGGAAAAAATAATATCTCCAATTTCTTCTTCTAGCTTTTCCCAATTTTCTTGTTGGTATGCATCTTGTAATTCTGTAAACTCTTCATTCACCTTTTCATAAGCTCCAGAGGAGTTCTCCCAATCAAAACCCATTTTTTTGCCTATCTTTTGTATTTTTTCCGCTTTAACTAAGGCAGGGGCGGCCTGTGGAACTTTATCAAGCACTGATTTAGATTCTCTTGGATGTTTATTGCCTTCTCGATCATCGATTTCATTTTGATTTGGAGATTTCCGATTATTTTGTTGTTCTTCTAATTTAATTTCTTCCCAAGAAAGAGGGTCAGTACCAGTTTGAGCATACTTTCCACCAAATACATGAGGATGACGTGTTATTAATTTATCTTTTAATTTGGTTAAAACTTCATCCAGCTGAAACTCACCTTGTTCTTCAGCAACTTGTGCATGAAAAATGACTTGTAATAAAAGATCTCCTAGTTCTTCACAAACACTGTCAGGATTTTGTTCATGAATTGCTTCAATAACTTCATAAGCTTCTTCGATCAAATAGGGCTTTAGGGTTTGGTGAGTTTGTTTTTTGTCAAATTCACATCCTCCAGGACCCCTTAATTTCTCCATCACCATTTTAAGAGGTAGCAATGACAGTTCTTCCTGTGGGCCTAAAAAATTGATATCAATGTCCACTCCTCTTTCTTTCGCTAGTGACAAGATTTGTGAAATATTATTATCTTTACGATTATCAGTTATGTAAAAAATACCATTAGTTCCCCAAGTATCTATACTGTCTTGTTCAATAATTTGATAATGAATTTGCTCTGATTGTAAAAACTCTATAATTTTAGATTTACTGTTAGAAACCAGGATATTACAGTTTGAATTCATTAACTTACGATAATATTCTAGACTGATATGTTTAGTAACCGGTTGTGTTACTATCAGAATATCAAAGCATATTCTGTTTTGACTTATCATAAGCTCCCCTCCCCTATTAAACTTTTAATGATAAAACGAAAGGGAGCGCAAAACTAGCGCTCCCTTTACTGTTCCATTTGTTTTGCTAAAAATCCTGCTGCGGTTTCTGCAATTTTTAATTCCTGATCTGTCATTGTATAATCTTTTTCTTTAGTACCAATTATTACAGCACCGATAGCATCTCCCTGGGCAATTATAGGGGCAATGACTTCTGATTTAAATCTACTTCTCTGCTCATCTTCAGCTTCTTGATAGTAGGGATGATCTGCTGAATCTTCAATTTTCACTGATTGCCGCTCTTCCATAGCCCTATCCACAGCAGGTGATAGTGGACGATTTAAAAATTCTTTTTTTGCAGTCCCAGCAACTGAGATAATCATATCTCGATCAGATATACATGCTATATGTCCGGTAGTTTCATGAATTGATTCAACATATTCCTCTGCAAATTCTCCCAATTCACCTATTGGAGAATATTTTTTTAATATCACTTCCCCTTCTCGGTCAACGAAAATCTCCAGGGGATCACCTTCTCTTATTCTCAAAGTCCTTCTGATTTCTTTTGGTATAACTACCCTGCCCAGATCATCTATTCTGCGAACAATGCCGGTTGCCTTCACAGTTTTACCTCCTTTATTGGGGTACATTATTGGTTGCAACAATTAGTATTTATTTAGCTGGTGCTTTTTATACAAGAAAGACAAAATCATCCTCAGTTTCAGTTACGCTACCAACTCTAGCAAAGATTCGGCAACTTTATTGATCATGTCCATTAAACCCGAATCTTTTAAGTTTTTAACGTTTACTTTTAAGGTTAATCCATCTGTTTGAGAAGAAACTGTGATTTTCCCAGGGAATTTTGTAGTTAATTTTATTAAATTTTCCCCACTAATTTTCTGACGAGGATCTAAGTCCAAGTGTACCCAATAGCCTTGCCTGGTAATAGAAATGATACCTGTTTCCCGGGCAAGAACTTTCAGGCGAGTAATATCTAGCAAGTTTTTAACTTCTTGAGGTAATGAACCAAATCGGTCTTTTAACTCCGTTTCCAAGTCATTAGCTTCACTATAGGAGTTAATACTTCTTGCTTTTTTGTAAATAGTTATCTTTTGTTCATGATCAGAAATATAAGTTGTTGGTAAATAAGCATTAATATTCAACTCCACTTTTACTTCTTCTGGTTTTTCAACTTCAGTTTTGTCATCTTGAATCTTGGTGGTTTCTTCTTGAGTTTGACTTTCCTGAGAAATTTCTTTAATAGCATCTTTCAGCATTTTTGTGTACATATCAAAACCTACGGCCATAATATGTCCATGTTGTTCTGGCCCTAGTATATTGCCTGCTCCCCGAATTTCTAAGTCACGTAAAGCGAGCTTAAAACCAGACCCCAGTTCTGTAAACTCTTTGATTGCTTTTAAGCGTTTTTCTGCTTCTTGTGTTAATACTTTATCTTTCTGATAAGTTAAATATGCATATGCCATTCGATTACTTCTTCCTACTCGGCCCCTTAACTGGTATGGCTGGCTTAAGCCCATACGATCTGCATTATAAATTATGATTGTATTAACATTTTGAATGTCTAATCCAGCTTCTACTATGGAAGTAGACACTAGTACATCATATTTACCTTCGTAAAAGTCTAACATAACTCGTTCCAATTGTTTTTCGGGCATCTGACCATGAGCAACACCTACTTTGGCATCAGGCACCCAATCAGCTACTTCCTTTGCTACTTTATTTATACCCTTCACTCTGTTATGAACAACATAAACCTGGCCTTCTCGGCTAATTTCCCTGTTAACGGCTTCTCTAATTAATTGAGGAGAATGTTCCATAACATAAGTTTGTACAGGAAAGCGTCCTTCCGGAGGAGTTTCAATCACACTTAAATCTCTAACTCCAACTAAAGACATATGCAAAGTTCTTGGAATTGGCGTAGCTGTCATAGTCAACACATCTAAATTCTTTTTAAGCATTTTAATTTTTTCTTTATGTTGAACTCCAAATCGCTGTTCTTCGTCTATTATTAATAAACCTAAGTCTCTAAATTTGACTGATTTATTTAACAGTTTATGTGTTCCAATGATAATCTCAGCATTGCCTTCTTTCATTTCTTCTTTAACTAGTTTCTCATCCTTTTGACTACTAAAACGGCTTATAACACGAATATCAACAGGATATGGTGCAAACCTCTCTTTAAAAGTTTGGAAATGTTGTTGTGCTAAAATGGTTGTTGGTACTAAGACACAGACTTGTTTCCCCTCCATGACAGCTTTGAAGGCTGCTCTCATTGCTACTTCTGTTTTCCCGTACCCTACATCCCCACATAATAATCTGTCCATAGGTTGTTCAGATTCTAAATCCTCCTTGATCTCAGAAATGGCCTTTTTTTGGTCCGGAGTTAGCTCATAAGGGAAATAATCTTCAAACTCTTTTTGCCATGGTGTGTCCTGGCTAAATGCGTATCCCTTACGCGAACTTCGTTCGGCATATAATTTTAATAAATCCTCTGCCAACTCTTTGACTGAAGATTTTACTCTTTGTTTTACTTTTTGCCATTCACTACTTCCTAGAGAATAAAGCTTAGGAGGTTTTCCTTCCTTACCAACATATTTTTGAATCTCATCAATTTGTTCTGTGGGAACATACAGGCTGTCATTCCCGGCATATTTGATATGGAGATAGTCTTTATACAAGCCACCGACTTCTAACGTTTTTATTCCCATATACTTGCCGATTCCATGTTTTTCATGAACTACATAATCTTCAACTTGAAGTTCACGATAATCAGATACTTTCACTGCTTTATCTTCTGACTTATCACGTTTTCTGCTACGTATTTTCTTCTTTTGATGTCCCCATAAATCTCCATAAGTAATTACCGCTAATTTACTTTCCTGTAATATAAAACCACTTTTTAAATCTCCTACAGCAATAACAACTTGATTTTCTGTTTTAGTATTACCCTTCTCCACAATAGTCGCACCGATTTCTTCCTTCTTTAAATTTTCATATAATGTTCTAGCACTTTCCGGGGTAGGTGAAAACAAGATGATGCGATAATTGTTATTCATCCACTGTTTCATTTCTTTTAGAAAAAAATCCCACTGACCATAAAACTGATTCATTGACTTAACTGACATATTAGTAGCCTGGGACACATTTTCAAATGGATTCTGGCGTAAAAAATTAGCAGAATAAATTGTATCAAAGGGGTTTCCTGACAACACATCTTCAATAGAATAAAATAAATTACTTTCTCCAGGAAGAATTTTACCTTCTTCAATTAGAGATTCCGCTAATTCTGTTATTTCATTATTATAAAACTCGTCACTTTCTTTAATCCTATTAGGCTCATCAACCCAAAACAAAGAGTTTGTTGGTAAAAAATCTATTATCGTACCATAATTTTTTGGGTAAAAATAAGATAAATATCTATGAAAATGAGGTAATGAGATCCCGTTTTCTAAGGAACTTAAATCCCTGTTGATCCTCTCTTCTAATTCCTCGGATCGATCAGTAATTCCATCTTTCATTAATTTACCTTTTTGTAGCTCAAATTCACGAGTCAGTTGATTCAATGCCTGAGATAAATTAGTATTATCTCCTATTACAAGCTGACTTCCTGGTCCAACTACCAGGCTATTATACTCTTTTAAAGATCGTTGAGTTGCTAGGTCAAAAGCTCTAATTGACTCTATCTCGTCATCAAAAAACTCTATTCGGACAGGTAGTTCGCTTGCCACAGGGAAAACATCAATGATGCCTCCTCTATGACTAAACTGCCCCTTTTGTTCAACCATAGAAGTATTTTCATAACCTAATCCTGTAAGTTTTTCTGCAATCATAGTTGGAGAAAGCTTTTCATTCCCAACTTCAAGGTTAAGAAATGTCTGTTTTACAACTTGAGCGGGAGATAGCTTTTCTTTAGCAGACTTCAATGAAAATATATAAACAGCAGATTTTTTACTTAACATAGCTTGTAGGACCTGGGCTCTTTCGTTATTTACATCTCTACTTTGCCAGGCTAGTTCAAAAGGATATACTTGATGCTCCGGATAGATATAAACTTGTTCTTTGTCCAACAGTGTAACTAAATCTGAATATAAGCTTTCCGCTCTGTAATTATCATATGTTATTAGAGTGATTGGCCGGCCATAAGCTCTAAACAATCCTGCCAGTATTAATGGAAATTCACTTCCGCTAATACCTGATACCATCTGCTTAGTACTCCGCTTACGCCTAGGAGAAAAATCTTCAATAATATTTTGTAAACTATTTTCATAAGGAATTATGTCAACCAAATAGCTCATATCTGTCCCCCCGCTAATTTACGGATTTATATAATAAGCTTTGTTGATAACTTTGATAACTTAAGATAATATTTAGATATTTTTAAGGATTGAATTGATTTCTAGGAAATTATATGCTTAACTTTTCCATATGTCAACTATTTTAAAGTCTTTTCCTGGTTAATACTTAAAATCAAGGAATTCCATCCTATATGTACTACAGCGCCTAAGATAATACCTAAAATCAAATATCCAGTCAATCTATAGATCCCCAAGGTCACACTCCCAAAAAAAGAATGACCAATAATAGAAGCCATGCAAGCTCCCCAGCTTCTATCGACATACAAATCTTTTAAACCTTCTGCTATCCCAATGCCTACATGAACACCAATAATCGTATTTGCTATAACAAAACCAAGGATAGTTTTAATAAATTCTTCGACTATAGGTGATAAATAGTTTATTAATGCTTTTATATTATAAGTTCGATAATTGATTAAAAAAATCCCCCAATTATACAGATATATAATTATTAATGCGATAATTATTGTAAATAATAAATCCAAAGAAACACCCCTAAAGTGTATTATTAATTACATTTCAATTGAATATTACAGAACAATTTCTCAACCGACAAGTTGTATAGTAACTGACTTTGGTGTTAAACTAACTGCTAGTTGTTTTATCAATTCGCTGTTATATATCCGTGTTGACATAGCCTGTAAAACAAGAACGATAAGGTATTATAGGAGGAATAATATGATAGATTTATGGGTAACAACTCTAATAGCATTAGCTGTAGCCTCAGATGCATTTTCAGTTTCTCTAGGAATTGGGACAAAATCAATGACCTTGAGCCGAGTTGGAAAAATATCTTTACTGGTAGGATTTTTCCATGTTGCTATGCCTCTTCTCGGTCTGTATCTAGGTGATCTACTGGCAGGTTATTTAGAGGAATTGGGGGAAATCTTGGGTGGCGGCCTATTAATATTTATCGGATATCGCATGATTAGTCAGTACCTAGCTGAAGAGGAAAATGAAGAAACTATAGATTTCACCAAAGGGACCGGACTATTAATCTTTTCAGTCTCTGTCAGTATCGATGCCTTAACTGCTGGGTTTACTTTAGGATTAGCAGGTGCCGCATCACTTTTAACGGCTTTGATATTTGGAGTTGTAGCTTTAGTTATGACAGGATTTGGATTATTTTTGGGGCAGCAACTCCAGTCTATTCTAAGAGGTAAAGGAGAATTAATCGGTGGTATTTTAATAATTGGGATTGGCCTTTACTTTATAGTGTTTTAATTGAAATCATGATTAATCTACATAAGAATCAATAATTTTCATGCAAGTAAATACTCCCCTGGATTCACCCAGGGGAGTATATTACATAAAATACTATTGGATTTCCATTCACGAATCATCAGTGTACCCTACTTGATTAGACAAACATTTGTCCACCTGGTCCGATTGGTAAGTTTAGCGCATACCATAAAATTAGCATTATAGTCCAAGTAATCAAGAATACAATGGAGTACGGAAGCATTGTAGAAATAAGTGTACCAATTCCGACTTTTTCGTCAAATCTCTTGGCAAATGCGATGATTACTGCAAAATATGGCATTAGTGGTGTAATTATATTGGTGACAGAGTCTCCTACACGATAAGCCATTTGTGTTAGTTCTGGAGCATAACCTAATTCCATGAACATAGGAACAAATACTGGAGCCATAATTGCCCATTTAGCAGAAGCACTTCCAACAAATAGATTGATAAAGCCTGCCACGATTACAAAGGCAATTAATAATGGTATTCCTGTAAATTCGATGGCCTGCAAGAAATCTGCTCCTGCAACAGCCAGGATTGTACCTATCTGTGACCATTCGAAGTATTTGACAAACTGACCGGCGGCAAAAGCCAAGGCCACATAACCACCCATATCCGACATAGCCTCTGACATATATTTTGCTACATCTGTGCTGTTTTTGACTGTTTTGGCAGCATAGCCATAAGCAATACCAGGTAAGAGGAATAGTACCATGATAATCGGTACCATACCACCCATTAAAGGTGCTTGCATAGAAGTCAGTGAACCTTCATCATCACGGAGAAGGCCATCTGCAGGAACAGCCATCACTAGTAATAAAGCAAGCAAAATAATTAAAGTAATAACTGCTGCTTTGATACCGCTTTTCTCCTGATTATTAAGAGGTTCAAGTTCTGGCTTGTAATCACCAGTATACTCTCCAAAACGGGGGGCAACTATCTTTTCTGTTACTATGGCACCAACTGCTGAGATTATGATCGTCGATGCCATCATGAACCACAAGTTAACAGAAGGAGCCATGGGATAACTGTCAACCCATGTTTCGGCAGCATCCCTTGTAAGTTCTGTCAACAATGGATCTAAACTGGTTATAATCAAGTTGGCACTGAAACCACCTGATACACCAGCGAAGGCTGCGGCCAAACCAACCATGGGATGGCGTCCCTTGGCTGCGAAAATAATTGCACCTAGGGGAACTACCACTACATAACCTGCGTCAGTAGCAACACTGGACAAAATACCTACTAGAACTACTGCTACTGTCAATAATTTCATAGGAGCGCCTAATATTAAAGATTTCAACACTGAATTTATGAGTCCGGATTTCTCTGCTACTCCAACTCCTAGCATAGCTACTAGTACAACACCTAAGGGTGCAAAACCAACAAAATTATCAACTGCTTCAGTGACTATTCTTTCAAAGCCATATCTTGATATTAAATTGACAGCTTCAACTGTTTCGCCAGTACCTGGATGTTCAACAGTTACTCCAGCAGCTGATACCAACCAAGAAGCTACGATAGTTAAACCAGCTAGAATGAAAAATAAAATGATAGGATGAGGAAGTTTGTTTCCTACTCTTTCAATAAAATTCAGAATTCTCTCAAACAAACCTGACCCTTCTGGGGTCTGTGGCGTTTGTGGGGTAGGTGTTTCACTTTGACCTGCCATTAATAAAATTCCCCCTTTTTAAGTTATTAAAAAAAATTACTCCCAAGTATTATTAAAACAGGGGGTTGTTTAAATGTCAAGGACTAATTTTCTTTGCCTCTTTAACCGTATGCAACTTTAAAACTTTAGCTTAGTTTTGCAAGCTATTAACGAAATTCATAGCTTCGTTAATGCCTTCTTTGCAAAACAGTTCAATACCTTTTGACAAGTCAGGGAATTTATTATTTATGGTTTCAAACTCTTTTTTAGTAAAATCTTTTAATACATAAGAAGATGTTGACTCTTGGCTAGCAGGACGGCCAATTCCGAATCTAATTCTGGGAAATTCTTTACCACCTAAAGTTGACACAATAGACTTTAATCCGTTATGACCACCTGTGCCACCCTTAGGACGCATTCTCAAATCCCCTAGTTCCAAATCCAAGTCGTCATAAATAATCAACAAATCTTGATTTTCAATCTTAAAGTAGTCTTTCCAAAGTTTAATAGCATGCCCACTTCTGTTCATATAAGTTAAAGGCTTTATTAAAACGATTTTTTCACCTTCTAGGCGGAGCTCATCCCACATGGACTGATGTTTAAGTTTGGTAACCGATAAACCATGCTGTTTTGCGAAGTAGTCAATTACCATAAAACCTATATTATGCTTGTTGTACTGATATTTTTTGCCTGGATTTCCAAGGCCGGCTATTAACTTCATATAATACCTCCCATAGTTTCCTAGTTCATTTAATACCAATTTAAAAGGGCGCATTTACATGCGCCCTCTTGTTCCAATTACTCTTCAGATTCTTCTTCCTCTTCTTCACTTTCTTCTTCAACGTCTTCTTCGCCTTCTTCATCTTCTTCTGTATCCGGTTCTTCTTCCGTTTCTGGCGCAACTACTGACATGACTGTTTCTTCGGGTTCAGTAACCAGCTCTGAGCCTTCTGGTAGTGGTAAATCACCTACATTAATGCTTTCGTTTAGATCTATATTACTAACGTCGACCTCAATATGATCTGGTATTTGGGTAGGTAGACATTCGATTTCAATTTCTCTAAGCTGATACTGTGGAATACCTCCATTTTCAACACCCACAGGCTCACCTTCAATGTTAAGTGGCACACTAACTTGTAAGGTTTCTTTTAAGTCAATAGTATGGAAGTCAATGTGGATAAAAAACCCTTTTATTGGATCTTTTTGAATTTCCTTAAAAATTGCTGGATAAGATTCTCCATTATCTAGTTTTAAGTCCAATAGAACGTTATCTCCAGCAGCGGTAGATAATGCATCTAGCAGTTCTCTTTTTTCAATGCTTAATTTTTTACTTTCGATGTTTTTGCCATATAAAACAGCTGGAATTTCATTGTTAGTTCTTAATTTCTTAACTTCACTTTTTCTAGTCACTGTCCGCTCTTTTACCTGTAATTCTTTTCTATCCATCTATAATACCCCTTTCTTTTCGCGCTTAATATCTATGTTAAAAATATACCAAACATTAGTATATCTATTTTTGCGAAATTAGTCAAACATTAGTCATCTTCAAATAAAGTGCTTACAGACATTCTGTTATGAACCCTTAAAATTGCTTCCCCAATTAAAGGAGCCACTGATAGAACTTTAATTTTATCCAGTTCTTTTTCTTTTGGAAGTGGAATTGTATTAGTAACCACTATTTCTTTAATGGGTGATTTACTCAATCTATCTACTGCAGGGCCACTTAAGACAGGATGTGTACAACATGCGTATACATCTTTAGCCCCATGCTTTAATAGGGCTTCCGCCGCTAGTGACATAGTTCCTGCAGTATCAATCAAGTCGTCAATCATGATAGCCGTTTTCCCCTCAACATCTCCGACAACATTCATTATTTCGGCCACATTGGCATCGGGACGACGTTTATCAATTATGGCTATCGGACAATTTAAGTTCTCGGCCATGGCTCTCGCTCTAGGTACACCACCCATATCAGGAGAAACAATCACAGGCTCATCTAACCCTTTTTCTTGGAAATAGTCGGCTAGGATTGGCCCAGCTTGAAGATGATCTAGCGGAATATTGAAAAAGCCTTGAATTTGTTGGGCATGTAAGTCCATGGTAATGACCCGATTGGCACCAGCTGTTTCCAGTAAATCTGCCATTAATTTTGCTGTTATTGGATCCCTAGCACGAGCTTTTCTATCTTTTCTGGCATAACCGTAATAGGGTATAACTACATTGATTTCTTGAGCTGATGCTCTTTTAAATGCATCCAACATGATTAACAGTTCCATTATATTTTCATTTGCCGGAGAACAAATAGGTTGTACTACAAATACATCAGAACCTCTAATACTTTCTTCAATTACAACATCAATTTCTCCATCACTAAATCTTGTAGCTTTGCCTTTTCCCATGTCTACTCCCAAATATTCTGTTATTTCTTGGGATAGATTTAGATTAGCATTTCCTGAAAAAATCTTTAAGTTTTTAGTATTAAGTCGCTTTTCATCATTAGCCATCACTATACCCCCTGCCCATTTTTTTAGTAACCCAATCTTCTTTGTTTGTTTGTCTGCATCGAGCAATCCCCAAGCTATCTTCAGGGATGTTTTCTGTTACAGTACTCCCGGCAGCAACGAAAGCATTCGTTTTTATCGTAACGGGAGCTACTAGATTACTATTACAACCAACAAAAGCTCCATCCTCTATAACTGTTCTGTGTTTGATCTGTCCATCATAATTCACTATAACACTGCCGGCCCCCATATTAACATTTGATCCTATATCTGCATCGCCAATATAGGCCAGATGATTAGCTTTAGTGTTTTCACCGATACTTGAATTTTTGACTTCAACAAAGTTACCTATTTTAGCTTTTGATCCAATTGTTGTACCTGGACGAATTTGAGCATAGGGACCTATAGATACCTCATCTTCTAATATACTATCCGTAATCTGTGATTTTTTTACTTTACAGCCATCACCGATAAAGGAATCTGAAATTTGTACCTCTGGACCAATTTCACAGTTCGTCCCTATACGGGTGTCCCCAGTAAGATAAGTATTAGGGTAAATAACTGTATCATATCCAATAGAAATCTCAGGATCTATATATGTGCTTTCTGGATCTTTTATAGTCACTCCACAATACATAAACTCGTTGTTTATCTCCTGGCGTTTTATTTTTTCGGCTCTAGCCAGTTCTGCTCTGTCATTAACACCCAATGCCCGATATGTTTTTTCTATTTGATATCCTAAAACACATTCGCCTGTTTGATACAAAATATTGATAACATCAGTTAAGTAATATTCACCTTGATTATTTTCTGAGTCCAATTTATCTAAAGCAAACAAAAGTTTTTCAGTCTCAAATATCATGAGTCCTGTATTAATTTCATTAATATCTTTCTCTTGCGGTGTGGCATCGGCTTCTTCAACTATTTTTTTAACAAAACCGTCTTTATCTCTAATAATCCTACCATAGCCATGAGGATCATTCTCGGTAATGGTAAGTATTGTAGCTGCAGATGCATTATCAACATGGTATTTTTTCAGTCCTGACAGCTCTTGATCTGTAATCAATGGTGTATCCCCTAACAACACCATAGTGTGTGGACTATTTAATTGATTTTTTGCACATACAACTGCATGCCCAGTACCCATCTGACGTTCCTGAATTGTAGTTGTTAAGTTTTTATCATCAAATTTTTCTTTAAGAAAGTTTTCTACTTTTTCTCTACCATAGCCAGTCACCACTGTCTGCTTATCCGTAACAGATTGAGCAGCTGTTAAAATATGCCACAATAGTGGTTTATTACAAACTTCATGTAATACTTTTGGAATTTTTGACTTCATTCTGGTACCCTTGCCAGCAGCTAAAATAACAGCAGTAGTATTAGCATCATTCAAGCTAATCACCCCAGTCATCCAATTTAAGTTCGAAAATATTATATCACAGTTAAAGGTTAACACCAAAAAAGGAGCATATTAGCTCCTTTTTTGGACATAATTATACCGGTTCTGCACTCATTTCATGATAAACTTCCAAGATAGTTTCTTGCATGTTTTTTCTAAATTCGGGAGTTATGGGATGCACTATGTCCTTATACTCGTTGTCTTTGGTTTTACGGCTAGGCATTGCCACAAATAAGCCTGAGTTGCCTTCAACAACCTTTATTCCATGAAGAGCCAAGGAGTCCTCTATCACTAGTGAAACTAATGCTTTAACTTTACTGTTATCTTTTATTAGATTTATTTTAATATTGCTAATTTCAAGGGTTTCTTTATTGGCTGCCAACAAGGTCACCACCTTATACTCGAGTTATTATTACTTCTACAATTATACTAAATTTCCTTCTAATAAAAATTGTTTTTTAAAAAATCTCCCCGTCTCATAGTCAGATTAACTTGTCCCTGTTCTTCATTGATATTTTCCAATATACCTAAAGAGAGATGTTCAGACACGAGTTTTTCTTTTTGGGTACCTTGTTCAAGCAAAACTCCCAAACCAACAACATTACTTTCAAATTCGTATGTCAAATTTTTAAGGCCTTTTAAAGTTCCCCCTCGTTTCATAAAATCATCTATAATCAGTACTTTACTATTTTTTTCAATAGCCCTGGTTGATAAAGACATGGTCTGTATCATATTAGTTGAGCCAGAAATATAATTTATAGTTAATACGGAACCTTCAGTAACCCGACTGTTTCTTCTAGCTATAGCCAAAGGTACGCCTAAATAGTCCGCCGTGTATCCAGCTAGTAATATCCCTTTGGTTTCTACAGTTAAAACTACATCAGGGCCCTTAGGGGAAAAATAACCAGCAAACATTTTAGCCGCATTTTTAATCAATGCCGGGTTAGAGATAATATCTCCCATATATAAATAACCCCCAGGCAAAATTCTATGAGCTTCTTTGAGCTTAGCTTCTAATTGATCAAGGTTGGCCTGGATTGTTTCTTGTGATTGTAGGGGTATAAATTTAATCCCACCATTTTTGCCTGACACTGTTTGTAATGTACCTTCCCCTGATTCATGTAAATTCTGTTTGATTTCCGTTAAATCTTCACTTATAGTGGATTTAGCAGCTCCCAAATTATCGACAAAATATTTTAGTGATATTATTTTCCCAGGATTGGATAGTAATTTTTGGGTCATAAAAAAAATCCGTGAAATTTTAGATGCTCTCGTAACTTTCACTCTGTCACCTCTTTCTATATTTTTTAGACATAAACTTTTTCTCTATCTATTATTTTTTCAGCTAATTTCATATCACTTGATTTATCTATATCGATCCCAAGTTCCGGATAGTGTGAAACAATAACTTTAGCTTGTATCTGCAATATTTGTGAAATTTTGGCTTCAGCTTGTTTTAAAGATAACTTTCCCATTAAAAATTGCGCCAAAAAACTAATCCCAAAATTCGTGGCCATTAAAAGCGGATTTTTCCTGTTTCTTATTACTCGATCAACTCTTTCGTAGCAAGGCCTAACCTTTGCCGGGTTAATATAAAAAACATTCCCACCAGTAAAGCTACCATTAGATAAGTTTACATAGGTTCTCTCTACCTGTGGAAATTCCTTTTGATTAGCTTCTTTCGGTATTACTGGATAAAGTAAATCCAGTTTGTCATCGCATTGGTTGATAAAATTGTCTATGGCTTCAGGCGTTAGTAAAGGTATATCTGAAGTTACAACTAAAATATTATTTTGAGGTTTTAAAAAATCTATCCCTTTTAATAGATTATCCAATACTTTCCCCGATTCGTGTTTTTCAATAATTTCAAAGTTTTGAGATTCACCCTTTAGTCTGCCTGTCAACTCCTGTTTCGGACCTACAATCACCATATCATCTACTAAGTCAGATTTTTTTAGGGCAGAAATTATGTACTGAATCATCGGCTGTCCATTAATAGGTACCAGTGCCTTGTTATTAATATTTTGAGATGTTAAATCTGCTACTTTTCTATCAGTTTCAGAATTTCCTGCTAACACAACACATTGAACCATTAATTATTCTCCTTTCCCACTCCCATATCACGGGGGATCGAGAGAAACACATACTTAAATTCTCTTTCTAATTGTTTTTTTGCATATTTAGCAGTGTCATAGTTATCAAAAACGCCAAAAATAGTTGAACCACTTCCACTCATTAATACTTTTAAAGCCCCTAATTGCTCAATTTGCTGTGATATTATTTGCATATCCCTATGCCATTTAAACACAATCTCTTCCATCTTATTATACATATTTTCTACAATTCCAGTTAAAGTTCCTTTTTCCAAGCCTGAAATAATTCCATTGACCCTTGATTTTGTTTGATGATTTTCTCCATATTCGGTATCCGTTTTAAACCCTAGCTCTTGATACACTTTTCCCGTACTAACTCCAAAATTGGGTTTAACTAGTACAAAATAACAGTTGGGCAAAGAAGGTAGTGGATGTAAAATTTCTCCTCGTCCCTTGGCAAGCTTGGTTCCGCCAAACAAACAAAAGGGAATATCTGAACCAAGGCGAGCACCTATGTCAGATAGTTCTTGCTCGGTAAGTCCTAGTTGAAACATGTGATTTATTGCCCATAAAGTTGCAGCAGCATTACTACTGCCACCGGCTAACCCCGCTTCAGTTGGAATGTTCTTCTCTAAAATCACCTTGATTGGCGGTAATCTAAAATCATTCATCAATAACCTGGCAGCCTTAATTATTAAGTTATCTCCCCTGACAGGTAATTGGTCAATACAGTCCGATGATTTCATTAGCAATTCAATATTGTTATTGTTACCCTGGGATTGTCTTATAAAAGTTAACCGATCACATAAAGAAATCGATTGCATTACCATTTCAACTTCATGGAAACCATCCTGCCTCTTCCCTAAAATATCTAAGTAGAGATTAATCTTAGCAGGAGATTCCACTCTCAAAATATCTGGTGACAAGTTAAGCTCCCCTCCTCAGAACTTTAGTAGTCCATATATCTTAGATATACTTCACTCTTTGCAACTCCTCCAACTCCTTCAACTCCTTGATAATGATATCATTAATTGAGTTTTTGGGAAACTGGATTATTAGATTGGGATGCCAATTTATTAAAGTCTAAAGGTTCCGGAGATAAGCCTAGCTCTTCAGATGCATTAAAGAAACTGTCTTTTTGTTCGTAAAATATTAGAACCAAATCATTTTCACCCGCTTCTGAAAGAGCTGTTTTTATTGCTTCAATTTCTTGTAAGTTTTGTTCTACAGCCAGTTCTTCTGAAAATTCGGTCATAGTTGTTTGTAACAGATTCGCTGTTTCACCAGACTTTCTCCCCCTTAAATCCGAATCTTCTTTGACTAGAACTTTCTCGATTAATTCATGATACTTTCCCACCACTTTTCCCGTTTCTTTAATCAGTTTGTCATTCCTGTCACCAGGTACTCCAATCACACTTATCACTTTTTCTACTGGCATTTTTTCTACCATTGCTAACACTCGATTCATCCCTTCGGGGTTGTGACCATAATCGAGTAAGACTGTTTTTCCTTGACAACGAAACAAATTACATCTTCCCGGGGTATCTTGATAGCTTGGAGCAAATTGCTTTAAAACTTCAAATGCTTTGCTAGGAGCTATGCCGAAACCAATAGCAGCAGCTATCCCTGCCATGCAATTTTCTATATTATGACGAGCCATACCAGCCATGGTTAGAGGCAATTGAGTTATCTCCCCTAATTTTCTGTGAAATTTCCCAGTAGCGTATACAATATTATCCTGATCTAAATATAGTGCTGATCCTCCCGCCGCTAAATGTGATTTAACATAATGATTATCGGATTCCATGGCGTAAAATATTATTCTCCCTTTAGCCTTTCTAATGAAATCAGATACATAGTGATCGCTAGCGTTCAAGACAACGACACCTTGTTTCTCAACAGCTTCAACCACTAGGCTTTTAACAAAAATAAGATCGTCAATTGATTCAATGCCATCTTGGCCCAGGTGATCATTTGCGATATTAGTCACTACTGCCACTTTGGCATTTGAATAACCTAGCCCATTTTTTACCAGTCCACCTCGGGCTGTTTCAAACACAAATGAATCAATTGTCGGATCTTTTAATAAAGCCTTAGCACTATTCGGGCCTGTATTGTCACCAGAATCGATCAATTCTCCTTTGATAAAAGTACCATCACTACTTGTCATGCCCACATCTTTTCCATTTGATCTCAATATATGATCAATTGCTCTAACAGTAGTTGTTTTGCCGTTTGTACCTGTAACTGAAATTACTGGCGCTCTTGCCTGTAAAGTATCATTTCGTTTGTTAAACAAGTGATCTACAATACTTTTTCCTACTCTTCGAGGATGGCCTTTCACAGGATGTTCATGCATTCTTATTCCTGGGGCAGCATTGACTTCAATAATAGCCCCATTATCATCTTCATCCACGGGTTTCCCAATATCCTTAGCTACCAGATCAACACCGGCTATATCTAATCCAACTATTTTAGCTACCCTGATGGCTATCCGTATAGTTTTATCAGAAATCTCATCAGTAACATCCAAACTAATTCCACCCGTGCTAAGATTGGCACTTTCCCGTAAATATACTAGTTCATCTTGTTGGGGGATGTAATTCATAGTCATATTCTTACGAGCCAATACCATATTAACTACTGGATCCAATTGAATTTTTGATAGAGGTTTCTCATGACCAAAACCTCTAAGTGGATTTTGATTTTCAATATCTACTAGCTCTCTAATGGTATGTTGACCATCTCCCACTACATGGGCAGGGATTCTTTCAGCTCCGGCCACCAATTGATCCCCTACTACTACAAGACGGTAATGCTTTCCTTCAATATGCTGTTCCACAATCGCCTCATCCCCGTAGCTCATAGCTACTTTAAAGGCACTTCTAGTTTCCTGTTCTGAGTTGATATTTAATGTAACTCCTTTTCCCTGATTTCCATCTCTGGGTTTTATAACAATAGGGTATCCAATCTCCTGTACAATAGCTACTGCTTCTTCCTCAGTACTTGCTATTTTGCCATAAGGAACTGGTAAACCTAATTCATGCAAGGAGTTATTTGTTTTGGTTTTATCACAGGCTATATCCACTCCTATTACAGAAGTTTCATCAGTTACAGTAGCCTGGATTCTCTTTTGATACTTGCCTGTGCCCAGTTGGTACATACTAGCTTCATCCAGTTTGAGATAAGGAATCTCCTGTTCCTCGGCAGCTGATAAAATTGCTTCAGTACTAGGACCAATCTTCGTTTCGTTAACTATTTCTTGAATTTCGCTAACTATTTCCTCTACTTGAACGGGATTGTCATTTATGACGTTTTTCACAAGTTCAACGGACTGTTCTAGAGCATATTTGGCACCTTCTTCATTGATCTGTTCCACGATCACTTGATAGATCCCGTCTTCTTGAGTGGCTTTCGTTGTCCCATAATTGGTTCCAATGCCGGCTAAATTCATTAATTCTAAAGTTACATGCTCAATTATATGACCAAACAAAGTACCTTCTTCCAACCGTTCCAAAAATCCACCAGGATATCCTCTAGAACAGACATGCTCCTGCAAAGACGGTAAAATTTGGTGCAACCTACTATTAAAACAGGATACATTATTGGAGAAAACCCCTGCAAAATCACCTAAGTCTAATTCTGCTTCTAGAACCGGTTCATGACTGTATATGTTTTTGCCTGAAATTGTTTTAATATTAATAATTTCCAATATTTATCCTCCTTGCAAGGACAAATTTCTTTTTTTTAAATCAAAGCGTGAGCCTGGAGACAGTATATCCACGGTTACATTAGTAAGGGCTAAGGGGGAGTTATCATCTTCTTGTGAAATATTAGTTTCTTCAATCTCTTTTCCGTCTATAATTGTTACTGTTCCAGTACCCAAGATTTCTATTTGGTCATCTTTATCAACTACTATGGCTGTGTTTTCATCAATTCCCATACCAGTAACAACTGGATTTTGAGCAACAGCTGATAACAATCGTCCAATCCTACCACGTTCTGCAAAATGCTGATCCACTACTGCTCCTTTTAAAAAACCTAATCCATGGGCAAGGGCTACAGAATTTTTAGCAGGAGCTGACTCATCGATTCCTTCCATTATCATAGTATCTGTAATTGCTGCAGCCCCAGCACTAGTACCAGAAATTATTACCCCTTGTGAGTAGATTTCGTGTAACAGCCAGTCAATTCTAGTACCTCCAAGTAAACTTGTAATTCTTAATTGATCTCCTCCTGTAAAGAAGACTCCAGTAGAATTTTGTAATTTCTCCATAACTTCGGTTTTATTTGCATCTCTTCGCGAGTTCACATATAGAATTTCTACTGACTCGGCTCCTAAAGAATAAAACAGGTCTTGATAAGTTTCACCAGTTACTTGACCTTCCTTTGTAGCCGTAGGAATGACTGCTAACTTAGCTTTATCTTTTCCAGCCATTTCGATAAAAGATTTTAAAATTTCACAATCATTATTTTTATCTTCATTCCCCCCAATTATAATTAACTTTCCATGTTCTCTTGACATAGACATAGGCCTCCACTTTTTTAATAGATATTTATATTTTTTCCAAAACCAATAATCATATACAAATGAGCAAAAAAATAAGCACTTCAAAGAAGTGCTTATTTCATCTTTAATAATTTCTCACTATTTACTATTCCTGGTATTCGACCTCTTTTGGCAATAGGCTTACCATTAACCTCTTTAATATCCATTGTCATGTCATTAGCCTTAGACCTCGCTATATAACTACCTACACCAAAGGCATCAACACCTTCATCAATTAAACGGCTAATTTTATCTGGGTTCATTCCACCAGAGGCTAATATTTTAACATGATCAAATCCTTCTTGATTTAGTCTGGCTCTCACTTCTCTGACAAGCCCTGGTGTGACACCTCCTCGCTCTGAAGGAGTATCTAACCTAACACCTGCCAAATCATCATCTAAAGACCTAGCTACCCTAAGAGCTTCTTCGGCTTCATCTTTGAAGGTGTCAACTAAAATTATTCGAGGAGCTTCACCTGGCATTGCTTGATGATAAGCTTCTGCTACTCTCACTGTATCACCTACTATAAGGAATACTGCATGGGGAACAGTACCCATAGGTTTCTGATCTTTCAATTTAGCTCCTAAAATACAACTACACCCGTCAAAACCTCCCACAAGGGCAGCTCTTTCCATTACTGGTGCAACTGCTGGATGTAGATGACGTGCTCCGAAGCATACCAGTTGTTTATCTTCTCCAACAATTTCTCTACACTCCCTGGCCGCTTCTGCCCAGCCAGCTGAGGAGGCTAATATACCGAGCAAAGGTGTCTCATATATTCCTATTTCCTGATAAGGACCTTTAATCCTCATGATAACCTCTTTTTTATCGAAGGTTTCTCCTTCAGGAAGAGCCCAAATCTCTAAATTATGAGCGTCAGCCATCAGACCTAGTGCTTCTTCTGTTCCTGCCATTATACCGGGCCGTGATGGGAAAATCTCCACTGTCACTTCAGTATCACCATAATTCATGTGATTTAAAATTTCTTGGGTACGAACAAAATATATATCAGTTGTACCACCTTTAATAATTTCTTCGTGATTCGCTGACCACAATCTTCGGTTTGTTTTAGGATCCCATTTCTCTACATTATGTAGAGAATCCATTCTATCCATTAGCATTTCTCCTTTCTGATTGTTTATTTACATCCCATTCAATATCAGTATCTATTTTTTAGCTTCTCTTGAAATTTTTTTCTCGACTTAAGTTCATAATACCTTTTATAGATCAAGAAAATTGCAGGTATAGTAATCATTACAGCCAAAATCCAAAACCCATAGCGAGGAGCTTTTTCAACATCTTCTTTTGTATACAATGGGACTGAGACAATTTCCTCTTCTTCCAATAATAGGTCCAAAGATCCTACCTGCTCACCTTCTTCTATGGGAGCCTTTAAAAGTTGTTCTTCTAAATCAACTCTTTGTTCAATTTCAGTAGCCATTTTAGGTATTGGTAAACTCAAAGATTCTTCCACAATTAATTCAAGTTCTTGATTTGAGTTTTCTACTTCAGTAGAAGTTATAACGTCATTTTGTTCAAAAATTTCAACTTGTTCAAAGGCTTCAAAACCAAAATCTAGTAATTCTTTGGCATCCTCAAACAACCTATTTCTAGATGTTGACAATACAACGGCAATTAATGTCATGCCATCCCTTTCAGCAGCCGCAACAAAAGTTTGATTTGCCGATCTTGTATATCCAGTTTTTACACCCAATGCACCTGGATAATCAGCTAACAATTCATTTCTATTAACTAGCAGCCTGTCTTCATCTTCTTCCTCAGGCCAATCCAGAGTTATCCTACGAGTAGAAGCTACACTTCTAAATTTTGGGTTTTTCAAAGCTTCTCTAGCAATCACACCCAGGTCATAAGCAGTAGTTTTATGATTTTCTTCAGTTAAGCCATGAGGGTTTTTAAAATTAGTGTTCTTTGCCCCTAGCTCTTTTGCTCTACTATTCATCATATCAGCAAAGTTTTCTACTGAACCAGCTACGTATTCGGCAATAGCCACTGCAGCATCATTTGCTGATCTAACCATCAAGCCATATAGTAAATCTCGAGTAGTGATTTTTTCATCTAAATTGAGGTACATGCTAGAGCCATCAGTTCCAAAAGCATTTTCACTTACAACTACTTGCTCCCTCAGAGAGGCGTTTTCAATCAATAGTAAAGCTGTCATGATTTTAGTAGTACTAGCAGGGTGCATCTGTCGATGCATTTCTTGGTCATATAAAACCTTACCCGATTCAAATTCCATCAAAACTGCTGTTTCGGCTTCAATTTCAGGAGTCTCGAACTCCTGAGGATACAACTGTTTTGCGGTTACATCCGAAACCGTAAAGGTATTAATCATTAATAAAAAAATCAGTGTAATAATCACCTTTTTATTGCCAGATGTATCACTTTTCAAAAAATTCCCCTCCCTCTCTGTTACTAGTTTATTATAACGGAATTGAAAGTTAACTTTCAATAGTTAAAAGGAATAGAGTTACCAAACTAACAATAATTATATATAAAATATGTTGAAATCTGTACTTTTAATATTTGACATTTAGGGAGGGATTTTACAATGTTAGAAAGTTTCTTTTTAACTTTTTTGCTTGTATTTCTGGCCGAACTGGGGGATAAAACTCAACTCGCTACAATGTTGTTAGCCACACAAAAAAAAGCCCCCGTAGGCGTATTCCTGGGGGCTTCATGCGCTTTAATTTTATCAAGTTTACTAGGAGTGACTTTAGGTACTGTTTTAACTAAATTTTTACCTCCTAATATTTTAAAAATTGGATCTGGTGTAGCGTTTGTTGCCATCGGTATATTTCTAATATTTGGTCCTAATAATTAGTCAGTTAAAATCTTTTTTTGTAAATTGATTGTCATGATTTTGGGATAAATAGTTTCTGTCCTTCAAAGACCATGTCAGGATTTTTAATATCATTAGCTTTTGTGATATCCTCTGGGTCAAGCCCAAATCGATGAGCAATTTCATAAATTGTATCATTCTTTTGAACAACATATACCTTTAAAAAAGTTGTTTGATTGCTGCTTTTCAACTTTTCTTCTGATTGATTATATTCTAAATCTGTAACAAGCTGGTATTGATAGTCTTTAATCTTAATGATGACAAAGTTAATAAAGGCTTGCACGAATACCTCATTGTTGTTTTCTTCATGCTCACTTTCATTAAACTCTAGAATTACAAACTCAATTCGAGGATGAACGTAAACATTATCTTCTCTCTGCATGCCTTTAAATCGTACATCTTTTTGAAAATCAAACTGCATCTCGTTATCTTCAGTTTTCTGGTCGACCTGCTTTGTTGTTACTAGTTCTAATTGCCCTTTTATTGTGATCATATCTTTGTTAATCTCTTTTGTTAAATTTACAATTTGCGCATCTATTCCATCAGTGTTTTCTTGAAGATTTTCTGCAACTTCAAGAGGCACTCTTTTTTCTACTTGTTCAGAAATTTGCTTTGTTTTGGGAATAGTAAAATTGAGGGTTTCAAAATCAACTTCGGCATCAGTGTGTACAACTTCGCTGATAACTTCTTTCTCGATCACATTTTTTAAGCTGATAATAAGACTAATTTCAACATTAATTTCTAACTTTTGTTCCTTCTGATCAGAATATCCAATGGTTTCTATACGTGGGAAAACATCAGCAACCATTTCAGGCTTCAATGAAGGTAAGGAAATTTCTTGATAGAAGTCTTCAGTAAATGATTCTTTTATTCTTTCACCTGTTTCCTCTGCTATAAAAGCGCTCTGCCCTATTATCTTTCCTCCCAGAATTAATGTTTCATTTTCCTGATTAATTTGACTTAACTCAATTCCTGCATCAATTTGTTTGATTTCTTTTGGATTATATGATAAGAGATGGTCGCATTTTAACTGGAAGGATTTTTGTTCACTTTTAACTTGACTCAGATACGTTATACGTTCTCGGTTAGCCTCACCCAGGTCTTCAGCCATTTCTTTCACAATTTCAATGTCCATGGGACGGATTATCTGTAGGAAAATCTCCAAGTAAAATTTAAGTTTGATTACCGAACTGTCTTTTACTTGTTTGTAAATTTTATCTACTCTTACCAAAGGGATGATCTCATGATAATCTCTTACACCCTGTAAATTAATTGTTTTTCTAAAAGACGTAGATAAATATTCGGGTGAAAGATCATCGAGATAGGGAACTTCTCCCTCAAGCTCGCCGGCAATCTCCACCTTGTCCGGCATGGGACTTGCCGTTATATTTTTAACTTCAATATAATTAGGTTTAATTATGTCCCGGTCTGGGGAATCCGGTTGTATCTCTACTGTAACATCTTCCCACACAAAGCGCTCATTGACCACCATCCTGTCATATAACCTATTTGTTGTAATTTCTTTACCCTTAACCATACACCTCCTCCTTTCTTACTAATTCACTATAATTATATGTTATTATATAAATTTTTGTGTTTCTCGGGAAAAGTTTTGAAATTTTAATAAATGGGCACAGCCTAAATTTCCTTGACATATAGTGTATTAACAATTACCAAAGTCCAGTAGCAAAGAGGTTTTCTTGTAAACTAAAGGGGAGGGGAGAAATATGGCAAAAAAATGGACCAATGATGAAATCAAATTACTAAAAAAACTATATCCGAGGGCAAGCAAAACCGAATTAGAACAAACTTTCAATCGAAGTATGGCCGCTATCACTTTTAAAGCCAACAATCTCAATTTGAAAAGGCAAAAATACTGGACAAAAAAAGAAGAGGATCTGTTAAAAAAATATTACCCTGAAATTTCAGATGAGGAATTATCTGAACTATTAGAGAGAAGTGTGGCCAGTATTAGAAATAAAGCAAGTCGGCTAAACCTGAAAAAAAACACCAACCAAAATCCTTCCAAACCTTGGAGCAAAATGGAAGTCGAAAAATTAAAAAGGTTATATCCAACTACTGATAGTCGTGAGTTAGAACGTATTTTTAATAGATCAATGAACGCAATTAGAAATAAGGCCTTTCAATTAAATATAAAAAAAATGCCAAATAAAAAAGGTCCTAAATAGGACCTTTTTTATTTGGCAGCTAAATTCCATTGTTTATCATCTATCAAGGTTAACTCCACAGTTTTTGTCAAAACATCTGCATAATTAAAAGTGAATCTTTGGCTAAATGATGATTCGTCAACTCTTATTATAAATAATGATGGATAGGTGTTTTCAAGAATGCCTTCCTTTTCAATTACTTTTTTTCTGCCACCATTTGCTTTGAGCTTAATCTTCTTTCCTACACACTGCTCGAGGGAATCTTTAATTTCTCCAATGGCATTATAATCTGGCATAGTTTCACCCCTGTAATAATATAACATAGACAGGGGTTGCTTGTCAAGTATTATTTAATTGTAGCAACAAATCGCCATATTTGTCAAGGGTCTTTTCTTAAATAATTTACTTAGTGTATTTATCGGCAACTTTTGTTGCTCCATAAGATTCGGGTTTGATCTTGGGGGAAAATCCACTTCCCAAAACCATCCCCACAACTTCACGGATAAGTTCCTTAGTTTCTCCTTTTTCACCTATATCTAAGTGGATTTCTAAATTTAAATTATTATCTTTCACACTAGAATCTTTTAGTTTCTTAAAAAGTTCTCCAGCTACTTCCACACTTAGTGAAGTTTCATAAAATATCCTGTGCCTCAGAGAAGTGATATGGTCTTCCTGTTTTTTGGTGAAAAAATACCTAGCCCCTTTTCCTTCTCTATGAACTATAATAGCTGTCACAAAACAACATTGATCTTGAAGGTTATGAGAATCGGTTCCAATAATCAAGTTATACTTCTCTTCTGAAGAATCCAGGATATAATTTACTATGTCCCAATAAACTTCTGTTAAGTTTAACTCACCCCTAGATGGGCTTCGGTACATAGCTAAAAACCACTACCTTTCTAGTTTAAATTATTCACTGGAAGATCTTAAGAGTATTTAATTCTATTATAAATGATTTTGAAAATTTGAGCAAATTCATCTACAGTTAACTGCTCTCCCCTTATCCCGGCTGAAAATCCATTGTTTTCAAGTATTTGGGACAATTCGCTTTTTTCTCCCGTAAATATAGATAAAATATTATTCACCAGGGTTTTTCTCCTAGAATTAAAAGCCTGATTGACAAATTTAATAAAATCTTCCTGATAGTCATCATTAATTTTCGCTTCTGACCTTTTAGTTAACTTAACTACTTGGGATTCAACTCTTGGTTGAGGATAGAAAACTGTTTTAGGTACATTAAAAACACCTTCTACTTCATAGAAACAATCTAACAAAACCGTTACTGCTCCATAATTTTTACTGCCCGGAGAGGCAGTAAACCTATCAGCAACTTCCCTTTGTACCATTAAAACCATTACAGAAAGAGGAACTTTTTCTTTGGCTAGTTTCAAAACTAGAGGAGAAGCAATATAATAAGGTAAATTGGATACTGCTTTTAAATTTTTTGGATTAATTTGCTTACTTTTGCACTGTAGCTGTGCAGGACTAAACTCAATAAAATCAGAAATCAATTCTTGATAATCTAGCTTCAATGCATCATTATGAATAATGTTTACGTTATCACAGCTACCGACGGTCTCTTGTAAAATATCTATCATTCTTTGGTCCAGTTCTATAGCAAAAATCTCATTAACATAAAAAGACATATCCCGGGTCAGTGTTCCAAGACCCGGGCCTATTTCCAATACTATATCTTGCTCCTTTAATTCAGCAGCAGCAATAATCTTTTGAATAATATTACCGTCAACTAAAAAGTTCTGGCCTAAGCTTTTTTTAGGGTGAATCTCATAACGTTTAAGTAGTTGTGAAACTTCCTTAGGGGAAAATAAATTCAATTCAACTCACACTCCTGGTTTTAGCATAACCGCTCACTTATATTAATTGTCGTTTTCTAGAACTTTTACTTTGACATCGCCAACACCATGGGGCGCTAAACCAATTTTTTCAGCAGCTTGCTTCGATAAATCGATAATACGTCCACCAACATGTGGTCCTCTGTCATTGATGCGCACAATCACACTTTCTCCAGTAACGGGAAATTCAACGTGAACTAGTGAATTCATAGGTAAACTTGGATGAGCAGCTGTCAAATCATACATATCATAGATTTCGCCACTGAATGTTCTGTTCCCGTGAAATCTTGCCCCGTACCAAGATGCTTCTCCTGTTTCGGTTCCCTTAACTTCTATTACTTCTTTATCTTCAATATATGAATAACCCGGAGGTTCATAAGTCCCTTTTTCGATAATTTCTGTTTGCGGTAACTCTATCACATCGTAATTCTTCTCTTCATTGATAAGTTCATCTCCCAAATACTCCGAACGTATCTCTTTTATACGAGAACCTCTTTGTCCTTCTTGAATTTTTCTGGTTTTACCTTTTAAAAGTTGATCGTTTTCTCTAGTCTCTTCTCCATAAGGTAGAATCTCGACTTGTTCTTCGGTCTCGGTTCTCCATTCATTAATTTCTAATCTCCAATAAATATCTTGGTCACTGTTATCTGCTTTTAGCTCAGTAAGCTTTACTTCATCTTGATCATCGAGCTCTAAATCAATTTTTTCAATCAGGTTTTCCTGTTCGGGTTTACCTTTAACCGTCAGTTCATCCGTTTTTTCACCATCAATTACTACTTCTACTTGGTATTCCTGTTCCATAACTAGAGCTCCACTATCCATTTGCAAAAATAAGAGAAACAATCCAAACAAGAGACTTATTCTCATAGTTTTCATTTTAGTCCCCCCTAAATCCGGAATAAATCTTTGGCATTTTTTGTTGTAGTTGTTACTACATCTTCGAAGCTTTCTCCTTTTATGTCAGCGACTTCTTCTGCAACAAGTCTGGTAAAGGCTGGTTCATTTCTTTTTCCTCTAAAGGGAACAGGAGCCATATAAGGGCAATCAGTCTCAATCATGATTCTAGACAATGGAGCGTATTTAACAACATCCCTTAACTTGTCAGCTTTTTGAAAAGATATATTACCTGTAAAGGAAATGTAAAAACCCATATCCATAACTTGAGAAGCTATTTCTTCATCTCCCGCAAAACAATGAAAAACTCCAAAAACATCATTTTGAAAATCTTTTACTATTTCAAGGGCATCCTCATGGGCAGCCCGGTCATGTATTATAACAGGGAGCTGTAATTCTTTGGCAAATTCTAATTGGGCTCTAAAAATACTTTTTTGCGTTTCTTGGGGTGAACGGTTCTTAAAATAGTCTAACCCCATTTCTCCAATCCCAACAACCACATCTTTATTCTCAGTAACCATTTTCTTTAATTCGTCTAAATAGTTATCCGGAACTTTTTTTGCATCATGGGGATGGACTCCTACTGTTGCATATATTTCTGGATACTTTTTAGCCATTTCCACAGACTTTTGCGATGAGTCGATATTAATACCTACATTAATAATCTGAGAGACTTTCTTTTGTTTAGCCCTTTCAATCACATCTTCCAAATCAGAAGAAAAGCGTTTATCATCTAGATGAGCATGTGTATCAATAATATTCAATTTACCTCACCTGACTTCCTTTAGTGATTTTGTCTGAGATAAAATTGGGTAATTCCAACTGATTTGTACCTTCATCATTGGCAGCTAGGATCATTCCCTGGGACTTAACTCCTTTTATTTTGGCCGGCTTTAAATTAGCCACCAAGATAACTTTTTTCCCAATCAAATCTTCAGCACCAAAACTTTCCTTGATACCCGCAACTACCTGTCTATTTTCAAAACCTAAATCTACATTGACCTTCCATAATTTGTCTGCGCCTTTGATAGGCTCCACATTGACAATTTCAGCTACTCTTAAATCAAGTTTTTGAAAATCCTTAATATCTACTTGTTCTTTCAGTTCTGGATATTTCAGAGAATCCTGTTCTTTCTCTTCTTTTTGTGGTTCTTCACTGTTGTCATTGAAAGACTCTAATTCCTCTTCTATTTCCAATCTTGGAAACAATGGTTTATCCTTAGAAACCCTAACTCCAGAAGGAATTTGGCCCCACTCATACAAAGACTTATAAGTTTGGATTTCTTTGTTATTATCTATTCCCAGTTGACTCCTTATTTGCTTTGGCGTCCTGGGCATAAAAGGTGATAACAATACAGAAATATATCGTAAACTTTCAGATAAATTATAAAGTACTGTAGCTAATCTATCTTTTTTGTTAGGATCTTTTCCAAGAATCCAGGGTTGTGTTTCATCGATATACTTGTTAGTTCTCCCTATTAGCTCCCATAGAGCTTTTAATGCTTCCGAGAAATCCATGCCTTCCATGTGTTTTTCTGTCTCTGTCACTGTTTCTTGTGCATGATTAATCAAGTCATTATCCACCTGTTCTGAAACAACTGGTTCTGGAATCTGACCATCAAAGTATTTGTCAATCATGGCCACGGTTCTGTTTAACAGATTACCCAAATCATTAGCTAAGTCGTAATTTATTCTACGAATTAATGCTTCTAAGGTGAACACTCCATCAGATCCAAAAGATATTTCTCGCAACAAATAATATCTGATGGCATCTGAACCGTACTTATTAACTAAAACTTCAGGATCTACTACATTTCCCTTTGATTTACTCATTTTTCCTTCCTCCAACAGAAGCCAGCCATGGCCAAATACCTGTTTAGGTAAAGGAAGGTCTAAAGCCATAAGGAAAATAGGCCAATAAATCGAATGGAATCTAACTATCTCCTTGGCCATCAAATGTACATCGCATGGCCAATACTTTTGAAATTTTGTATCATCTTCTGATAAGTATCCTAATGCACTTAAGTAGTTTGTCAGAGCATCTAACCATACGTATACTACATGGTCTTTATCCATGGGGACCTCAATACCCCATTTAAAGGTTGTTCGAGAAACGCATAAGTCCTCCAAACCAGGGTTTAAAAAGTTATTGATCATCTCATTTTTCCGTGACTCGGGTTGAATAAACTCTGGATTATTTTCAATATGCTCTAACAAGCGATCGGCATATTTACTCATTTTAAAGAAGTAACTCTCTTCTTTTACCCATTCTACTTCTCGAGCACAATCCGGGCATGTTTTAGCTTCATCAAGCTGTCTCTCCAGCCAAAAAGATTCGCAAGGAGTGCAGTACCAGCCTTCGTACTGGTCTTTGTAAATATCTCCCTGCTCGTAAAAACGTTCAAATATTTTTTGGACTACAGATTTGTGTCTTTCCTCGGTGGTTCTAATAAAATCATCATATTCAATATCAAGTAATGTCCACAGCTCTTTAATGCTAGCTACAATTTCATCTACAAATTGCTGGGGGTTTTTCCCATTTTCTTTTGCTTTTCGTTCAATTTTTTGGCCGTGTTCATCGGTACCAGTCAAAAACATAACATCATATCCCGTTAACTTTTTATATCGAGCCATACAATCAGCAGCCACTGTAGTGTACGAGTGCCCAATATGTAACTTATCACTGGGATAGTAAATCGGGGTAGTAATATAGAATGTGTTATCCCTGGCCATAGCAAAACCTCCCTCAAATTTTTAATAGAAAAAGCCTTCAACCCCCGGGATGAAGGCCTATTCATTAATTTTTATTGGATAAAAAAGCCACAATCCCTTAATTTATAAGATTATACCAAAAGAACAACCTCTGTCAAGAAAGCAATTAACAAGATCTAACTATCCTTAAATTGCCTTTCATGTATTTTTTTGTATTTGCTTTCATTTTTTTCTTTTAATTTATTAAATAATTTGATATACTGTAAATAGATGGAACTGTCGAAAGTTGTCAAAAAAAGGGAGGGTAATAAAATGAAATCTACTGGTCTTGTACGCAGAGTGGACGAGTTAGGCAGAATAGTAATTCCCATTGAACTTAGGCGCAATTTAGGAATTGAACAGAAAGATGCCCTTGAGATTTTTATAGAAGGGGAACAAATTATTCTGAAAAAGTATGAGCCCGCTTGCCTATTCTGTGGCACTGCCGATGAAGAAGAGATGGTTAGATACAAAAGTAAGAACATCTGTAAACATTGTATTGATCAGTTGTCTAATGAATCTTAACCTAATGGTAAATTCTGAACAATAACAAAATTTCCAATCCCAATAACAGACTAAATTTTATTAGTGGCAAGCACTAAAATGCTTGCCACTTAATTTATTTTTCTTTTTCTAATTCTAGAGCTATTTGATAAACTTCACGTTTAGGAATTTCTCTGAGCTGGCTCACCAACTTGATAGCTTGTTTCTTTGTAAAACCTTGACCTATTAATTCATTCAAGTGACTTTTTGCATCTTCTCCTGGCAAGTAGTTTAGCTCCGTGGTGTGATTTGCCCCTTGTATCAATACAGTGCATTCACCTTTTATACTGTTCTTTTCAAGATATTCCAATAATTCTTTAGCTGTACCTCTAATATACTGTTCATGAACTTTTGTTAACTCTTTGGCAATTACAATTTGGCGTTTACCTAATTGCTTACTTAAATCATTAATGGTTTTTTCTAGTCGATTATAGTTCTCATAAAGGATAACCGTATGTGCTGAGCCAATTATTTCAGCTAATATATCCTTTCTTTCTATTCCTTTTTCAGGAATATAACCTAAAAACATAAAGGAATCAGTATCTAAACCAGAACCCGCCAAGGCGGTAATTGGCGCTGAAGGCCCCGGTAAGGCTATGACTTCTATTTCTTTCTGAATTGCTTCTTGCACCAAAAATTTCCCGGGATCAGAAATTGATGGAGTCCCAGCATCTGATACTAAAGCTACATCCATCCCCTGTAGTAACTTCTCAATTATTTGTTGACCCCGACTTTCTTGATTAAATTTATGATAACTTAACATTTCTACATTTATTTCCAAATGATTCAATAATTTCTTAGTCCGCCTGGTATCTTCACAGGCCACTAAATTCACTTCCTTTAAGCAATCAATTACTCTTAAAGTAATATCCCGCAAATTACCAATAGGAGTCGGACATAAAAACAATTTTCCTTTTTTGGTATTGTTCCCCATAGTGTCACCTCTATTCTACTTTTTCCCAGAGAATAATATACTATACAAGGGCAAAACTAAAGCTAAACTAATATCACCTTCTAAAGGAGCATCATTAATGCCTGGTTCATCCGAAAACTCCCGAAAAATCAGTTTAAAGAAGTTATTACAAAACACCTCACCTGAGCTGTTTACTGAATTTGCCGACTTAGGCACTACTGGCACAGATATTGAAGGTGTAACTATTTCCGGGATTACCGACAACTCAAAAGAAGTAACTCCAGGCAAGATCTTTGTAGCTTGTCAGGGCACTAAGGTAGACGCCCACGACTATATAGAAGAGGCGATTGCAAATGGAGCTTCAACAGTCATTCTAGAGAGAGCCGATTACATTGACAAGGTCAAGGATAGCGCCATTCCTTATTTTAAAGTAAGGAATGGTAGGAAGACCCTGGCAAAGTTAGCTTCCACTTTTTACGATCATCCTTCTCACAGATTAATAGTTACAGGTATTACCGGTACCAATGGCAAAACAACTACTACAACATTAATTGATTATATTATAAACCAGCTAGGAGTAAAGTCAGGACTGATTGGAACTGTAAACTGTAAAATTAACGGTGAAGAATTTGATTCCAAATTAACAACACCGCCAGCTACTGAGCTATATAGTTTAATCGAAAAAATGGTTCAAAAGGAAGTAAAGTACCTTACAAAAGAAGTATCTTCCCATGGTTTAAAGCAGGATAGAGTTTCAGCCATTAATTTCGATATTGCTGGAATTACAAATATTTCTTACGATCATATGGATTTTCACGATTCCTGGGATGACTATTTTAAAAGCAAGACAAAATTTTTCCAAATGTTGTCTCCTGATAGCATTTCAGTTTTAAATGCAGATGATCCCAATGCAATCTCCATGGGGGATAAAACCAGGAGTAAAGTGATTACCTACGGAATTTCTTCACCGGGAGCTATGATAACTGCTGAAAATGTAGACCTAAAACCTTTTGAAACTAGTTTTACCTATCAAATCAAAGAAGAGTTGCCTACAGTGACCAATAAACCTGTTAGGCCCCAATCACACAATTTGAAGATCAGAATGCCAGGAAAGCACAATATTTATAATACTTTACTTGCGATTTCAGTATGTATAATGGCAGGGTTTGACCCGGAACAGGTCATCAAAACAGCTGAACAATTTCCGGGCCTATTTCGCCGCTTAGAAGTAATTTATAAAAACAGCTTTACTATTATAGATGATTGCGCACATAACCCTGCCAGTATTCGTTCTGTATTTGAAACAATATCACAACTTCCCTTTAACAGATTAGTTATTGTCTTTGCAATTCGGGGAAGTCGCGGGGATCAAATAAATCTAGAAAATAGCCAGAGACTAGTAAAGTGGGTAAATCACTTACCAGTAAGAGAGCTAATAATTACCACCAGTAAGTCGCACGCTGCCCCAACAAATCAAGTTCATTCATCAGAACAGACCGCTTTTTTATCACCATTGAAAACATCAGGGACACCTTTTAAATTCATTCACAATCTAGAAGAAACAATTGAAACAGCTTTAAATGAAGTTAAACAGGGTGACTTATTAATGATCCTCGGTCCCTATGCAATTAATGAAGGGCAAGAAATAGTCAGAAACTATCTATCAAATTCTTAAGTTAGTGTATAACTTCTTATATTAATCTTCTAACTTTCTAAGCTCATCTTCAATATCTTTTTCCAGTTGATTATTGTGGCAGTGATCTTTAGAATGACACTTGTGTTGACCACCACACCCCCCATTGATCCTTGTGAGTTCGTCAAGGTTATATTCTTTAATAATATGAGTATCTTCCATTTTAACCTGAACAGTTTCTTTAATTACATTAAAATCTTGAACTTCTCCCTTTCCTTCACCAGTATCTACAATTTCGCCTGTTTGAGGAAAGGTCTCTTGGGCTTCTTCATAAATATCGGATTCATATCTAAGACAACACATTAAACGACCACAAATACCTGAAATTTTATTTGGGTTTAAAGCTAAGTTTTGCTCCTTGGCCATTTTAATTGACACAGGTTCAAAATCTCCTAAAAAAGATGCACAACACATGATTCTTCCACATGGGCCAATACCACCTAGCATTTTAGCTTCATCCCGGACACCTATTTGCCTTAATTCTATCCGTGTTTTAAAAACACTTGCCAGGTCTTTAACAAGCTCTCTGAAATCTACTCGACCATCAGCAGTGAAGTAAAAGATTATTTTGCTACCATCAAAACTCTGTTCAACATCTACTAATTTCATTTCCAGGCCGTGTTTGGAGATTTTATCCAAACAGACCTCAAAGGCCTGGTCTTCTTTTTGTTTAATTTCGGCCACTTTTTCTTCGTCTTCCTCTGTTGCCTTTCTCAACACCTGTTTAAGTGGAGCAACAATATCTTCTTCCGTTACTTCTTTGGGACCTGTAACCACTTGTCCGAACTCCAAACCCCTTGCAGTTTCAACAATGACTTTATTACCTACTTCCAAATCTATATCATTGGGATCAAAATAATATATTTTCCCAGCTTTTTTAAACCTTACGCCAACAACGATATATTTTTCCAATATTAGTCCACCTCCTTTATCTTGACCATCATAGCTTCAAGAGCCAAAAGCCTATTCACATTTGTCAATAATTGACCTTTGGTTTCGAGAATTATTTCCATTATTCTAGCCAATTTATTTATAGAATCAGAAGTTTGGTTTTCAGAAAGTTTTTGTTTAAATACAATATTTAAAAGCTCTAAAAACTCTTCACAATTGTCCATTGAATCTATTTTTTCTGCCCAATCAAGGAGTTCAGGTAAAGTTAACTTCTCAAATTTTTCTACAAAGCTATGAGCTTTCTTTATCATATCATAATAACTTTCGTCTTGTAAGATGGCTAAACCTCTTCCGATCATACCACCGGACAATGAAACGGCTAATTCAAGCTGTTCCTGACTTGCATGAGTACGATTACTTAACGCTTTATAAAGTTGTTCCTCAGTTAAAGGAAGAAATTGATGAATTTGGCAGCGCGAAATCACCGTGGGCAGCATTCTTTCAAGTTCATTAACTGTCAATAAAAACACCACGTATTCAGGAGGTTCTTCAAGCATCTTTAAAATGCTATTAGCACCTTCCCGGGTCATATTTTCAGCACTTTCGATTAAATATATCTTTTTCTTTGAGTCCGTCGGGCGATAATTAATATACTGTTTTACTTTTCTAACTTCTTCTATTTTAATTGATTTAGATTCACTTCCAATCGTCACTAAATCAGGGTGAATCGACTTTTTCAATTTACTACAGGAATAACATATTCCACATGGACCTGAATTTTCGTCCACTGATTCACAGAGTAATCCTGCAGCAAAAATTCTAGCAAGGCTCCCCTTTCCTTGTCCTTCAGGACCTACAAACATATAAGCATGTCCGGTATTACCTGAAGTCAACTGTCTTAATAAGTTCTTCACTATTTTTTCTTGACCAATAAACTTATCAAAACTCCATGTCTGAAAGTTAATTGTTTCTTGAGTAGTTTCCATATTGCCACCCAACCCTAATTTTTTATTTGGTTCTTTTTGATTATATCAAGTTATGTTAATAAAAAGCAACATATCCACTATTTTTGTTCTTTGAAATTATGGTATAATATGAAAATAGTAATTATTATAGAGTCTGTTAAGTTGTTATGAAAAATAAGCTCATTTGCTCGCAAGATTTCAAAAGATTTGGCAGTCAAGCGGCATTATTACTATGTAAAAGCCAAAAAGTCCTATTACGATTAGAGTAATTAATCCCAGCAACTTGAGCAGGAGTAGACTGATTCAAAACATTGCTTGTCCTAACAAAGTTAAAAGCAAACACAAATACCGCAATCAACTTGTTGGCTGACTGGAAAGAAGCAAATCCTCTGCGTTGCTTAACCCAGCTTTTGAAAATCTGAAAAAAAGATTCAATTAAGTTATTAGAGATATCATCTTGAAAAGACTCGACTCTGATGTGATTAGAGTTTGGAAACAGAACTTTAATTGGAGCATTGTAAGCCCAGTATCTATCTGTAACGATACTATGAGGCTGTCCAAAATGTTTCTTAGCATAGTTCAGCACTTTAAAAGCAGCCTGGCTATCTCTGTAAGGAGATAGATGAAATGCAAGCACAAATCTAGTTTCAGCATCAATAACAGTCCAGGCGTAGAATCTTTTGCCTTTAATTTTAATTACAGTTTCGTCGACATGCCACTCATCAGAAGAGTCAAGATCTATTGGCTTTAGATATCTAGAGATATAAAGAAACAGAGGAGCAAACTTTTTAGTCCAGTCAGCAATAGTAACATGAGATACTTTAATTCCTTCACAATCAATAAGGAACTGTGAGACACCTCTAGTAGAGCTACCATTGATAAAGTACAGGTAAAGAGCTCGAATAACAGTATGAAGAGAATGTCTCATGTTAGAGAAGTCTACTTTGCCGTCAATATCAAGTTGCGAAGGTTCAGGAATACTTTGAGGTTTAGGGACATAGAAAGAATGATTACAGCTTTTGTCCCAACACCTCAAATTAGAATAAAATTCATAGTCGTGATGTAAAAATGTAGCTTTACCGCATTTAGGGCAAGAGGGATATTTACGAGGTTTATTAGGACCTCTTTTATCCCCGCCTTTAGAAAGTGTCTTAGGTGCAAACTGACTAAAACATTCTTGACATTGATACTTTTGATGACCATGATTATCAAAACCAAACCTATAAAACTTGTCAGAGCAGTTATTATTGCATCTAGGGCATACAACTTTAGTCATGGATCAGTCTCCTTTCTCCCGGAGGGTTTTGATTTCTGTCTAAAACTATCTTAACTCCGGGACGGAGACTGATTCAAATATCATATAACTTAACAGAACTTTATTATAAGCTAGGAGGTTTGTTATGGAAGCTTTAGTCTATAGTTTTTTAGCTGGTATTTCTACAGCCATAGGAGCTATAATAGTAGCTTTTTTTGGACAACCTAGTCAAAGGGCTTTATCTGGTCTATTAGGATTTGCAGGTGGTATTATGCTAGCTATATCAGCCTTCGACTTAATGCCAGAGTCCTTAGAGATAGGTTCGATGTCGTCGACTATTATTGGCTTTTCCTTTGGGGCAATTATGATGTATGCACTTGATAAATTTATTCCCCACGCCCATATGTCAGGAGGAGAAGACATAATTGAAGAAAACACATCCCCTTTGAATAACAAAGAAATTCTTCGTACCGGTTACCTAATTTTCTTTGGAATAGCTCTACACAATTTACCCGAAGGTTTAGCCATTGGTGCCGGATTAGAATCGAGCCCAGAACTTGGACTATATATTGCCATTGCCATCGGTCTTCATAATATACCAGAGGGCATGGCTACTGCAGGGCCTTTAAGAGCAGGAGGTTTACGCTGGATTAAAGTTTTCTTACTCACCTTATTTGCCGGACTTATGACACCATTAGGAGCTGCCCTGGGATTAATCATCTTCAATATATCACCTGTTCTCGTTGCAGGGGGACTAGCTTTTGCAGCTGGTGCAATGGTCTATATAGTAAGTGATGAATTAATCCCACAATCCCATAACCTACATAGTCACATTGCTAATGCTGGATTAATAATCGGTCTGCTTTTGGGTTTTGTATTGACTAGTTAAGCAATTATTTATCAGTAAGCGTCGTAAGAGCTTATTAAGTTGAATTTTTGTTTTTCAAAAATTAAGCTCCTTCTAGATTTATTGATATAAATCCAGAAGGAGCCCTCTTATTTCATCTATTCTTGCAATAACTTCCATTTTCTCTCCTTCATTTTTAACAACCTTTTCTCCCAGTTCAGCTAATTTTTGATCTATTGTTTCAATATGGCGGTACAGTTTTTGGGAACCAAAGCGATTTCTCCCCCTTGATCCTGTTACTTCGTAGGCTTCCCCAATGAATACCTGTAAAAAGTTTTTGATGCTCTGTCTGTAAGAGATAAAACTTTCCCAAGTCATTTGATTCGCTAAGTTCTGTCCTTTTTCATTAATATCTGCAACAAGCCGATCCAACTCTTTATTAAGTTCTTGTTTATGAGCTTTAGAAAATTGGGTTTGAAAATTTTGTTTTTTTTGATTCACCTTTCTACTCCCGGGAGTAGTTACTGTTTTTTTGTTATTGGTTTCTTCACCTCTTTTGCCTATACCGCTAATTCTTGCCATTCTAGCATCCCCCTTATTAACTTCACAACCTGTCTTTAGACCTGCTCAAAATTATCTACATCAACTACGAAAATAGTAGCGCCACCCACAGTCACCTCTACGGGAAAGGGCAAATAAGTATCTGTTGTTCCTCCTACGGGGGAAACAGGGTTTACCATTTGCTGCCTTGAACTACAGTGGTTCTTAATTAGGTCAATAACGTCATTCACCTGATCTTGTGTAACACCAATAAGTAAAGTGGTATTCCCTGCCCTTAAAAACCCACCACTACTAGCAAGTTTAGTTACCCTAATCTCTTTTTCATTCAGGGCATCTAATAAAGGGGGCGTATCTTTATCCTGCAAAATAACAATTATCAACTTCATTTTCATTTTTAACCTCCTCTCCCCGTAATTCATTCAAGTTAATAATTTAGTCAGTTTCTTATCAATATGTCTTCCAAAACATTCCATAACTCTTCGAAAACTTTCTCTTCGGATTGGTCGCCATTAATAATCACTATTCTATCAGGTTCTTCTTCAGCTAGAAAAAGGTAATTTTCCCTGACTTGAGATTGATAATTCACCCCCCTATTTTCAATCCGGTCTTTTTCTATACCTAACCGTTTCGCAGCACGTTCGGGAGTTATATCTATTAAAAATGTTATATCAGGAGTCACTTTATCATAAGCCGGTTGATTTACACGGATAACTTCTTCATGGGAGAGCTTTATCCCTTGATAAGCCACACTGGAATCAACAAAGCGATCACATAATACTATGTTATCCTCAGCTAAGTTGGGAATAATAAATTCTTCAATATGTTGTACACGTGAAGCCGCATATAAAAGTGCTTCTGTTTCAATAGTCATATTATAATGTTTCGGAGCTAAAAGTATTTCTCTAATTGCATCCCCTACACTAGTTCCACCAGGTTCACGGGTTGAAACCACATTAAACCCTAGTTTTTTTAATTTAGAGGTTACTTTTTTTAATTGAGTACTTTTTCCACAACCATCTATGCCTTCAAAGGTTATAAATTTTCCTCTCTTAGACAATCTCCCCATCCCCTTTACATTTCTGAATCATTTTCTTCAACTTCTTTTTTAAAAATATGTCTTAATACTTTTTCTACTTGTTTTTCTTTATTTTTACGTATTACATGTACAGGAATATTTTCCTGGTAAGCTTTTTGGATTTTTTTAGCCCCTTTTCGTTTTTGGGCTTTAACTGTTAACATTATATCAGCTTCTTGCATGTGTTTGGTAAGCTTTGCAGGAACTTGTAATTCTTTAATTAAACGTTTTAATGTATCTTTGCTAACGGCATAGGGATAAATCTTTTGTAATGCGTCATTTTGATAATTACCCTCCGTTTGGGCATCCATCTCATTCCATTCATCCGTGATATTGGAATTTTGGATAATTTCATGCTGACCGTCATTTTTTCTAAGTCTTATCTCTGGACGTGGTGCTCCACCCCTTAAAATATAGTCAACTACTTTTTCCAATGGTGCATGGATCTTTAGAGTATTTCTATCAAATATCTCTACAACTGCATCAAAGGTTGAGGGTGCCTTTCTTTCTAGAACAGTTTTTTGAGAGTTTCTTCTTTTAGCTTCTTCATCTCCGAGAGTTACTGTATCTATTCCACCAATTAATTCTGATAGTGTGGGATTGAGTATCAAATTTTCCAATGTATTTCCATGAGCAGTAGCGATTAATTGAACACCCCGCTCTGCTATAGTCCTGGCGGCTTCCGCTTCTTGATAAGTACCAATTTCGTCTATAATAATAACTTCCGGCATGTGGTTCTCAACTGCCTCAATCATAACATCATGCTGTTTGTCGGGAGTCTTAACCTGCATTCTCCTGGCATGGCCAATGGCGGGATGAGGTATATCACCATCTCCCGCAATTTCATTAGAAGTATCAACTATAATTACCCGTTTTCTAAATTCATCAGCTAGTATTCGTGCTGCTTCTCTTAAAATAGTAGTTTTACCTACTCCTGGGCGTCCAAGAAGAAGAGTTTTATCCCCTCGTTCTACAATATCCCTGATTATATCTGCTGTACCATAAACTGCCTTACCAACTCTACAAGTTAGACCCACAATTTTATCCCTTCTATTTCTGATGGCAGAAATACGATGTAGAGTTTTTTCTATTCCAGAGCGATTATCTAAACCAAAGGGACCTGTGCGATTATAAATAAACTCCAAGTCCTTTTCTGTCACGGTATCATCAGTTAAATATATAAACTCCCTTGGATATCTTGCCTCTGGTTTTCTCCCCAAATCCAAGACTACTTCCACCAAATCTTCCAGGTCATTTCTTTTTTGTAAATTTTCCCTTATATGAGGAGGAAATATCTCCAACATTAATTTCAACTCTTGGTTAAATTCTTCCACAGTAATCACCCTTGTATGTTATAGATTCTAATAGATTCATCTTATCACTTTAATGTAGCTAGAACTGCTGTAGTAAAATCCCTGTATATGTATTTCAGGATTTTCCGTTAATTTATTTAAATATTCATATACATCCCCTGTTATAATTTCTCCTGGTACTAATGCAGGTATTCCCGGAGGATAAGGAATAACAAATTCTTGGGCTACTCTTCCAATAGCTTCAGATAGTTCAATATACTCTCCTTCTTGGTAAACTGCTTCTCTAGGAGTAATCTCAACTTGTGGATAGGGAATATCTGTTTTTGCTACTAATTGTTTATCTACAGTATTATTGACAATTTGATAACTATTTTTATTGTTTACTATTGTTTCCAGGCTATTTATAAGATAATCTAACTCCCTCTCCGTGTGATATGGAGTTAACATAAGCATAATACTATTACTATCTACCAATTCAACCTGAATTCCAAATTCATTTCGGAGTAAATCTGATAATTTATACCCGGAAATATTTAGTTCCCGTAAATCAATAGTTAACTTAGACGGGTCCAATTTAAATCCTGTCGTAATTTGTTCTGGTGTCACCAGTTGTAATCCTGGAATTTCGCAAATTTTATTTCTAATATATTTTAACCTGTTGCTAATAAATTCCTGCCAATGTTTATGATATTTGTCAGCATATTCGATTACAGATTCTAATGATGCCATTAAAGGATATGATGGACTAGTGGTTTGCACAAGTTGTAGCATAAAAGCTAATTTTTCCCGAGAAACCAAATTTTCAATTCCATGAAGCATGGAACTTTGAGTAAGAGAACCTAGAGTTTTATGTGTACTTTGAACCCACAAATCGCCACCATATTCTGAAGCATCAGGAGGCAAATCCTTTGAAAAAATAAAATGTGCTCCATGGGCTTCGTCAACTAGCAAGGGTATATTACTATCCAATGCAACTTTGTTCATATCAATGGCAACTCCGTGGTAACTAGGATTAGTAATCAAAACAGCTTCAGGTGTTTTTGAACTATCAATATTTGTTGAGATAGTGTTATTCAATTCATCTGGAGATATATTGAAGGCTACAGGACTTTCTTTGGGGACCTCAACAGGTATATATTCGGGAATAGCACCAGATAAAATCAAACCATGATAGACGGATCGATGAGCATTTCGGGGAACTGCCAGTTTTTTTCCTGGCTCAACCATTGCAAGGATCATAGCAATAATTCCAGCTGAAGATCCATTAACTAAAAAATGAGTAAAATCGGCTCCAAAGACTTGGGCTGCCCTGGATTGAGCATTTTTAATCACATTTTCTGGAGCATGTAGATCGTCGAGTCCAGGTAATTCAGTCAGATCAGCTTTAAATACTTGTTCCCCCAATAATGATATGGCAGGACTGCCCTCACCACCTATATGTCCTGGTGTATGGTATCTAGAGTATTGATTTTTTATGTACTCATCTATGGCCTGTTGTAAGGAATCCATATTTATGGCCTCCATCATGTTTTTTATTATAATTGTTATTTTTTACTATATAATTTATATCACATTAATATTCTGTACGAAAGGTAAATAATCCTTTAATGGCTCATGCACAAAATAACCCTGGTCCGAAAGACCAGGGTTATTGTAAAGTTGACATTCGTATTAGTGATGCCTTATCCACCTAAAGTATCAATAATTCCCACAATCATTACTATTAAAACACCGAGGGGAATTACATATTTAAGCAATGGTTCCATCCAGTGACCTATTTTTAATCCTCGAGAACCCTTGTTGGCTTCATCAGCAACATTTTTCATCCCCCAAACGTGGCCAGCAAAAATTACAGTCAAGACACCACCTAGGGGCAACATAATACTATCAGAAATAAAATCGTAAAAATCAAGCATATCCATTCCAATGATTGTCACATCTGATAAGACCCCAGCATGGAGTGCCGGTGGGATACCAACTACAAAAATGATAGCTCCTACCACAGCAGCTGCCTTTTTCCTAGGCCAGTTTTTCTCATCTATAACATATGCCGCCACAACCTCGAGAAGTGAAATTGCAGAAGTTAAAGCCGCAATTGACAATAACAGGAAGAATAAGAATCCGAATAGCTCTCCCATTGGCATTTCAGCAAATACTGCAGGTAAAGTAATAAATACCAATCCAGGGCCTTGAGTTGTTTCAAAACCCAGGGCGAACATCGCTGGAAAGATGGCCAAACCTGCCAAAATTGCAATCCCTGTATCTGCACCGATAATTTGAATTGCACTATTAGGCACTTCATCCTTACTAGAAAGATAACTACCGTAAGTGATAATAGCTCCCATACCCAAACTCAAAGTAAAAAAGGATTGACCAATAGCACTTAGGATTGTTTCAGGCTGCACAGCACTAAAATCAGGGCTAAATAAGAATGCTAAACCTTCTCCCGCACCCTCTAAAGTAACACCTCTAAACACAACTATTAATAGTAAGACGACCAAAATCGGCATTAATAATTCCACAATTCGCTGAATTCCTTTAACTACACCTGCTGCAATCACTCCAACAGTTATTACCATAAAAATAAAATGATATATTAATGGCTCGGCTACCCCGGCGATATGCTGACCAAATAATTGTTCATTGGCACCAGCTCCTTCCGGAAAACCAGCAATAGCTTTAAAAATATAAGACATAGACCAACCGGCAATAACGGAATAAAAACTCAAAATTACAAATCCAGTAAGAACACCCAATCCCCCTACGAGCCACCAGGGTGTATTAGGAGCTAGGGCTTTAAAAGCACCTACAGGGTTCTTCTGAGTACTTCTTCCCATAGAAATTTCAGTAATCATTACAGGATAACCGATTAATACTATTGCAATAAGATAGAGAAATAAAAAAGCAGCACCACCGTGTTCACCAACAACATAGGGGAATCTCCAAATATTACCTAATCCAACTGCTGATCCTGCTGCTGCTAGGACAAAACCTAATCTAGATGCCCATTGTTCTCTTGGTTCATTTGGCATATTAACCCTCCTTGTTATCTGTTTACTAAATTAAGTCCAAAATCCATCACCTTATATTTACCACCCCCCTATAAATGTTTGAAATTTTTGGAATTGTCCTACTATTGATATTAGTAAATTATATTATATAGCAGTAATAATATCTATATTTATTCCCTTAATTTTATTTATTCTTTAATAATTCGATTTGTTAAAGAAAATTCCTTCTTAAAAAATAAAAAAATTTTATTTAATTAACATTTCAAAACTTAAAAGTATGCCCTGAAAGAAAAGCACCTAATTATAATGAATAATTAGGTGCTTCTTTAGTGATTTGAACATCGTGGGGGTGACTTTCCTTTAACCCCGAAGCAGTGATTCTTACCATACGAGAATCCTTTTGTAAACTTTCGATATCAGCAGCACCACAATATCCCATACCGGATCTTAAACCCCCAACTAATTGATAAACTGTATCTTGTAAGGTTCCACGATACGGAACCCGTCCTTCTATCCCTTCTGGAACGAATTTCCTTTTGTCTTCTTGGAAATATCTGTCTTTACTTCCTAATTTCATTGAGGTTTCAGATCCCATTCCTCTATAGACTTTATAACTGCGGCCTTGATAAATTTCAAATTCACCCGGACTTTCATCAGTACCAGCAAATAAGCTGCCAATCATGACAACATCAGCCCCTACTGATAAAGCCTTAGCTATATCTCCAGAATATTTGATACCACCATCAGAAATTATTGGTACTCCGTATTCTTTAGCAACCTTAGCACAATCTAATACAGCTGTTATTTGGGGAACCCCAACTCCACAAACTATTCGAGTAGTACATATTGATCCGGGGCCAACTCCTACTTTGACCGCATCAGCTCCCGCTTCTATTAAATCTTTAGTTCCTTCAGTTGTGGCTACATTACCTGCTACTAGTTCCACATCAGGATATGTTTCTTTAACGTATCTAACAGCTTTAATTACATTCTGTGAATGACCATGGGCAGTATCGATAACAATTACATCAACTTTGGCCTCAACTAAAGCTGCTACTCGTTCATCCAGATCCTTGCCTGGGCCTACTGCGGCACCTGCCAGTAACCGACCAGTTTCATCTTTAGCGGCATTGGGAAACTTAATTGATTTTTCAATATCTTTTATGGTTATCAAACCTTTTAAGTTTCCTTCATCATCAGTTAAAGGTAGTTTTTCAACTTTATTTTCCTGAAGAATCTTCTGAGCTTCTGACATTGAGATTCCTTCAGAAGCTGTTATTAAATTTGAATCTGTCATAACTTCTTTTATCGGTCTGTTAAAATCGGTTTCAAATCTCAAATCGCGGTTGGTAATGATACCAATTAATTTACCACTTTCCGTAATAGGAACCCCTGATATACGATAGCGTTCCATTAAAGCTGCAGCATCGGATATTTTATGATTTTGGGATAAAGAGAAAGGATTTGTAATTACACCGTGTTCCGATCTCTTAACCCGATCTACTTCAGTAGCCTGCTTATCAATCGACATATTCTTGTGAATGATACCAATGCCGCCTTCTCTTGCCATGGCTACGGCAAGGCGAGCTTCAGTGACAGTATCCATACCTGCACTCATCAAGGGAATATTTAATCTAATTTTATTAGTTAGCCTGGTTTGAATATCAATGTCTTTAGGGATTATTTGAGATTTAGAAGGGACCAAAAGCACATCATCAAAAGTAAGCCCTTCATTTACAATTTTATCATTGTATTCCATGAGTATTACACCTCCTCGGTTAATTAAAACATATAACAAAATTATTTATAATTAGTTTTCCTAGTCCTATTGACCCTAGTCCTTATCAAACTAGCACGTGATAATTAAAGGCAAGTTTAGCAAAACCCATCTAAGTTGTCAATATAATTAATAGATATATGTAATTGTTCTGTGATATTGTCACCCCTAGAATGTTCTGTGAAAATGTCACTATGACTAAAAAGGTGACATATCAAATGACCCAAGAAGAAATTAAAAAACTAAATATTATCAATCAAACAATTGATGGCTACTTAACCATTAGAGATGCAGCACGAGCTTTGAACCTCAGTGATCGACAAATTAAACGACTGAAGAAAGGAGTGCAACTAGAAGGACCCAGTTTTGTCATACATAAAAGCCGAGGTAAAAAGCCTGATCATTCTGTTCCTGAAAGTACTGAAAAACATATCATTTCTCTAAAGTTAGAAAAATACCCAAATGCAAATTTCACTCATTTTACAGAACTTTTAAACGAGCGAGAAAAAATCTCTATCAGTAGGCCAGTTGTTCATAGAATTCTTAGTAAAGCTGGAATTTCTAGTCCTAAAAAACATAAAAAGAGTAAGAGTCACCACAGACGCAAACGCAAGGACAGAATGGGACTTTTAGTACAAATAGACGCCTCACCTTATGACTGGTTTGACACTGGCTTTGATTGTGATTTACACGCTGCTATCGATGATGCCACAGGAGCTTTGCTAGGATTATTTTTTGTTGAAAATGAATGTCTTGAGGGATACTTTCAGATTATGCATCAGTTAATTTCAAACTATGGTATTCCTGCAAGTCTTTATAGCGATAAGCACACTATTTTTAGATCACCTAAATCGGACAAGCTTTCGATTGATGAACAGCTCGCAGGTAAACAAGTTAAGCCTACTCAATTTGGTGCAGCTATGGAAGAGTTAGGAGTCACTATTATACCTGCTAACTCTCCACAAGCAAAAGGACGAGTTGAAAGGCTTTTTGATACTTTACAAAGCAGACTGCCCACACTTTTTAAGCTACACAATATAACTACCATGGAGAAAGCTAATGAATTTTTACAAAAAGATTTCTTGCCTGATTTTAATAAAAGATTTGCCCTAAAGCCCGAAAATGAGCTATCGGCTTTTACCTGTTTAAATCAAGATATTAATCTTGATCATATACTTTGTTCTAAATTCAAAAGAACTGTGGACAACAGTGCCACTTTCTCTTTTGAAGGAAGTTACTATCAAATTTTAGATAAAAATAGTCAACTGGTTCCTAAATCTAAAGTTACTGTCCTATCTAATCCTAAATTTGGAGTTAAAGTAAAATATAAAGATATGGTGTTTGAAACTCAAATTGTGGACAAGCCTTCAACTACTAAAATGACCAAAAAAGTTAAAACAACGCAATCACCTAAAAATAGAATAGTCCCAGATGAAAATCACCCTTGGAGAAAACAAAGTGAAAGAACAAATCTTAACTACGACCTGACTGATCAAGAACTTTTAGATACTATACTAAATACCAGGGACCGAGTTTAAAACTCGGTCTACCTTCCTGGGGGGTGACATTTTCTCTGAACAAATTTATGCGTTTTTAGGTGACATTTTCAAAGAACATTGACATATAATTAATAGATATATCGCCCTAAATTCTAGGAAGTTTTTTAGGACCTTCTTCTGACCAGTAAATCATCAACTCATCTCCATTTTTAATAACATCGGTAAACTCTGCTGGCTCTCCGTTAATTTTCATGACTAGATCTCCTTTTTTCATTGAAGTCTTGAAATCCACTACATTAAATATATCCATAAATATATGGGAGTCCTTTTCAGGTAATTGAAGTTCTTCTCCATTCACATTAATCTGAATTTGTTCCGGACCTTTGTCTTTATTTTCCCCTTTAGTTGTTTCTGATTCTACAATTTCATCAGATTTTGAATCATTTAAAGACTTTTGTTTAACAATAATTTCTTGTTGTGGTTTTATATTTTCAGTATCATCTAAAAATCTGTTATTTTGACTATCATACAAACAGTACTTAGTATTATCAATTTCTAAACGTTTCATAAGCTCGTCCACGGTATTAATCACTCGTGTTTCAATTTGGCAATCTTGATTTATATAAAGATCAAGACCTTTTTTTTGGTCAATTCTTTCCTTATCAATATAAATAGCTTGTGGAAAATTAATTTGATCATCATTAAAATAAAAATATTGATTAGTTGTTTGTTTTAATATTTGTGATATTTTCACTGATGCCTTGGGCCCTTTTTGTGCGGGTTCGACTGTAATTTCATCTCCTGTTTTTAATTCTGTTTCCAAGCTAGCAGGTTCACCGTTAACCTTAATTTGGGCTGTTTTACCTTCCTGACCAGGATAATATATTTTTTCACCATTTAACCAGACAGTTAGACCTTCTCCAGGTTTGGGAATCAAATCTTTCATAGGAAATCTTACAGATACCAGGGCATTAGCAACTTTAATGTCACCGTGTTCAAATAATCTTACAAGTTCATTATTTACTGTAACATCTATAAATCCAAAATTTTTATTTTGTACAGAACTTAAAGCAATTCCAAGGGGAGTAACTCCCTGGGGTCCTTTTAAGCCTTTTCGTAAATTTTTAACCTTTTCCCATTTCTCATAACCTTTTACAGCAACTTTCTCCTGGGGCAAATCTAATTTACTAGCTAGCTTTTCGGCCAAACCAGGTAATTCACTACCGCCCCCCACACAGAAAACGGCACTAGGAGCTCCATTATTCACTTCTAAAATAGCTTCTCCAATATTTTTGCTTAGTCTCTCTAATTGTGGTTCTATTATAGTCTTGAGTTTCTGTTTTGTTATTTCCTGCTTGTTACCCAGAATATCGTAATAACTCAACTTTTCTTTTTTATTTTGAGACAAGAAAAATTTGATTTTCTCTCCGGTGTCAAATTCTACTAATAATTCTTTACATAGTTTGTCAGTTATTTCATCTCCTGCTAAAGGAACCATTTGATAAGCTACCACACTTCCTTTGTCAGTAATGGCAATATCTGAGGTACCTGCACCAATATCCACCAGGGCTAAATTTAACATTCTTATTTTTTCTGGAATAGCTAAGCTAATAGCAGCTATTGGCTCTAAAGTAAGATTAGAAATGGATAAACCCACTTGATTCATAACGCCTTCTAACCCATCTACTACTACTTGTGGTAAAAAAGTAGCTATTATTTCTACACCTAATGTATCTCCTTTTTGACCAATAGGATTGATTATATCATGGCTATTTAGGGTATAATTGATGACAGAATGAGCTACACAATAATAATTGGGGTCATGAATATTACGACTACTCATTCTTTCTTGTAGCTGATTTTCAGCAGCTTTCACAGCTTCTAGTTCCAGGGCATATACCTGTTCAGGATCAATCCTTTGTTCAGGGTTCAAACTAGTCTCTAAATAATACTTTTCTGTTTCGAGAGATCTTCCAGCAGCAGCTATAGCAGCACTGCCAAACTTGTTATCAGTTTTTTTCTCTAAAGTAGTCTTAACATCCTGAACAACTTGAGCTACACTATCGATATCATGAATTTGACCATCGTACATACTCCTCATCTCATGTTCCCTAATTTCAAAACTTCGGACTTTTATTTTGTTTTCGTTATCCGGTCTACAAACCAGGCCAATAACAGATCTTGTACCTATATCCAGGGCAAATAAATCATCAGACATAGCTTCATGCCCCCTTTATCTCTATTAACCAATTTTAGTTAATTTGTTATTGATTGTTTAGAAATAGTATAACATTTTTCACCCTATAAGGACTATTTTTTAAAAAAATATTTCTTAATTTCTTGGTTTTGTGGTAAGCTATAAGTATAGGAGAAATTTTAAGGAGGTTGGAAAAGTGGGAGTTGTGGGAAATAATATAGGCCAAAAAATTAAAAGAGCTCGTTATGAAAAGGATATGACTCAAGAGGAATTAGCCGGTAAAGATTTTAACCGCAGCTTTTTAAGTCAAATTGAAAAAGGACTTGTTAAGCCATCTGATCGGGTTCTGTCCATCATAGCTGACCGTTTAAATTTACCACTAAGCTACTTTTATGAACCTGAAGACCCTGATAAGGATGATGAGCAAGCTATAAACGCTTTAAATAAAGCTAGAAATCTTATTCAATCTAATAAAATGGATGAGGCCTTAGAACTTATCACGAAATCTTTGAAACTACAAGATATATCACCTAAATATGCCGGTCTATTAATGAAGGAACAAGGTGAGATTTATTTCCAGGGAAATAACATTCAAAAATCTCTTTCTTCTCTAAAAAAAGCCAAAATCATTTTCGGAGATCATAAATACCACCATGAATTATGTTCTACCTTAAATCACATAGGCGAAATTTATAACCAATCTGAATCATATAAAGAAGCAACTCAACACTTACAACAGGCTATCAATATATTAGAAGACCATTTCGTCATGGATAATATATTATATCTAGATGTTTACTTTAATCTAGCCTTGTCTTATTTAGGAGAGCAAAAGTACCATGAGGCAATTAACACTCTCACTCAGGCAATTCCCTATTCATCTAAAACAAACAATTTTTATAATTTTGGAGAACTGCACTATTTATTAGGTAGATGTTACCAAAAGACCGGAAAATTTGCTAAAGCTAGAGTTGCCTTTGAAACAGCTATAGAACAATTTGTAATGTTTAATAAAAATAAATATACAGGAAAGACTCAGCTGGCTTTAGGTGAACTTGAAGAAACTGAAGGGAATTTAACTTCAGCTGAAAGATATTATTTAAAAGCTTTAGAACAATTCACATTATTAGAATCTAATGATCAAAGGGAAAGGTTAAAGCTAAAATTATTGAATATTTATTTACAACTAGATAAAAAAGAGAAAATTAAAGGCCTAGCTCCCTTTGATCTGGAGTTAGTTGATAGCCTATCTGAAAAAATTGATCTATCTTATGAGCTGTCCAAAATTCATTTGGAAAAAGAAGATTTTGACAACTGCTTTATAGTATTACAATTTTTAAACGATCTAGTGGATAGAGCAAGACGTAGAAAAATATTTTCCGACAAGAAATTATTATTTTACTACAGCTGGATGTCCCATCTCTATTTAAATATGGAATACTACGAACGAGGAAGAAAGTGTTTGAAACAATGTAATTCAATTATTAAAAAACTAGGGGAATAAAAAATAAAATTAACTACAATGTATAAAAAGGATCCTGCCTAGTCAAGCAGGACCCTTTTAGTTATAGCCTTAATTTATTTCTTTTTCTCTTTCTCTACTTTTATGGCAACATCAGGACATACTTGTTCACAGATTCCGCAGTAAATACATCCTTCCGCGTCAATTTCTACTGCAGGTGTACCATAAACCCCCAATTGATCTGACCAACTGATCACATTTTTAGGGCATTTTTCCATACAAAGGCCGCAGCCCTTGCATAGTCCTGGAAATAAGTGCCATTTACCTTTTCCTTCTTTTTCATAGGTTAATTTTTGATAGTTTTCGGCTGCACTCACAATCAATACCCCCCTCGTTAAATCTTTTCTTCTGCTGATTCCTTGGCCAGTTCCATACCTCTATCGAAGGCTTCCATATTCATTTCTCTCAATTTAGGGTTCTGTTCAAATTTTCGCTGTAGTTTCTTTTCAATAGCATTTTTCACTGCTTCAGGAGGTAGCACTTTCGATAATTCAATCACGGCACCAAGCACCATGATATTAAATACTCGAGGATGAAACTCCTGCTTCGCGATATCATTAGCGGGAATGCCTAGTATCTTCTTAGCTTGTCCTAAACCAGAACCTTCATTTTCTCGTTCTTCGGGCATATCTATCAAGGAACTATCATAAACAAAAATTGTATTCTCTCCCACGTACTTTTCTGTTCTATCAACAGCTCTACCGCTAAGAGCTACTACAATGTCCCCTTTAGTAAATTTAGGTGACCCGATTTGTTCTTCCGCTATCTGAACATAAGCTACAGACACACCACCACGCTGCTCTACTCCAAAGTTTGGAATATATAGTGCTTGCTTTTCTGTATCATTGGCAGCCTCTGCAAAAATGTCGGCAACTGATTGGACTCCCTGGCCTCCTTCACCGGCCAGAGCAATTTTTGTCGTATTATCCAAGCTTAACCCTCCTTTTTCGGTGTCAAAAATTCTCCAACTTCAAAGTACTTACTCATATCATTTTCTACGAAATCCCATGTTTGAGTTGCATTAGTTCTCCAGTTAGTAGGACATGATGCTAAAGCTTCTACGAAGGAAAAACCATTACCTTCCAATTGGTTAGTTAGTGCATTTTTGATATATTTTTTCAGATTTCGCAGGTTCGAAATGCTTCCTCTTGCCACATAGGCACCGTCCTGACATATTGCTGACAGCATTTCAGGCCCTTTAGTTGGATTTCCAGTTTCTTGGACATCCCTACCGTAAGGAGAAGTTTCAGTCTTCATATCTGGTAAAGTTGTGGGAGCCATTTGTCCCCCGGTCATGCCGTAGTTAGCATTATTAACCAAGATTATTGTAACTAATTCATTTCGAGTAGCTGAATTTAACAAGTGCTGGGAACCGATAGCGTAACCTCCACCATCTCCCATGTAGGCAATCCCTACCATCTCGGGGCGAACTCTCTTAATCCCTGTGATTACTGGAGTAGTTCTTCCGTGATGAGTTTGAATTGAATCTACATTGAAAAAGTCCCAGGCTAATAGAGAACATCCGATATCACAGCCAAATACTGTATTACCCTGAATATCTAATTCGTCAATCACTTCCCCCAATGCCTTTAAAACTAAGCCATGTCCGCATCCAGGACAAAATTTATGGGGTTTTGTTTCTTTACACCAAGATTTTGGCATACTAGGTTGTAGTTCAGTCAATGGAGAACCTCCTTCCAAATAGTTGGTTTAGTATGACTTAACTCTTTCAACAATCTCTTCCGCTGTAACTCCCATTCCTGGTTTATACAGAGTGTCCATCTCAATAGTTTCACCGTATAAAGCATCAGTAACTTGACGCTTAAACTGCCCATGGGCAGACTCAATAACTAATAGCTTGTCAGGCTTAGCTACAGCTTGTCTAAGTTCTTGCTCTGGGAAAGGTCTTAAAGTAATCGGTCTAAATGCTCCAGCTTTAATACCTTGTTCCCTTAAAATGTCGACAGCAGCTTGGCAAGCTCTGTTAACTACACCATGACCTGTTAGAAGTACCTCAGCATCATCGGTTTTATACTCTTCGTATTCTACCACTTCAGGTGCAATTTCTTCATAAGCTTTGGCTAAGTCCATAACTACTTCATAAAGTTCGTCTTCTGTATTATAGGTGTTTCTCAAGTGAGCAACTTCCCTGTCAATTCCAGGGACGCCTTCCATACCCACACTTGCTTCAGGTTTAATCAATTCAATTCCCTTTTCTTCTGGGTCGTACATTGTTAAAGGTTCTCTCATTTTTGCTTGATAACCATCTCCCAAGACAAAGGCAGGGAATCTGTATTTCCAAGCAGCGTTAAAGGATTTGATAGTATAGTCAAATAGTTCTTGATGGGTAGCAGTTGAATAAACTATTCTAAATCCTTCACCATTACCACCATAAGAGGTCATAGTAACCTCCTGTTGTGAATATATAACAGTGGCAGTTGAAGGCCCTCCTCTTTGAGTGATGGCCATTACCGTTGGTACCCTCATCATTTCAGCCATGGAAATGGCTTCTTGGAATAAGGTGTTTCCAGGCCCGGCAGTGGCTGAAAATCCTTTTTTACCAGCTAATACACCGCCAACAGTAGTAAAACCTGCAGAAATTTCGTCTTCCGTTTGTAAAAACTTTTTGTCGTACTGAGGCGCCAAACGAGTCCAGTAGTGCATAATTTCGTTTTGAGGTGTAATGGGATAACCGTACATGATATCGGCTTTTGCAGCTAATGCACCCCAGGCAACTACTTCGTTACCAGTCATAAACGCCTTTTGATCTCCCGTAATAGGTTTATCTGACAAAATGTCCACCTCCTGTAATTAATACTTGATTTAATAATCTGCTGAATTGCAGGTTATATAGCATACTGATGGGGACAGTGAATCCTGTCCCCATCAGGTATTGCCCTATTCTATACCTAGTTTAGACAGGGTTAAAACAACTTGTTTTCAGACAGTAACTCATAAGTTCTACGTTTCTGTTTAGCATCTTGTTCTAGTTGATCAAATAATTTTTCTGCTATCTCCGGGAATTCATTTGCTAATGCGGCATATCTCACTTCACCCATGAGAAAGTCTTTAAATGATTCTGTAGGTTCTTTGGAATCTAGAATAAAGGGATTCTCATTCTGCTCAGCCAGTTCCGGATTATATCTCCATAAATTCCAGTAACCGGAGTCCACTGCTTTTTTCATCTCTTCCATAGCCGCACCCATGCCAGATTTAATTCCATGGTTTATACATGGAGAATAGGCAATGATCAAAGATGGTCCCGGATAAGCTTCAGCCTCGTTAATAGCTTTTAAAGCTTGGTTCATATTAGCACCCATGGCAATTTGAGCAACATATACATGGCCATAAATGGCCTGCATCAAGCCCAAATCTTTTTTCTTGGTGTTTTTGCCAGAAGCAGCAAATTTAGCTATAGCAGCCATGGGGGTAGCTTTTGAAGACTGACCACCTGTGTTAGAATATACTTCTGTATCAAAGACCAGCATATTTAAATCTTCACCGGTGGCAAGAACATGGTCTAAACCACCATAACCTATATCATATGCCCAACCATCACCGCCAAAAATCCACTGGGATCTTTTGACCAGATAGTCTTTTCTATCTGCAATTTCCTTAACCACCGGATTATCTTCTTTCTCCAATAGGGGTAAGATTTCATCTCTAGCTTCTTTTGATCCAGCTCCACTATCCTTATTGGCAAGCCATTTTTTAAATGCCTCTTTTAATTCGGATGAAATATCTTGCTCCAATGCCTCTTCCATTAAGATTGCTAATTTTTCTCTAATTTTTTTATTTGCTAGCACCATACCATATCCAAATTCAGCATTATCCTCAAATAATGAACTGGCCCAGGCAGGCCCCCTGCCATTTTGATCTTTACAATAAGGGGTACTTGGAGCAGAGCCTCCCCATATTGAAGAGCAACCAGTGGCATTGGCAATTAACATTCTGTCACCAAATAATTGGGTGATTAATTTAGCATATGGGGTTTCCCCACATCCGGCACAAGCTCCGGAAAATTCAAGTAATGGTTGAGCAAACTGACTACCCTTAAGATTATTAACACTCATATAATTATCTTTAATGCTAACTTGATTGACTGCAAAGTCCCAGTTATAAGATTCTTTATCAGTTTGTTCCGGCCTAGGTTTCATTATTAGGGCCTTTTCTTTTGCCGGACAAACTTGTTCACAGTTACCACATCCAGCACAATCAAGTGGACTAACCTGAATTCTATACTGTAGTCCCGATAAAGCTTTACCAAGGGCTTTTTTAGTTTCAAAGTTTTCAGGTGCCTTGGAAAGTTCTGTTTCATCTAATAAGAACGGCCTGATTGCAGCATGGGGGCAAACTAAAGAACACTGATTACATTGAATACAGTTATCTTTTTGCCATTCAGGAACTTTAACTGCAATAGCCCTCTTTTCATAGGCAGCTGTCCCTTGAGGAAAAGTACCATCTTCACGGCCGGAAAATGTACTAACGGGCAGTTGATCTCCTTTATGTTTATTCATAGGTTCTGCCACATTTTTTACAAATTCGGGAATATCCTTATCTGCTGCTACTTCTTCTTTTTGTGCTGCATTTCGCCAACTGTCAGGTATTTCTACCTTTTGTAGGGCGTCAGCAGCTCTATCTACCGCTTCCCAGTTCATTTTAACTACTTTTTCACCCTTTTTGCCGTATGCATCTTCAATAGCTTCTTTCATGTATTTAACAGCATCTTCATAGGGAATAACTTCAGTCAGCTTGAAAAAAGCAGATTGCATAATCATATTAATTCGGCCACCAAGCCCTATTTCATCTGCTATATTAACGGCATTAATTATATAAAAATCTATATCATTTTCAGCTAGGTATCTCTTCATTTTAGCTGGTAATCTACTCTCTAATTCCTCAACAGACCAGGTGCAATTTAATAAGAAAGTTCCTCCTGGTTTCAATCCTTCTAACAAATCGAATTGATCTACATAAGTTTCTTTATGACAAGCTACATAATCGGCTTCGTCAATTAAATAGGTAGAGCGAATAGGCTTCTTACCAAATCTCAAGTGAGATACTGTAACCCCACCTGATTTTTTGGAATCATAGGAAAAATATCCTTGAGCATACATATCAGTTTTATCGCCAATTATTTTAATTGCTTCTTTATTAGCACCTACAGTTCCATCAGAGCCAAAACCCCAGAACTTACAGCGTGTTATACCCTCATCACTAGTATTAATGCTTTCTTTAACTGGCAAACTGGTATTGCTAACATCATCTTCTATTCCAACTGTGAAGCTGTCTTTAGGCTTGTCCTGCTTTAAATTATCAAAGACCGCTTTTAAATGAGAAGGATTAGTATCTTTTGAACCTAGACCATATCTTCCGCCTATAATCAAGGGAGATTTTTCGCTATTGTAAAACAATGTCTTAACATCTTCGTAAAGAGGTTCTCCCAGGGCACCAGGTTCTTTTGTGCGGTCTAGTACTGCTATTCTCTCAACAGATTTTGGTAACACTTCAAAGAAATATTTATCTGAGAAAGGTCTATAAAGTCGAACTTTGATAATACCAACTTTTTCACCTTGCGAATTCAAATAATCAACAGTTTCTTCCAAAGTTTCTGTGACTGAACCCATTGCAATAACAACTCGTTCGGCATCAGGATGTCCATAATAATTGAATGGTTTATAGTCTCTACCAGTTATCTCACTAATTTTGTTCATGTAATCGGCAACTATATCTGGAACTTGATTATAAAATGGATTAATTGATTCTCTTGCTTGGAAATAGATATCAGGATTCTGAGCAGAACCTCTAAGTACTGGGTTTTCAGGATTTAGAGCTCTGTCTCTAAATTCTTTAATAGCTTGATGATCAACCAAATCCTTCAGTACTTGATAATCAAGAGCCTCAATTTTTTGAATTTCATGAGAGGTCCTAAAACCATCAAAAAAGTGCACAAAGGGTACTCGAGACTTTATTGAAGCTAAATGGGCAATACCTCCTAAGTCCATTACTTCTTGAACACTACCTGAAGCTAAAAAAGCAAAACCAGTTTGACGTGCTGCCATCACATCTTGATGGTCTCCAAAAATTGAAAGCGCCTGTGCCGATAAAGCTCGAGCACTAACATGGAAAACGCCTGGTAGCAATTCTCCAGAAATTTTGTACATATTGGGTATCATTAACAGTAATCCTTGAGAGGCCGTATAGGTGGTTGTCAGTGCACCTGCAGCCAAAGAACCATGGACGGCTCCTGCGGCTCCTGCTTCAGACTGTAATTCTGTTACGAGTACTTCCTGATCAAAAATATTTTTCTTACCATACGCACTCCACTCGTCAACTTTTTCCGCCATGTCTGAAGAAGGAGTGATGGGATAAATTGCTGCTACATCAGTAAGTGCATAAGAAACATAAGATGCAGCAGTATTCCCATCCATAGTCTTCATGATTTTTTTCACAACTTTCACTCCTTACTTATAATTTTTAAGCAGTTAAAAAACTGCTTAGTTAACTGGAGTAAAAAGCCGGTTACCACATACTTTCTTCCATGTACCTCTCAATAGGCCATAACTCGTGACCCCAATCTAGTGTTTTAGCTTCTGATAGCATGGACTTTTCAATAGCTGTTGCTATAATAGGCAAATCAAGCTTGGAAGCTGCCTCTTCTACTTTTTCCTTACCCTCTATGATGGTTTCTAAATCTGTCATGGCTCCAAGATGAGTATTATGGACAATCCCATCAACTTTTCCCAGACTTTCTATATATGAGACTATTCTTTCGGGTTGAGAAGTCATGGGACGTGAAGTATTTATAACTACATATATTTTCAACTCTTTGTCCTCTAACGCACCTTCTATTAAGTTAAATATTTTAGCTCCGTGTACACCGTATCCTACATCTAAAATAATATCACCTGAACGTCTAAGTACCCAACGCATTTCAGGCTTTAACACTGAACCGGCTTCCCCTAAACCCATAGTTTCATGGGTTTCCCAGGCAACAACAGATAAGCCTTGTTCTTCTAACTTTCTTTTAATTGGTCGGAGAGTATAAAAAGGTTCTACTGTATCTAAATCAACAAGGGTGACTTCACGACCTTGTTTTTGTAAATCAAGGGCTCGATTGATTGCGTTTTCACTTTTCCCACTAGCATACTCCCCTATGAAAGCTTCTACATATCTCATTATTTATCAGCCCCTTAAGGTTGTCTATAAGTGCTGCCACTATCTCTGTAACTGTTGCATAACAAAGTACATTGAATATTATAACAGTTTAAGAAATAGCTGACTTGTCGGTTTAAAAATTATAACACCCTTCAAATTTTGAGTATAACAGAAGTCGCCTTAAAGAGCAATATATATCATAATTTAATTTGTATATCATATTTTATCACACTCCTCCAACTAGTAACATAGTAGCAACTAAAAGAATCATCCCCGGTAAACCCAAAAATCCTACAGTTAAAGCTGTAATTACATTTATAGCAATTTGAAAATCGAAGAAAATTCCAAAAGCTGTATTAACTAAAAACAAAACTACAGCACCCAAAACTATTCTTAAAAAAACCTTAAAAAAAATTTTTGCCGGCTGTAATATTAACCGAGCCAGTAAATAAACAAATAATAATCCAAAAATTAGTGACAACCAAAAGTTCAGCTCTCCCTCAAACAAAACACAGCCCTCCCCTTGCAATTAAAGTTGTACTTATATTATATGTACAACTTTTCAGGACAGGTTATTACTTTTTTTCAATTCTAATTTGCCCTCAACACCCATTTTTTTAGCTTGATTGATTAAGTATCTGTATTTACGCTCACTAGCTTTAATTAAATAAATTGCATGTTCAATTAAACCTGGATCAGTTACGCTATTAAAATATTTTTTAGCATTTTCTATTTCCTGTTCAGTTCGCTTTAACTCATTTAAAAGTTGATCCTCCCAAGTTAAATCTTCATTGCTTTCAATCAAATCAAAATGGTGATAGAGATAACAAAGATATGCTACAAGCTTATCTTTGTATTCTACAAAATTATTCAATTTACTCATAACCTTTCCCTCCTTGAAACTTTTCCCTTAACTGATAAAGTTTGTATTGAATATACTACCCTATTACCAAAACAGTTATTAAAAAAGTTGTATTATTGCATAATCCCATCAATTGAAAATTTACAGTATCAACAATTAAATATAACAGTTTCTAAAAAAAAAGAGTTGCAGGATGTTTGTACATCCTACAACTCTTTTCGTCCTTCAAAGGCTTGTTGTAATGTCATTTCATCAGCATATTCTAAATCTCCCCCCATAGGGAGTCCATAAGCTAATCGAGTAACTCTTACTCCTAATGGTTTGACAAGTTTATTTAAATACATAGCCGTAGCTTCACCTTCAACAGTAGGATCGGTAGCTACAACTAGTTCAGTAATTCCTTCTCCTTGGATCCGATCCATTAAAGCCTTCAAATTTAAATCATCAGGGCCAATACCTTCCATAGGAGAAATAACTCCTTGCAGCACATGATACTTTCCTTGAAAATCTTGAACTTTTTCAATTGCAGTCACATCTCTGGCATCTTGCACTACACAAATCAAATTACTATCACGACTTTCATCCTGACAAATTGTACAAGGATCTTTATCTGTTAAATTATTACAAGTGCTGCATTCAAAAACTTTGTCTCTAGAGTCCTGCAGGGCTGTAATTAAATGATTCACTTTGGTTTCGTCCATTGAAACAATATGAAATGCCAGTCGTTCTGCAGTTTTAGGTCCAATTCCGGGAAGATATGAAAGAGCTTCAATTAAGCGATTAATAGGTTTCGGATAATTAGACATTTAGAACATCCCCGGAGGTAGATCCATGCCTCCGGTTACTTTTTTCATTTCCTCACTAACCATTTCATCTACATTTTTCAAACCATCATTCACTGCTGCCATAATTAAATCTTCCAACATTTCACTGTCTTCAGGGTCAATTACATCAGGGTCTATGGAAATATCAACCACTTCTTTATGACCATTAACAGTTGCTTCTACGGCGCCACCACCTGCTGTGCCGGTTCTAGTCTGATCTTTTAATTCTTCTTGAACTTTTTGCATTTCACTTTGCATTTTTTGTACTTGTTTCATCATTTTTTGCATTTTACCGCCCATTTTCAAATCCCTCCTGCTTAAATTTGTTTATTATATATTTCAACCTTATCGGGGCCGAATTTTTGTTTAGCTATCCCCGTAAGGTCATCCATCTCTTCATTTTGGGAGTTACCTTTGTGATCATTTCCCTGTTTAGTATTTTGCTTAGATAGATCTGTTTCCTCAACAATTATACATTTAACCTTAATATCTCCAAAAAACTCACTTAATACCTCCTCTAGGAGGCCTTTTTCTTTTTGTTCCACCCGTTCCTTGTGTAGTTTATGCAGCTTTTTAAACCCTAGATACAGTGTATTTTCTTTAACATCCACCGGTTTCCCTTCAAAAACTAGTGCATGAGCAGTAACTTTTCTCTGTTTCAATTTTTCCAGCACTGCATCCCATTGCTCTGTAACTATTTTTAAATTCAAATCATTTTGTACTGTTGCCTCTTGTTGCTCTGTCATCTTATCTTTTTTTGTCTCTGATTGTTGAATATCGCTGTCTTCCCTAGATAGTTTACTACTATCATTATTCTTATTACTTTGGTCATCTGTTTGTTTTGGTAGAGAACTCTGATCCTGGAGCTTTGCATTCTCTTTATTCTCTGATTCGACTGACTCGATAGATGTTGTCTGTTGCACTTTTAGTGATTTATCATTTGTTTCTTCATTATTTTTTTGTTTTGTTTCCTTTTCTTTGTATTCTGCCTCAAAAGAAGTATTATATTTGTTAATTATTCGATAAAAAGCCATTTCAACAATTAATCTTCGATTTTGCGACCATTTCATTGCCTGTTGCTTTTCTGAAAGAAAATCTATCATAGAAATAAGTTCGTCCTTAGTAAAGTATTTATGAAGTTTTTTTACACTATCAACACTACCCCATAACAATTGATCAGATGGCCCTTTTAATTTAAATAACAATAAATCTCTTAAGTATACAATCAAATCATTTAAAAATTGGCCAAAATCTTTTCCACTATCCGAAAGCTGTTGGACTATGTTTAGAATTTGGGCTAAATCTCCCTCTTTCAAAGCCATTAATAAATCATAGAAGGTATCCTCGGAAACTGTACCAGTAACCTCAAGTACATGGTCCACTTTTAACTGCTCACCCGAGCCTAGAAATGATAACGACTGATCCAATAAGCTCAGGGCATCTCTCATACCGCCATCAGATTTTTTAGCAATTATTGAAAGACTCTCTTTAGTAGCTGATAAATTTTTACTATCTATAACATTTTGCAATTGTTTTTCAATTTTAGATGTAGAAAGCCTGTAAAAATCAAATCTTTGACATCTTGACAACACTGTCATGGGAAGTTTATGTGGTTCAGTAGTAGCTAAAATAAAAATAACATAATCTGGTGGTTCTTCTAAGGTTTTTAGTAGGGCATTAAAGGCTTCAGTAGTTAACATATGGACCTCATCGACAATATAGACTTTATAGTTTCCTTCAGAGGGTGAGTAAGCAACATGATCTCTAATTTCTCTGATTTCATCAATTCCCCTATTAGATGCTGCATCAATTTCCAAAATGTCCATAAAAGTCCCTCGATCGTGTTCAATACATCTTGAGCACTGGCCACAAGGCTCGTTATCCTGACTGTGATCGCAGTTTAAAGCCTTGGCGAATACTTTTGCAACACTAGTTTTTCCTGTTCCTCGTGGACCAGAAAATAAATAGGCATGGGATATACGACTCTGACTAATAGCGTTTTTAAGAGTAGTAACCACATGCTCCTGTCCTACCAAATCTCTAAAATATTTTGGACGCCATTGACGATAGAGGGCTTGATAATCCATAGTATCACAATCTCCTTTATTATTATCATAAACAAATCCAAAAAATTCTCATTTTATTATATCATATTATCACAAATTGTGATTAAATTTGAACAAAACAAAAAATCCCGGTCCCTTTTACCTGGGAATCCGGGTAGATTGCTATTATAATTATATATAATAAATGGCCGTGCACCCGACTTCGACCCACTCGGTCAAGCGTTACCCAAACAGTTAGCTCCGGCCAGGTGACCCTATGGCACCCGCAAATTCCCACTTACCGCTGCTTCCTTCCGGATCTGACGGGATTCATGGGTTTGCGTCGCATAGGACCCAGCCTTCAACACCACTTATTTGGGCCAGACCTTCACCGAGCCAGGCCTCAGCCCGGGAATTCGACCCTGCTATAGCGGATTGCAGGTACAGGGCACCGCTACCTCCCCGTCTAGCACGGCCAAGATTGGCCAATTATAGTTAACATAATATTATTTTGTAAGTAAAAATAATGGCGGAGAGAGAGGGATTTGAACCCTCGAGACGGGGATCTACCCGTCTACTCGCTTTCCAGGCGAGCGCCTTCGGCCAGACTCGGCCATCTCTCCGCGCTACTCTCCATTATAACTAATTTTATAAATTATGCAAGGTTAAATTTAATCCAATTTTAATTTTTTCTCTAATAGTGGCGGAGAGACTGGGATTTGAACCCAGGAAGCAGGCAACTGCTTACTCGATTTCGAGTCGAGCGCCTTAAGCCAGACTCGGCCATCTCTCCACCATTATTAGAGAAAAAACTAGTATCAAAATTTTAATAACAATCTGGTTATATTTAAAATTAATTCTTTTTTCTCTTTCTTAATTCGTGAAAAAATTGCTTAATAATATCTTTTGATTCTTCTTTGCAAATTCCTTCAACAATATCAACTTGATGATTGAGTTGGGGGTTTTGTAACAATTGTGATATTGATAATTCTCCCCATGCTTTTGGGTCTTCAGTTCCAAAAACCAGCTTGGTTATCCTAGATTGTAAAATCGCTCCTGCACACATAGGACAAGGTTCTATTGTCACATATAAGGTACAATCCAGTAAACGCCATCCACCTAGATAGTTACAAGCCGATTGGATTGCAATTATTTCAGCATGACTTGTTGCATCTTGACTAGTTTCTCTTTTATTGAAACCAGTTGCTATTAACTGTTCATCTTTTACAATAACTGCACCAATAGGAACTTCTCCCTTATTATATGCCAGTTTGGCTTGATCTATAGCTTGCTGCATCCAATATTTGTCTGTATTATTATGGCTAGGCATAATTAACTACCTCTATATATTTATTAAATATAATATCCAACTTATTTCCTAAGCAGTATATCACTTTACCATATTTAAAATGCAATGTAAAGTGTATTGATTGCCCTGGTTAAATTTAATAGAGACAAAAAATACCAGGCATCGGGCCTGGATTTTTATTACTATGGTGCGCCCGGGAGGATTTGAACCCCCGGCCTCCTGATTCGTAGTCAGTTGCTCTATCCAGACTGAGCTACGGGCGCATGTTTTTATATCTAAATTAAATGGCGGAGAGAGAGGGATTTGAACCCTCGAGACGGGGATTAACCCGTCTACTCGCTTAGCAGGCGAGCGCCTTCAGCCAAACTCGGCCATCTCTCCGCGTTTTTCTGGCGGAGGGGGAGGGATTCGAACCCCCGGCACTCGAAGAGTGTCACTGGATTTCAAGTCCAGCGCCTTCAGCCGGACTCGGCCACCCCTCCTGGGATATTTGTTTTTATACCAACTTCTCAAAGGACATTAAAAAGTATAACACAGGGACTTTTAACTGTCAAATCAATTTTAAAATTTATGAAATCACGTCTCGACCATTAAAGTAAGGCTTAAGCACTTCAGGAATTGTAACAGTTCCATCGGGATTTTGATAATTTTCCAATATAGCCGCTAGTGTTCTTCCAACAGCTAATCCAGATCCATTTAAAGTATGCACAAACCTGGCTTTTTCCCCTTCTTCTGGCCGATATCTTATATTAGCTCTCCTAGCTTGAAAATCTTCGAAATTACTACATGATGATATTTCTCTGTAAGTGTCGTAACTTGGTAGCCAAACCTCTAAGTCATACTTTTTAGCTGCAGCAAAACCTAAATCACCAGTACACATCAATGATATTTGATAAGGTAGTTCTAATAATTGTAACACTCTTTCCGCATTTGCCACAAGTGAATCAAGCTCTTGATATGATTTTTCTGGTTCTACAAATTTTACCATCTCTACCTTGTTGAATTGATGCTGTCTGATAAGACCTCGAGTATCCCGTCCATGGGCACCTGCTTCTTTTCGAAAACATGGTGTAAAAGCGACTAAATATCTAGGTAAAAAATCTCCAGGTAGAATCTCGTCACGATACAAATTGGTCAAAGTAACTTCAGCAGTGGGAATTAAAAAGTATTCCATATCTTCCAATTTATACATATCATCTTCAAATTTAGGAAGTTGCCCTGTGCCAGTCATTGAGTCCCTATTGGCAATAAAAGGAGGCATCATTTCTACATAACCATGTTCTGTTACATGTACATCAATCATGAAATCAATCAAGGCCCTTTCTAAACGAGCAGCATCACCTACATAATTTACAAATCTTGTACCAGTAACTTTGCCAGCTCTCTTAAAATCAAGTAAGTTCAGGTTTTCAGCCACCTCCCAATGAGGTTTAAAGTAATCCTTTTTAACTGGTTCACCAACCTGCTTGACTACTTGATTATCTTCGTCATCGTCCCCAACAGGCACATCTGGATTAGGTATATTAGGGATACATAATAGATGATAATTAAGTTGTTCATCAACTTTTTTCAGTTCATCGTCCATTTCTTTTACTTTATCAGATACCTCTTTCATTTCAGCAATTTTGTCTTGTGCATCGTGTCCCTCTTTTTTCAATTGACCTATTTCTTTGGAAACAGTATTACGCTTATTTTTTAATACTTCTAAATCTGTTAATATCTTCCTACGCTGTTCATCATATTTCAAAATTTCATCAACATGATCATCTTCACCTTTTTGGACACAAGCTTTCCTTGCCTCATCAGGATTGTTTCGAATATACTTGACATCTAGCATGATTATTCCCCCCTAATATGTATTATTGTCCAAGCAATTAGACAAAAAACCCTCGTCACCAAATTAGGGACGAGGGTCTGCTCGCGTTGCCACCCTAGTTGGGCAATGAGCCCCAACTCTAACCGGTTAACGCCCGGTAACGTAACTACTTACTACTTCGGATTCGGCAGTTCCCTCAGGGGTGGATTCATCAGCTGAAATTACCGGTTTTCAGCTACCACCGGCTCTCTGGAAATTTCATACTGATTACTGACCCCATCAACGGTTTTTATATATTCTTTTATTGCTATAGTCTTCCAAAATTCAGATTAGTTATTAATGAATTATACTAATTGTCCTTTAAAAAATCAAGAAATTAAAGACAGAAAATATTTATGAATTCTGGAACCATAGTTAATTTGATTGAAAGGATAGACTTAAGGCATAATCCTGTATATTATTTATGTTTTAATAGGATTGGATTCAATCCAACTATGAATGCATGTCCATGTGTTTTGTAATAGCACCTTGTATACAAATTAATCTAATTTTTATAAAATTTTCCTATCAATCTTCTAGTTCTTATACACTGTATCAATTTACCAGCCTCGATTTTGCATCCTTTCCTGTTCTTCCAGATCGGATACATTAATTCCTACCATCGCTTCACCCAATCCTGAAGAAACATCAGCCAACACATCATAATTATCGTAATTTAATGTTGCTTCTACAATAGATTTTGCTCTTTTTTCAGGATCACCTGATTTAAATATACCTGAACCTACAAAAACTCCATCGGCACCTAATTGCATCATCAAAGCTGCATCGGCAGGTGTAGCTACTCCACCAGCAGCGAAGTTAACTACAGGCAATCTTCCCTCTTCTTTAACTTGTTTAATAAGGTCATAAGGTGCTCCAATATTCTTAGCTTCAGTCATTAACTCATCATCAGGAAGATTTTGAACTTTTCTGATACCATCCATAACAGTTCTTATATGACGTACAGCCTCTACCACATTACCCGTTCCTGCTTCCCCTTTAGTTCTCATCATAGAAGCGCCTTCTCCAACACGGCGTAAGGCTTCTCCTAAATTCCTAGCACCACATACAAAAGGGACAGTGAATTTGTTTTTATCAATGTGATAATATTCATCGGCTGGGGTAAGCACTTCACTTTCGTCTATATAATCAACGCCTAAATTTTCCAAAATACGAGCTTCCACAAAATGACCAATTCGTGCCTTGGCCATAACTGGGATACTTACAGCATCCATGATCTTTTTAATAACCTCAGGATCTGCCATTCGTGCTACTCCACCACCAGCTCTTATATCTGCAGGCACTTTTTCTAAAGCCATCACTGCTACAGCTCCTGCTTTTTCAGCTATTTTAGCCTGTTCGGGAGTTGTAACATCCATGATAACTCCGCCTTTTTGCATTTGGGCCATACCTTTTTTTACTGTTTCTGTACCTTTTTCTATATTCATTAATAATCCCTCCTTTTCTATTCAACATTGATTTTACTACAATAGTTAGTCATTAACAAGATTGATATAAAGTTATTTTAGTTATGATTCCGAAAAATCAGTTGAATTCCTATCCTTTTCTTGCTGCCTTGCTAGTGCTAGATAAATCAAATCAGTTAATAGTTGAGAGTAGGATAGTCCCGATTCAGTCCATAGTTTAGGGTACATGCTAATTTCAGTAAAGCCAGGCATAGTATTGATTTCATTGATATAAACCTCTTCTTGATCTTCTAGGACAAAATAATCTACTCTAGATAATCCATAACAGTCTAATACTCTAAAAGCTTCAACTCCCATGTCTTCAATTTTAGTCTTAAGTGTTTCTGAGAGAGGTGCTGGGATAACTAGTTTGCTTTTATTATTAATATATTTTGCATTGTAGTCATAAAACTCATTTGCTGGGATTATCTCTCCTGGAACTGAAGTCTTAGGATTATCATTACCAAGGATACTTAATTCTATTTCTTTTCCTGGTATAAATTCTTCGGCTAAACATTTCATATCGTATTTAACAGCTAAATCAATACCTTGAATTAGTTCTTCTCTATTTTTAACTTTGGAAATTCCAACACTAGACCCTAAATTAGCAGGTTTAACAAAAATAGGATATGAAAGTTGTTTTTCTATGCTAAAAATAATTTCATCCCGATCTTGTTCCCATTCACTTCTTTTGAATGAATAGTAATTAGCAACTTGTAATCCATGACGTCTTAATATTTTTTTCATCATGACTTTATCCATGGCCAAAGAAGATCCTAAAACTCCTGAACCCACATAAGGAATTCCACAAAGATCTAAAAAACCTTGAACAGTACCATCTTCTCCAAAAGTTCCGTGAAGCACTGGGAAAATCAGGTCAATCTCACTAATTTTTTCAAAGGGATCTAATTTCCAAAGAACTTTTTTGGATGGATCAGGTAGAATACTTACAGCATAATTTCCCTGATTTTTTATACCGGTTTCCAACTCTTCCAAGGGTGCTTCCCCTGAAATCCATTCTCCATTTTTACGAATTCCTATGGGAATCACTTCAAATAATTCTCTATCTAAAGCGTTCAAAATCGAATTCGCAGACTTTAGGCTAACTTCATGTTCTCCAGAACGTCCTCCAAAAAGTACTCCAACCCTTAACTTTTTCAAGCTAAAACACCTCCACTACCTAAAAACATAAATTTTGTCTCTTATGGTATTTAGTTTATGCAAAGTACGTTATTACATTTCTAGGTTCCTTAATTTCATCAATTGTTAATTTTATCCCAAATTAAAAACCGGGCAGGGGACTTCCCCACCCGGTCCCTACCAATTGTATTAAATTTTAATATAAGTCGATAACATGGTCAAATCAAATTTGATTGCTAATAACTTCCAAAATTTATTGGTTTTATTTTATGCTTCCTTCTCTGCAGTAGTCTCTTCAATGATCTCATCTCTAACATCATCAGGTACTCGCTCGTAATGGCTAAATACAGAAGTGAATGTCCCTCTACCCTGAGCCATAGATCTCAAGTCAATTGCGTACCTTAACATCTCTGCTTGGGGTACATAAGCTTTTATTATTTGATAATCACCATCAGGGTCCATTCCCTGGATTTTACCCCGTTTACTATTTATATCACCCATAATATCTCCCATGAATTTTTCTGGAACTCTTACTTCTACTTCCATTACTGGCTCTAAAAGTACTGGTTGAGCATTCTGCATTCCTTTTTTGAATGCGTTGGCACCTGCAACTTTGAAGGCCATTTCAGAAGAATCAACACTGTGGTGAGAACCATCGTATAGGTTAGCTTTAATATCAATCACAGGATATCCTGCCAAAACTCCTGTCTCCATAGCCTCAAATATTCCTTTTTCTACAGCCGGAATATATGTTTTGGGAATTACTCCGCCAACAATATTGTTTTCAAACTGAAAACCTTCCCCTTCTTGTAAGGGTGAAAATTCAATAAACACATGGCCATATTGCCCTCTTCCACCTGATTGTTTTTTATATTTTTCTTCAGCATTAACTGTTTTAGTAATTGTTTCTTTGTAGGGAACCTTGGGAGTTTTCAACTCTACATCTACTCCGTACTTTTTCTTCATTTTCTCAATTATTATTTCAAGCTGCAATTCTCCCATTCCAGAAATTAGTGTTTCTTTAGTTTCGTCATTCTTCTCTAAATTTAAAATTGGATCTTCTTCTAAAAATTTAGACAAACTTGTACCGACTTTTTCTTCGTCACCTTTATCTTGTGTGACAACAGCAAAAGAAATGACCGGATCTGGGAATTCAACTTCTGGTAGCTTAACTGGTTTTTCAGAATCTGATAGTGTATCCCCTGTAGCAGTTTTCTGTAATTTACTAACTGCAGCTATATCTCCAACAGAAACAGTATTCACTGGGATTTGTTCTTTTCCTTTTAAATAATACAACTTACCAATTCTTTCAGAGGTTTTATTATTAGAATTATATGCTTCTTTGTCGTCAGAAAGTTGGCCAGAATATACTCTGAAATAATTCAGTCTACCCACATAGGGGTCTGCCACGGTTTTAAAGACAAATGCACTGAAGGGTCCCTCTTCAGATGGATTTATCTTAACTTCCTCCTCAGTCTCAGGATTAAAACCTTGATAATTTAAATCAACCGGACTAGGAATATAGTATTTAAGGCAATCCATCAACTGAGTTACACCAATATTCTGAATTGCTGAGCCACAAAGGACGGGAATAAGTTCTCCTTCTTTTGTAAATTGTTTCACTCCATTGATGACCTCATCTTCTGTTAAAGATTCGCCCTCTAAATATTTTTCTAGCATTTCATCATCACATTCTGCCACAGCTTCCATTAGCATTTCCCGAAAATTATCTGCTTCTTCTTGATATTCTGAAGGAATCTCTTCTTCGCTAAACTCCTTGCCATCTCCTTTATGGTAATTAGCTTTCATCGTGACTAAATTAATTACACCTTCAAAGGAATCTTCACTTCCGATTGGTATCATAACGGGAACAACTTGATCCCCAAAATTTTCCCTTAATTGTTCTAAAGTCCTATTAAAGCTGGCATTTTCTCTTTCCATTTTATTTATAAATACCACTCTTGGTAGGTCATTTTCATCAGCATAATGCCATACTTGTTCTGTCCCAACTTGCACACCAGAAGCAGCACAAACTACTATTAAAGCTCCATCTACGATACGCAAAGAACTTTTCACATCGCCAATGAAGTCAAAATATCCCGGGGTATCCACTAAATTGAGCTTATGACCTTTCCACTCACAAGGGGCCACTGAAGTATTGATGGTAATACCTCGATCTACTTCTTCTTTATCAAAATCTGTAGTAGTAGTACCATCTTCTACATTACCTAGTCGATCAATGGAGTTGGAAGAGTACAGTAGAGCTTCGGTTAAGGATGTCTTGCCCGCACCACCATGAGAACATAATCCCACATTTCTAATTTGATCCGGTTGATAACTCTTCATGTGAAAATTCCTCCTTTGTAGCTTTTTATTTAACTTTTCTAAAATTTAATTTTAATAATTTTTTCACTAATTTTCGTAAAAAATACTGACAACTAGAGGTTTAAAATTCCATGCTTTCAATGTATTCGCTTAGTCTATTTTAAAATCCTTCTGAAAAAGTTAAATAATTTTCTGATAAATTTTAATTTCCTGGGAAATAACCAATCAGTCTTTAATATAAGGAGAAATTTTAGGGCCTAATTTGGGAATTAATTGTATTTCATTTTTTTTAATTACTTTGAAGCTGATTCCCAATAAAATATAAAATAAAGCCCCTGCCATTATAGCAAGTAATGCTGCCAATCTTATTCCTATTAAATCTAAAGTTAAAATCTGAGTTGAAAAGGCTATGATACCCATAAATAGACTCAATATTGCTGGTTTTAAAATATCCTGTACCAGAGATATCTTTATCCCTGTTATTTTGATGATATAAAAGAGATTAAACATACTAGAAACTGCATAAGAAATTAAAGTTCCTATAGCTGCACCATTGACATTTAAATAAGGAACAGCTGTTAACCAGTAAGTTAAAATAGCTTTCAAAAATGTACCTATGATTAAATTTTTAACAGGTATCATGGGTTTATTTAACCCTTGTAAAACTCCTGTTGTTGCAAATTTTAATAGTAAAAAAATTACTGATGGTGATAAATAGCGTAAGGGAGTAGCTGCCTCTGGATCATTTGGAAAAATTAATAATATAATTGGGGTAGCTAAGACAAATAAACCAAAAAAAGAAGGAAAACCGATTAATAAAGAAAAACGGATTGCTAACCTAACTCGACCTTTTAACTGGTCATAATTTTGTTTTGTTACTGTTTCAGAAATCCCAGGTACTAGGCTCATGGAAAGAGCCATTCCCATAGTTCCTGGAAACATGGTCAGTGGTGCAGCATATTGTGTTAAGTAGGCAAATTTACTAGTGGCTTCGCCTTGAGTAAAACCAATTTCCATAAGTCGATTAACTACCAAACTGGCATCTATCAAATTCATAATTGGCATGATCATATTTCCAATTATAATTGGAAAAGCCAATACCATAATTTGTATTGCAGTTTGTTGAATTCTAGAAATACTAATACTTGAATTATTAATTTGTCTTTTCACTATATCCTTGGAATTGAAATATTGCCAGATTAAGTATCCCAATCCTGTTAAAGCTCCAACAACATTTCCAAAAACTGCACCTGCAGCAGAGTAGATTTTGCCATAAGGAATTAATAAATAAGCAAAGAAAAGAATCCCAAAGACACGGACAAACTGCTCCAATAACTGACTCACAGCAGTATAAGTCATTACTAGATGTCCTTGAAAATACCCTCTTAACGCTGACATAACAGAAACCAAGATTATTGCTGGTGAAACAGCCTTTAAACTGAGTTCAGCCCTATGATCTCCTGTAATTGCATGAGCAATTATAGTCGAGCCAAAATATAATACCGTAGTAAATATTAGTCCTGTAGTTAACAACAATAATAGAGCAACTTTAAATGTGTCATTAGCCGCCACATAATGACCTTGAGATAATTCATTACTAATTATTTTGGAAATAGCTACAGGAATTCCGGCCATAGATAGTGTTAATAGAACCGTATAAACTGCGTAAGCCATGCCATATAACCCCATGGCTTCAGTACCAATTATATTGGGCAATATAAGCCTGTATACCAATCCAAATATTTTCGCTATTACCATTCCAGAGCCTAGTACTATTGTCCCCTTAGCCAGTGAGTCTTTTTCCATGACAGTAAATCCTTTCAATTATTTTCTAAATAATATTATCTTAGTATTTTCCACAATTTTTAACTTCACTATTATAATTCACCTCATCATTACTTCTCATTTTTATAATATCCACAACTAAATATAATAGCACCTTATGTTAAAACTCAAATTTTAAGTAATGCGACTAAACTATTTAATTTAAATCATATATTTTATATTAATTTATCCACTGATCTATCCCATGGGACTGTGGATAAAATTCTAATAATCTAAGTATATTGTATATTTGTATCAAACATAAAAAAAAAGCAGTTTATTAAAACTGCTATCCTATAAAAAACAACATATAAAAAAGCCCGGCGAAGACCTACTCTCCCAGGAGCTCACGCTCCCAGTACCATAGGCGCTGGAGGACTTAACTACTGTGTTCGGCATGGGAACAGGTGTGGCCCCTCCGCAATTTTCACCGGGCTTACTTTAGACTTTAATCAAATTTAAAATTTTAATCTCAAGCTTAAGTAAATATTCCAGTTGTAAACCTAGAACTATTTATTTAAACTTAAGTTTGTTCTTTGAAGACTGCACATTGAGAATAGAGGGTCAAGGCCTCGACCTATTAGTACCGGTCAGCTAAAGGGATTGCTCCCCTTACACCCCCGGCCTATCGACCAGATCATCTATCTGGGGTCTTACCCTGGACGAGCGCCAGGCTGGAGACCTCATCTTGTGGAGGGCTTCGCGCTTAGATGCCTTCAGCGCTTATCCCGTCCGGACGTGGCTACCCAGCGGTGCCCTTGGCAGGACAACTGGTACACCAGGGGTCCGTCCGTCCCGGTCCTCTCGTACTAGGGACGGCTCCACTCAAGTCTCCTACGCCCGCGACAGATAGGGACCGAACTGTCTCACGACGTTCTGAACCCAGCTCACGTACCGCTTTAATGGGCGAACAGCCCAACCCTTGGGACCTACTTCAGCCCCAGGATGCGATGAGCCGACATCGAGGTGCCAAACCTCCCCGTCGATGTGGACTCTTGGGGGAGATAAGCCTGTTATCCCCGGGGTAGCTTTTATCCGTTGAGCGACGGCCCTTCCACACGGAACCGCCGGATCACTAAGCCCTACTTTCGTACCTGCTCGAGATGTCTCTCTCGCAGTCAAGCTCCCTTGTGCCTTTGCACTCTGCGCGCGATTTCCAACCGCGCTGAGGGAACCTTTGGGCGCCTCCGTTACTCTTTGGGAGGCGACCGCCCCAGTCAAACTGCCCACCTGACACTGTCCCGGAACCGGATTACGGTTCGCGGTTAGAATTTCAGTACTGGAAGGGTGGTATCCCACGGATGGCTCCACCGAGGCTTGCGCCCCGGCTTCTACGCCTCCCACCTATCCTGTACATCCAATACCAAAACCCAATGTCAGGCTGCAGTAAAGCTCCACGGGGTCTTTCCGTCTAGTCGCGGGTAACCTGCATCTTCACAGGTATTTCAATTTCACCGGGTCCCTTGTTGAGACAGCGCCCGAGTCGTTGCGTCTTTCGTGCGGGTCGGAACTTACCCGACAAGGAATTTCGCTACCTTAGGACCGTTATAGTTACGGCCGCCGTTTACTGGGGCTTAGGTTTGAAGCTTCGCCTTACGGCTAACTCCTCCCCTTAACCTTCCAGCACCGGGCAGACGTCAGCCCCTATACTTCGTCTTACGACTTAGCAGAGACCTGTGTTTTTGGTAAACAGTCGCTCGGGCCTCTTCACTGCGACCCCCTCGGGCTCATGTATAAACAATCACCCTAGCGGGGCACCCCTTCTCCCGAAGTTACGGGGCCTTTTTGCCGAGTTCCTTAACAAGGGTTCTCCCGGTCGCCTTGGGTTTCTCACCCTGCCCACCTGTGTCGGTTTACGGTACGGGCACCCAAGAACCTCGCTAGAGGCTTTTCCCGGCAGTGGGGGATCGGTGAGTTCGCTACTTCTAGTTTCACTCCCCATCGCGCCTCAGATCGTTACAGGGACGGATTTGCCTATCCCTGCTACCTCGGTCGCTTGGACGCGGATAACCAACACCGCGCTCAACCTACCCTACTGCGTCACCCCATCACTCAAACGGTTCTTAGGTGGTACTGGAATTTCCACCAGTTTCCCATCGCCTACGCCTTTCGGCCTCGGCTTAGGTCCCGACTTACCCTGAGCGGACAAGCCTTCCTCAGGAAACCTTGGGCTTTCGGCGGACAGGTTTCTCACCTGTCTCTCGTTACTCATGCCGGCATTCTCACTTCCCTACAGTCCACCGCACCTTCCGATGCGACTTCTACCCGTAGGGAACGCTCCCCTACCCTCGCGTGGCACTTAACCTAAGCCTCTAAATTTGGCTTTAGCTGGTTTGATTTGGTGGTTTTTTGCTTCGCTTACAACTATCAAAATCGCTCGCAAAACATCCACGAAATTTCTAGTGCTTTGCTTAACCTAAAAGATTAGGTTAAGTGCCACGCAAGCCATAGCTTCGGTGACAGGCTTGAGCCCCGGAAATTTTCGGCGCAGGATCGCTTGACCAGTGAGCTGTTACGCACTCTTTAAATGATGGCTGCTTCTAGGCCAACATCCTGGTTGTCTCTGCGATCCCACTTCCTTTTCCACTTAGCCTGTACTTGGGGACCTTAGCTGATGGTCTGGGCTGTTTCCCTCTCGACCATGAATCTTATCACCCATGGTCTGACTCCCGAGGTTTTAAATAGTGGCATTCGGAGTTTGACTGGGTTCGGTATCCGGATGGGGACCCTAGCCCAATCAGTGCTCTACCTCCACTATTCAACCCTCGAGGCTAGCCCTAAAGCTATTTCGGGGAGAACCAGATATCTCCGAGTTCGATTAGCATTTCACCTCTACCCACAGCTCATCCCCTGACTTTTCAACGTCAGTGGGTTCGGGCCTCCACTCGGTTTTACCCAAGCTTCACCCTGGCCATGGGTAGGTCACTCGGTTTCGGGTCTACGATCTAAAACTATGCGCCCTATTCAGACTCGGTTTCCCTACGGCTCCGGACCTGTGGCCCTTAACCTCGCTCTAGATCGTAACTCGCCGGCCCGTACTACAAAAAGTACGCGGTCACACCTTACGGTGCTTCCACTGATTGTAGGCATACGGTTTCAGGTTCTATTTCACTCCCCTCCCGGGGTGCTTTTCACCTTTCCCTCACGGTACTTGTGCACTATCGGTCGCCAGGGAGTATTTAGCCTTGGGAGGTGGTCCTCCCTGCTTCCCACAGGGTTCCTCGAGCCCCGTGGTACTCGGGTGAGTACCAGTAGCTTACAATTTACTTTCGCCTACGGGGCTTTCACCCTCTCTGGCCCGGCCTTCCAACCGGGTTCGGCTAGTAAACTGTAATACTACCTCCTTCCTGACTGAAGGATCGGTACTACCCTCAACCCCCGTGCAGCAACGCAGTCAGACTTCTACACTGCACAGGTTTGGGCTCTTTCCCGTTCGCTCGCCGCTACTTGGGAAATCGCTTTTGCTTTCTGTTCCTCCGGGTACTAAGATGTTTCAGTTCCCCGGGTGTCGCCCCGTATGGCTACTTAATTCACCATACGGTACCTGGGATTTGTCCCAGGTGGGTTCCCCCATTCGGAAATCCACGGGTCGTTGCCTGCTTACGGCTATCCGTGGCGTTTCGCCGCTGGCCGCGTCCTTCTTCGCCTCCTGGCGCCAAGGCATCCACCGTACGCCCTTATTACCTTGACCTCTCT
>NC_010718.1:0-10000 GCF_000020005.1 Natranaerobius thermophilus JW/NM-WN-LF | reverse complement strand
CCAGTGATACCACTTGATCGTCATCTTTTAATTTAATTAATCTCACTCCTTGAGTTCTCCTACTCATTTGTGATATGCCTTCAACTTGCTGCCTGTTAATCACACCTTGTGCAGTCACCAGTATAATTTCTTCATCTTCATTAACTACTATACAACCCGCTAGATTCCCGGATTTTTCTGATGGTTTAAAGGTATAGATACCTTTTCCGCCTCTTGATTGTGTCCTATATTCTGAAACTGGAGTCCTCTTTCCATAGCCGTTTTCACTGACAATTAGTAAATCAGAATTTTCTTGGGCAATATCCATTCCAATTACTCGATCATTATCTTTCAATGAAATACCTTTTACACCGCGAGAATTTCTTCCCATACTTCTAACTTCTTCTTCTGAAAATTTAATTGCTAATCCTTGCTCCGTTCCTAAAATTATTTCTTGTTTTCCGTCAGTTAGATGAACATCAATCAATTCATCATCTTCATTTAAGTTTATTGCAATCAAACCATCTTTTCGATAAGCTTTTAATTCGCTTAAGATAACTTTTTTAGCAACTCCCTGCTTCGTTACGAAAAACAGATAGTCATCTTCAGTAAATTCTTGAATCGGTATAACTGCAGTAATGTGTTCATCAGGATCTATTGCAAGTAGATTAACAATAGCTGTACCTCTGGCTTGTCGTGAAGCTTCCGGGATTTCATATACTTTAAGTCTATAAACCTTGCCTTTATTGGTAAAGAATAAAATATAATTATGAGTTGAAGTTGCAAAAAGATGTTCTACAAAATCATCGTTTTTAGTAGTCATCCCACTAATACCTCGACCACCCCGTTTTTGATTACGGTAAGTGGACAGTGGTACTCGTTTGACATATCCTTGATGCGTTAATGTGATAATTACTTCTTCATCAGGGATTAAATCTTCTTCATCAAGTTCATCGGTCTTATTAGTAATTAAAGTTCTTCTACTATCACTGTATTTCTCTTTTATTTCCTGGATTTCTTCTTTAATAATATTTAAGACTAATTGTTCATCCCCTAATACTCTGTTGTAGTAGTCAATCTTCTTTAATAGTTCACTGTATTCTTCCTCTATTTTATCTCGTTCCAAAGCAGTTAGCTTTTGAAGTCTCATATCTAAAATTGCTTGGGCTTGTTTATCTGATAATGAAAAATTGTTCATAAGACCTTCTTTTGCCTCTTTAACAGTTTTAGATTGTCTAATCAATTTGATCACAGCATCTAAATTATTTAAAGCTATCTTAAGTCCTTCTAAAATATGAGCCCTTGCTTCGGCTTTTCTCAATAAATATTTGGTTCGTCTGATAATAACTTCTTTTTGAAATTCCAGATAATGATCCAGGATTTCTCTAAGCGAAAGTACTTTGGGCTCTCCATTAACCAGGGCTAGTAAGATAATTCCGAAAGATTGTTCTAAAGTAGTGTATTTATATAGCTGATTTAATAGGACATTAGGATTTACATCCCTCTTGAGTTCTATTACAACTCTGAGACCATCTCTATCAGATTCATCCCTGAGATCACTAATTCCTTCAATTTTCTTTTCCCTAACTAAAGATGCAATTGATTCTATAAGTTTGGCTTTATTTACCTGATAAGGGATTTCTGTTACTAAAATTCTATGCTTATTTCCTTTTAAATTTTCAATTTCTGTTTTTGCTCTAATTTTAAGTTTTCCTCTTCCAGTTGAATAAGCGTCTTTAATTCCATTTCTGCCAAGGATAATTCCTCCAGTGGGAAAATCGGGACCTTTAATATAATTCATTAAATCCTCATCGGCAATCTCAGGATTCTCTATCATGGCCACTATCCCGTCGATAACCTCGTCTAAATTGTGAGGAGGAATATTAGTTGCCATACCAACTGCTATACCAGCTGAACCATTGACAAGTAAGTTAGGAAATCTAGAAGGTAGTACGACAGGTTCCTCTAAAGTTTCGTCAAAGTTTTGTTGATAATCAATAGTTTCTTTATCGATATCCTTCAATAATTCTGTACTGATCTTAGCCATTCGAACTTCAGTGTAACGCATGGCAGCAGCACTATCACCGTCAACTGACCCAAAGTTGCCGTGACCATCCACCAAAGGATATCGGGTTGAAAAGTCTTGAGCCATGCGTACCATAGCATCGTAAAGTGCTACATCACCATGAGGATGATATTTACCTAGCACTTCTCCAACAACACGGGCAGATTTTTTATAAGGTTTTTCTGGTGTGATTCCTAGATCGTGCATAGCAAATAAAATTCGACGATGAACCGGTTTTAAACCATCCCGGACATCAGGTAAGGCCCTACTGACAATTACGCTCATAGCATAATCAAGAAAAGAATTTTCCATCTCTTCTTGGATATCAATCGGCACTACTTTCCCTCGCATAGTATCGCTCATAATAGCTTCCCTTCCTTTTCTTTTCAAAGCTTGTTATCTTATTATCAATCTGTTAAAAGATCTGCTAAAAATTAAACATATTTTTTAAACATCCAAATTTCTCACATCTCGGGCATTTTCTTCGATAAATTTACGTCGAGGACTGACCTTCTCACCCATGAGAACCGTAAATATTTTATCGGCTTCAATGGCGTCTTGTAGATTCACATTTAAAACAGTTCTACTTTCTGGATTCATAGTTGTTTCCCAAAGTTGAGTAGGATTCATTTCCCCTAGACCTTTATATCTTTGAAGACTAATACCTTCTTTCCCTATTTCCTCTAATAAATTATCTAGTTCATGATCATTAAAAGTGTAGTAATGTTTACCCTTCTTCTTAACCATATATAATGGCGGTTGAGCTATATAAACGTAACCGTGTTCAATTAAAGGCCTCATATATCTGTAGAAGAAAGTTAATAGTAAAGTTCTGATATGAGCACCGTCAACATCGGCATCTGTCATAATTATTATTCGTTGATATCTGGCCTTGGAGATATCAAATTCTTCACCTATTCCAGTTCCAATAGCTGTAATAATAGTTTTAATCTCTTCATTTGCCAGGATTTTATCAAATCTTGCTTTTTCTACATTTAAAATCTTACCCCTAAGTGGTAAGATAGCTTGAAACTCTCTATCACGTCCTTGTTTAGCCGAGCCACCAGCTGAATCACCCTCGACTAAATACAATTCACTTTTTGAAGCATCCTTTGTAGTACAATCGGCCAATTTACCTGGAAGAGCAGTTACCTCTAAGGCATTTTTTCTTCTGGTCAACTCTTTTGCTTTTCTAGCTGCTTCTCTAGCTCGTGAAGCATTAATTGCTTTATTAACTATTTTTTTACCTACTGCAGGATTTTCTTCTAAATAACTTTCCAGATGTTCCGAAACAATACCTTCGACAATCCTTCTCACTTCACTATTTCCCAGTTTAGTTTTTGTTTGTCCTTCAAATTGAGGATCTTCCACTTTAACACTTATAATAGCAGTGATACCTTCTCTAATATCTTCACCTGTTAAGTTTTTGTCTCCGTTTTTGAGCAGATTATGTCGGCGTGCGTAATCATTAACCGTTCTGGTTAGGCTAATTTTAAAGCCTGATTCATGAGTACCTCCCTCATGAGTATTTATATTATTTGCGTAGGAATGAATCATTTCTTGATAGCCGTCATTATATTGAATTGCTACTTCTAATTTACACCCTTCTTGTTCGCCTTCAATATAAACTGGTGGAGTAAATAGAGTTGTTTTATTTTCGTTTAAATATTCTACAAAGGACTTAATACCACCCTCATATTTAAAATGTTCTTCTTTAAATTCATCTTCTCTTTCATCGCTAATAGTAATTGAAACTCCTCTATTTAAAAAAGCTAATTGCTGTAATCTATTTCTAAGCACTTGATAGTCAAATTCAACTGTCTCGAAAATTTCTTCATCAGGTAGAAAAATGATTTCTGTTCCGCGCTTGTCCGACTCTCCTATTTCTTTAATTTCCGTTTTGGGATAACCTTTTTCATACTCTTGTTGATAGACTTTACCATCACGATAAACTTTAACTCTTATCCACTTTGATAAACCATTTACCACAGATATACCTACACCGTGAAGTCCACCAGATACTTTATAGCTGTCATTTGAAAACTTACCGCCTGCGTGTAGATAAGTCATAATTACTTCTAAAGTTGGTTTTTTAATCTTGGGGTGATCTTTTACAGGTATTCCTCGACCATTGTCAGTAACTCGGACTTTGTTACCTGGCTCTAATTTAATTCTTATATCATCGCAATAACCTGCCATAGCCTCATCTATACTGTTATCTACAACTTCATGAACCAAGTGATGCAAACCTCGCTCATCGGTCGAACCTATATACATTCCTGGCCTTTTTCTAACGGCCTCTAAACCTTCAAGGACTTGTATTTGGCTTTCATCATAATTTTGCTCGTTAACAAACTTGTTTTCTTCCATTACTAAACCCCCATTTCTCGCATACCATATTATACCACAAAAGTTGCTCGGTTTAATCAAATTTAATTATTAAGTATTATCTATTTCATCCTCTTCTTCCTGTTCAAATAAGTCGCCATCTTGTTGATTATAAATTTTCTCAATCCTCTTTTTTAAAGTGACAGAAGTAATAGGAGAAAAATAAATATTTTGTCCTGTCAAAACAAAACTACGTTCCCGATTATCATACTTATTATTTTTAACAAATCCTTCTTCTTCAGAGATCTTTAAAAAATCCCTAGTTGCTTTATCTTCTAAAACAGATATATCAAATATACCTACAATTTCTTTGATTGGAAGAACAATATTGTCACCGATGTGAACAAACATAAATTGCTCAGCCATCCTTTCCCAGTTTTTTATTAGCAAGCTCTAGATATTCTTTCCCAAGAGCTCCAACTGCGGTTTCCCAAGTTTTATCATCAATTTCCTCAGGCTTTTCTTCAGTTATAATCAAAACATATTGCTGTAAAAGGTCTTTAAGCCAATCGTAATTTTTTTGAGTTTGATTATATTTAAAAACTTGTTTCGCTTTAAACAGTTCATCTTTAACACGTTGATAAAATTGATTTTTAGCTCGATTGTAATCCCTTCTTGTTATCTCCATATCAGAAGGGATTTCTTCTTGTAATTCATTGTAATTTAACCAAGGGGAATCCTTCAAAATCCTTATTAAAGTATTCAACTTTTTCCGTTCGTTCTCTTCTATGCAATCTTGGCAAATACCTTTATTGTTAGTTAATTTCCCACATTTATCACATTCAGAATAACCTTGCGATTTTTTTCCTTTTTTATATTTTAAATCTTGCTCCATGAGTTTTGCTAACTTTTTCTGTAAATTTTCGTCTTCAATTTCCGATGTAGTTTTTTCAACCCAATCTTTTTCCTTGGTTTCCAAGGGAATTTCTTTATATTTTGATCGTCCCCTAGTTAAATTTAAACCTGAATTATTAGGGATCTGTCCCGTAACAAATTTAATATCTGTAACTACTGTTTTACCTACTTTTTCATTGAGTTTTTTAATTAAGTTTTTCTTTCTCATGGACAATTCTTGAATCCAAATAGAATTGCTACATACTACTATCATTTTCTTACCTTGAAAAACTTTTGGTTGACAATTGGTAGCAATTTCTTCACCTACGACATCTACCCAATAATTCATAGCTTTTTCTTGATAAAATTTCTTTAATAAACCACTTTTAGCAAGGAATTTTTTTAAATCATTCCTGATTCCCTGCATTTAATTTCACCGCCTCACCGTTATCAATTCGAAAAACCTGGGATTTAGCTTTAATATCCACGTCACCATTGAAATCTTCCATAGAAGTGCTAGTTACGAATGTTTGCACTCGTCCTTCTGTTAAATTTAACAGATGTTTTTTTCTATTGTCATCTAATTCACTCAAAACATCGTCTAATAGTAAAATAGGGAATTCACCCTTCTCTCCTTTAATCATTTCTAATTCCGCCATTTTAAGAGCCAAAACCGTAGTACGTTGTTGTCCTTGGGAACCAAACTGCCTGGCATCTTTATTATTTATTTTAAAAATTAAATCATCCCTGTGAGGTCCAATGGAAGTTGTTCTTTTCTCAATATCACTTTGTAGATTTTCGTTTAAAGTATTTAAAAATTTATGGGCTAATTTTTCTCCCGAAAGCTGTTCTCTAAACTTGCAATCTTCAAATTCCAATGAAGGGGAGTAATCTAGCTCTAAATTTTCAGTTTGATTTGTTATTTTGCGATAAATTAACCTGGCAAGCAATCTTATTTTATGAATAACTTCTTCTCTTTTTAGTATAATTTTAGAACCATAATGGACTAACTGTTGATTCCAAGGAGGTAAATGTTGTGCCAAGGTGTTTTTATCTTGATAAGTTTTCAATAGTTTATTTCTCTGTCTCAAAGCTTTAAAATAATTTTTCAAATAGAAGTCATAACTGGGATCCACCTGAGTTATTTCTTGATCAATAAATCTTCTCCTATTATCTGGGGTCCCTTTAACAAGCATTAAATCTTCGGGACTAAAAATAACTACATTCATGGTTTTTAAGAAATTTCTTGTATTGGTTTGGGATAAATTATTAACTTTCAAATTTTTATTTTTCCCATTCTGATAGTTTGTAATTATTTCTAAAGTGTATTGGGCTTGTTCCTTTTCTAATTCTCCTTTTAGGTAAAATCCGCTGGTTTCCCAGCGGATTAATTCTTTTTCTTTTTGAGCTCTATGGGATTTACCTGTAGCCAGATAATATATAGCTTCAAGTAAGTTTGTTTTACCTTGGGCATTAGCACCAAAAAACAATATAATCGGCTTTTTAAAATTCAGTTTTAGATTAGAGTAATTGCGAAAATTTTTAAGACACAATTCTGTTAATTTCAAAGGACCACTCCTTCGGAGATCCAAATAATATTATCATTTAGTTATTTCAATGATTTCCTCTTGGTCTTTTAAGTTAACAATATCCCCTGGATATAACTTTTTTCCTCTTTGTTCTGTTTTTTCTCCATTTACTTCAATATCTTCTTCTTTCAAAAAATGTTTAACTTCTCCACCGGTAGCAACAATGTTTACATACTTCAACAATTGCCCTAAGGTGATATATTCACTATTAATCTCAACTTTACGCTTACTCATAATATCACTCCTAAACAGTTTAAAAAGCTCTTACTGGCAGTATGAGATGAAAGTACTGATCATTTTCCCTAGGACGGATGATCATAGGGCTGTAAGAGCCAGTAAATTCTAATTCTACTTGATCTTCTTCAATGACCTTTAAAACTTCAATGATAAATCGGGCATTAAGGGCGATACTTATGTTATCTCCTTCTTTATATAATTGTAAATCTTCTTTTAATTTACCCGTATGAGGGGAATTAGATGTAATTTCCATATTTTCTTCTGAAATGTTTAATTTAACAATGTTATTTGCACCTTCACTGGCTAAAAGAGAAGCTCTTTCCATAGAATCTTGCAGGAATTTTCTGTCAATCATTACTTTGGTTTGATAATTTTTTGGTATTACTTGATCCAGATTGGGAAATTCCTCGTCAATTAACTTACTAAATAGCCTTACTTTTTCAGTTTCACACAAGAAATATCCGTTTGCTAAATACAAGTTAATTAATTTATCCTCTTCGCTTATAATTCTCTGTACTTGACCAATAGCTTTCTGCGGTATTATATACTCTCCTGATATTTGACTATCATTAGAAATTTTACCTTTTCTCCAAGCTAATCTATAACTATCAGTTGCAACCATATCAAGTTTATTATCTGAATCAAATTTACAAAGAACTCCTGTAAATGCAGGTTTAGTCTCTTCTTTGCTAACTGCAAAACTGGTTTGATGAATCATTTTTTTCAATAAGATTTCCGGAATAGAAAAAGATTTCCCTTCTTCAATTTCTGGTAATTTGGGGTATTCTTCAGGATCAAGACCTTTGATTTCATAGTAAACTTGTCCGCTTTCAATAGTGATTAAATAATTTTCCTGATCAACACTAAAAGTAATTTGATCTTCCGGCAGCTTTTTTATTATATCAAAAAACTTAGTAGGTACAACAACGGAACCTTGTTCTAAAATTTCTGTTGATAAATAGTAGTTTATACCCATTTCTAAGTCATACGTAATGATAGAGAGAGTATTATCGCTATGGGTCTGAATAAAAAAGCCATTTAAATGGGGAATTGTATTTTTATTTGAAATACCTCTTTGCGTTGCTTGCAAAGCTTCAGTAAGTTCATCTTTTTGAAAAATGATTTTCATTTGTTTCACTCCTTTGTCATATTATCTTTATATAATTAATATACTTAGTAAATACAGTCATCTTAACAGTAAGGCCTGTGGATAAGTGGAAAATAGACCCTTGTGGATATAATATAGGCAAAAACTTGTGGACAAATTTGTTAATAATCTATCATAATTATCCACAAGTTAACAATTGGTATAAGTGTCTTAAGTTATCCCGAAGAATATACACAGATAGTCCCTAATGTTGTCCACAGTTTTTCCGAGACTTATCCACTAAAATAACTCCTTTAATCACCATGTAATAGATTCTTGATTTCATCTATAGTTTCATTTAAATGAGATTCTTTTTTAAGGTCACTTGCTATTTTGTCATGAGCATGCATAACTGTAGTATGATCGCGTCCACCAAACTCGTCTCCTATTTTAGGTAGTGAACTGTCGGTTAATTCCCTTGCTAGATACATTGCTATCTGTCGAGGGAAAGCTACTGAACGTGTACGCTTCTTAGCTTTGAGATCATCAACCTTTAATCCAAAATATTGTGCTACCGTCTTTTGGATATGCTCCACTGTCATTTTTTTAGGTTGTTTATTAGGTAAAATATCCTTTAACGCCTCTTCTGCTGTTTCTTTGGTTATTTTTTTATTAGCCATTGATGAATAGGCAATAACCCTAATTAAGCCACCTTCTAATTCCCTTATATTAGTATCTATTTGATTGGCAATATAAACAATTACATCATTGGGGATATCAAGCTTTTCTAGATATGCTTTCTTTCTCAAGATAGCTATTCTAGTTTCTAAATCTGGTGCTTGAATATCTGTGATCAAACCCCATTCAAATCGTGATCTAAGCCTGTCTTCTAATGTGGGAATTTCTTTAGGAGGACGGTCACTTGAGATAATGATTTGCTTATCATTTTCGTGAAGCGTATTAAAAGTGTGGAAAAACTCTTCTTGAGTTTGTTCTTTTCCTGCTAAAAATTGAATATCGTCAACTAAAAGGATATCAACATTTCTGTATTTATTACGGAAATTAACTGTTTTGTTATCTCTGATAGCGTTGATAAATTCATTTGTAAACTTTTCCGATGAAATGTAGACAACCCGATAGTTTGGTTGATGACTGAGTACATAATGACCAATTGCATGCATTAAGTGAGTCTTACCTAAGCCTACTCCCCCGTATATAAATAGAGGATTATATGCCTTGGCTGGAGCTTCTGCCACTGCCAAAGAGGCAGCATGAGCAAATCTATTGGCATTTCCTATAACAAATGTATCAAAGGTATATTTGGGATTTAACCAAGTTGTATGTTCGCTTCCCTGGGAAGACTTTTTAGAAGTAGATTCTGGTTTTTCTTCATTTTCATTGTTTTGTTCTTCCATTTTTATTTTTTCTCCAGGTAATAAAAATTTAATTTTTAGCTGTTTTCCTGATATTTTTTTTAATGAATTTTCAATTGAATTTTTATACCTGGAATTGAGCCAGTCTTTAGTGAATTCGTTAGGAACACTTATATATAAATCCGTACTACTCATTTCTACAGGCTCAGTGGATTGAAACCAGGTCTCAAAGCTTGGTTTGCTAAGTTGCTGTTTTAATTCTTCTAGAGTTTTAGACCATAATTCTTCCATGTTTTCTGACATAAATATATCCCCCTTTGGGAAAAATCTTACATATGAGCTTGTTATTTAAATGTAGTCATTTTTAATTGATGTTTTGCAATTACAACATTCAAATTTAAGATAGCATAAATATAAAAAATATACACAATTATTTCGTGTGACTAAA
>NC_010715.1 GCF_000020005.1 Natranaerobius thermophilus JW/NM-WN-LF | reverse complement strand
GAAGAAGAATTATATAATTGCACCTAAAAAGGACACGTAAAGTGTCCTTTTTTTTCGGATCTGGAGGGTTAATAAAACTGTATTACTGTATTTATGTAATAATGTATTTATAATAAATAAAACTATAAATACATTATCGTTCGGTATAAATTGAAATAACGGCTTATTTAGCTTATTATGTAAAACTGTATTTATGTATAACAATATTTATATAAACACTAATATAAATTTTTGTTTAGGCTGTGTTAAAGTCGACTGTTGATAGCTGAACCAATCTGAAATATCGAATGTGAAATTGAAGAGTTCAGCAATTTATATAATCTCATTTTGTCTAACCTTCATAGACCGTAATTCCCTCTCCCTTTTGTGATTAACTTCAAAATGTTAAAATATGTAATAACAAAGCTAATAAATGGTTTGAACTGAACTTTTATGCTTTTAAAAAGTCGTTAAAAATTTTTTAAAGAAGGGAATTAAAATGTCTGATTTAAAAGAAGCTGTTGCTAAAGCTAAATCTTCTAAGAAAAAGAGAAATAAACCAATTATAATCTTGGTATTACTACTTGTCTTATCAATTGGTATGAACCTTTATCTCGCATATCCTTATATTTATACATACTTCTTTGGGAGACCATTAATCGGTTTTGAATATCTGCAAAGCGAGATGAGTTTTTTTGAAGGTGCGTTAACTGATTTGATTGATGAGGTTGAAAATGATCAGAGTGGACGTGAACAAGATAATACAGATTATGAAACTCACAGAGAGTTGTGGAGTGATGTAGTAAACCATAGCCGTAATATCCAAAGGGTAGCAGGAAGTATGAATAATGATCCTACCTTTTTATTATCAGGAATTTCCCGGGATAATTTAGAAACATTGACAGGGGAAATAAGAAATGCCCATGGTCTCTTAGCTTATTACAAAGTTAAAGCCGCAGCGCGCACTGACGAAGAATTTTTCCAATTTGAAAATGATGAATTGGAAGATCTACGAGCTATTGCCAAAGTTCATGAACTGGTGGTTGATAAAATTGAAGTGAATCCAGCGTATGACGGAAATGTCGGTGGAGAAATTATTTATGAACCCGATTTGTTTGATTCTTTAAAAAAACCAAATGAGTATATTCGCAACAGACGTTCTGAAGAAAAATTGTATCCTGGTAATATTAATTGATCACTATGGTTAGCAGAACTCTTCAATTTCACATCTAATGTTTTGGGGTGGTACATCTAAAACTCCCTACCAGTGAAATTTAACCTTCCTGATCAACTGCTCATCCATAAGCAAGATCAGCAAATAACATCCTGTTATTTGGTTTAAATTCGACTGTTTGCTCGTTAAGACGTAATATCAACCCTTGTACACAAAATACGTTCAATTGAAGAGTTCAGCTAGCAACAACAGAATATAACAGAGCCTTTGTTTAAATAAATGACCAAATGTTGGAGGTCACCTGAATGGCATTCATGTGGTCTTAAATGTAAAATTTTAAAGAAAGCTTAATAATCTAGATCATGTATCAAAAACCTACACTTTTTTGTTACAGTATAAAATTTCATAAAAATACAGTTTTATAGGAGGTTTTTAGATATAAAAAAAGTATCAAAAAATAGAAAGGTTTTTTGATACAAATTGGAGGTGATATATTTGAATAATTATTATGGCTATATCAGAGTAAGTACTGACGAACAGAACGAATCTAGACAATTACAGGCTTTGAAGCAATTTGAAAAAGATCATGAAGTGAAATTGACTATATTCATGGATAAATTGACTGGGAAATGCTTTTCTGAAAGAGAACAATATCAAGCATTGAAAAAGGTTGTAGCGCCTGGTGATGTTATCGTTATAAAAGAGTTAGATAGGTTAGGCAGAACTTATGATCAAATAAAGCAAGAATTAACCGAATTCAGAAATATAAATGTTCAAGTAGTAATACTCGATTTGCCTACTTTTACTGACGTTAAAGATCAAAAATTAGGTAAGTTATTAAATAATTTAATGGTTGAATTACTCTCTTATTTTGCTGAAAAAGAGCATGAAAGAATTACTGAAAGAGTCAGAGAGGGTGTAAGACAGGCGCAGAAAGAGGGAAAGCCAATAGGCAGACCAAAAAGGAAATTACCAAAAAACTTTTCTAAATGGTATCCTGAATGGAAAAACGGAGATATGACTGCGGTTGAATTTGCTAGAATTATGGGGGTCTCTAAACCGACGATATATAGATATATTCGGCACTATGAAAATCATAATTAATCGAAATCGAAATCGATTTCGATTAAAGGGGGGGACAAAATCGAAATCCCCCGGGTTTACAATTATTCAATTAGATAATGGTTTTAAGTATATTACTGTTGTACATGTATATCCTCCTTTCTTTTTGATAAGTTAAAAGGAAAATATTGACTAGTGAAAGAAATGTATATAAAAGGGGATACATATGAAAAGCAAAAGAGCTGTTTCACTGAATTAGGAATTACGGATTACGAAGGATATTTCGTTTCAGAATATGAATTTATCGGGCAAGAGGAAGTAGTCCAATATTATGGTTATTCTGGTGATACATGGGGTGAATTCATAATTTCAGTAGAAAATTAAATTTTATATTAAAAGCTGAAAGGTGCGATATTATGACGAAGAAAACCCAACTTATTTTAGTAGGTATTATTTTGATATTAGGTATGACAGTACATGCGATTTATGAAGAATTAAATGATAAACAAGAAAAAACTGATAATGATAAAGAACAAAAAGAAGAAGTGCAGGTCTCTATTACAGAAGAGGTGAAAACAGAAACAACTAAAATTATAGAAGATTATAACGAAGTAGTAGATACTACCATAGAAAAAGAAGCAAATGATATAACTTTATATTTAGTAATCCACCGTGAAGCAGATGCTAAACAGCTAGGAGAAGATTTTATAAGATCCTTTGCTAGTAATGCATCGATTCATGGTGAAGGTGATATAGAAGGTCCAGATAGCGAAAGTTTAGGAGGAATATGGGAACATTACAGTGGTGATATTTATATTGGATATGATGCTGATCCTTTTTTACATGGAGTGATACAAGATACCCGAGATAATATACGCTGGTTTGAAATATAAATAATTAGCTTATGGAGGATTTTTTATGGGAGAGCAGGAGAAAAAAACAAAAGCATGTGATTCATGTAAGGAAGAAATTAAGCAAGATGCTTCTGCATGTCCATACTGCGGAGAAAAACAGGTTTCAAAAGGCGCTGTAGTAGGCTGTTTAGTAATAATAGCATTAATAGTAATAGGTGTAGCAATATTTTTATTTAATATAATAGGTAATGGAGAAGGTGTAGCAATACTACAAGCAGTTGATTTTGCTGAAGAGGCTATAGGGTACGACATGTCATATGATCATGATGATTTAGTTGTAAATGAGATACATGAAGATTACTACCAAGTAAATGGTAAAATATCACGAGTGCACGATAATAAGCACTTTAGAATGCAATCACAAGTGGAATTTTTGGAAGATAAAGATAAGTGGCGATTAAGATATTTAAATATAGATGGAGATGTAGTTCACGATAGTAGATAAAAATTAAAAGGTCTTTAAAAATACAACAAGTAATAAAAGAATAAAGAAAAAATTCTGCTACCAAAATCACTTGAAATTTTTAATTTCAGAATTTAAACTAGAATTAGAGATAACTAAATTTTCTAGCAACGTAATTAATGGGTGTAAAAAAGGCTGTGTGAAATGCTACGCGTAAAGACGTGTGTATTTCGCGCAGCCTTTTTTATTTGTTTTCCAACAAGTATGTAACAAATTTAAAATAGATTATGATCTCTTTAAACCTTAATTGACAGGTTTTGGGATCCGTCACCTGTACCACAACATGATATTAACTTAACTTTCAATTAAGCAATGAAACAACGTCATCACTACAATTCAAATTTTCAAGGTACAGATGGGAGCTAGAGACAAAGAGTTCTCTTTTTAGAGAACATTAAGATTCTCTAGTAACTAACTCCCAGCTATCAGACTGTTTCACCGGCAGTTCTGATGGAGTGACGTAAAACGGTTGATGGTGCGGCATAAGGTCTAGCCAACCTTATGTTGTAAAAGGCAACGACCTTCGGAGATGGTGTACAGCGTCTCCGAGCTACTCTAGGAGTAGTAAATGGTCGTGGGATCAGTTCAGCTTTCACTGAACACTCGTATTGGCGAGGAAGATCCTTAGGGTACTGTCCAACCCTTCGGTTAGCGGTAGCTAACCAGACATTTTGAATATGAATTAAGTCTGTCACTCTCGCCCGATTTTTCGAGCGTAGCGAGAAAAACAAACAATAAAAGCTCTCAAAAAAATTTAGATAAAAATTTTTTTAGAGCGATGAGGGCGAGAGTGACAGACGGCCATTAAGCATGAAACCCTCTAATATAACTGCAAAGTTGAAGTTTTCTATAGAGTAAAGTAGGGGTGAAGGGGTTTCGTGCCAATGTGACACCTATGTCCTTTTAAAGACTATAATGACAGGGATAAATGGTATATCTAAACTAAAAAGTAGAGCTAACAACATAAATATACCTCCTTAATTTAATGTCTCCAATATTATAAATGCAATATAGTGATTCCTAAATAGAATAGACGCAAAATCACTGCGTGCCAGTGGTTCTGAATTTGGCATTACATACCCAAAAGAAAGGAGGTGAAAAAGTATGTCAAATCCATTAGAACAACAACTTGAAAAGTTATACCGCCACTGTCGGCAAGGTAGCAAAGGGTATAGGATCGACAGTGTAAAGAGAGCAAAGGAGTTTGCAAGGTATATCCATGATGAATATAAGGTCCAAAATTTTAAAAATATCAAAGACCAGCACGTTGCCAGCTTTGTTAAATACCAGCAAGACAAAGGCAATTCTGACGCAACAATTAAAAATAAACTGTCATCAATTAGATTTTTTCATGATCAAGTATCAAATCCACGTCATCAAATAAGTGATAACAAAACACTCCAAGAGAAATACGATTTTAAGTTTAATAAAACCCCAGAGATTAAGGAAGAAGTAAACCGAGCCTGGCACGAAAAAGAAGTAGACAAAGCAGTTGAAGTGGCTACAGAGATGGGTAGAGAAGATGTGAAAGATGCAATTACACTGGCCAAAAATACTGGACTCCGAATATCAGAAGTAACTTGTATGGAACGTCGTCAAGCAGAACAGGCTCTCAAAACAGGAGTAATGCCGGTCGATAGAGGAACAAAAGGTGGAAGAGAACGTGTTGTGCCTATAAATACTAATTCTGAACGAGAAAGAGAGGTTCGTGAGGTTTTAGAAAAAAGACTATCTGAAACTGAACGTGGGGGTAGGCTTTTTACAGAATATGACCAGAAAGCACATCAAGCAACTAGATCGATACAGGATTTTCTCATCAACAATCAGGATAAATTTGCGACTGTAGAAGGGATAGAATTAAGAGGATCAACAGGAGATGGCAGCACTAATCTTAATTTTCATGGGCTCAGATATTGCTACGCTCAAGAAAGAAAAGATGAATTGCTTAATGAACATCTTGGAGATAGACAGAAAGCTGCAGAAGATTTAAGTCTTGAGATGGGGCACAATCGTACCGATGTACTACGCACTTATCTTGCTGGCGAAAGCTTATAAATATTGACTTGTGTTGAGATGATTGATATAATCAAACTAACAATACAACACAAGTCAACAACAAAGGATGGTGTTTTGTATGAATGAGAAAATGCTGACAGTAGAAGAAGTAGCAGAACAAGCAGGAGTTCATGTAGAGTCTGTGCGTCGCTGGATCAGAAGTGGCAGGCTTCCTGCGAGTCTTCCTAGCCGGTATCATGGTTATCAAGTAAAAGAGAAAGACTTGCAGGACTTTCTCCAAAAGAAAAATAAAGTTCAACAGAAAGGTCAAATAGAGGCAGAACAGGTTTTACGATCATTAGCAGACGCTTATAATAAATATCAGCAAGACGAATATCTTCGAATAGCCTATGGGGTTGCAGAATTAAGTGGTTTACTTCCAGATTTTCAAAAAAGATGGTCTTCTGGCCAAAGTGATTTTGAAATAGACAGGCTGCTAGAACAACGAGAAACAGTCCTAAGAAATTTAGAGAAGAATTTAGGAGAAAAAACTAGAGCAAAGGAAGAAAAAACTCTAAAAAAGATAGAAGGAAAACTAATATTGAAACATTATTCATAACTGATCATGTCCGTCATGACTGTCTGAAAAACGCTTTTATATCAGTATTTTTGAACTGGTCATGACCGAACCATGACCGAATATAGAGGGGTGAGGTGAAATTGGAGGATCATATAACTTTAAGTGAGGCAGAACAAAAAACTGGGGTACCGGCAAGAACCATAAGGCGTTATATTCAAAAACATGGACAATATATACCTTTCGAAAAACAAGACCGGAAATATATGATAGCTGAGTATGCCTTACCAATGATCACTAAAATTCGTGAATTATATGACCAGGGTATGACCGTAGCGCAAGTTGACCAAAAACTCGATAACGACGGGGATAGCATGTTGGTTGAAGTGGATCGCGTGACCGAGAGTTCGGCCATGGATGGCAAAAAACTGAAAGAGTTTTTTCAGGCAGTACTTAACGAACATGATAAAAAATTAGATCAAAAAGTTAAACAATCAGAAGAACGGATCCTTAATCAAATTCAAGAAGAACAACGTCAAATTTACAATTCTAATCAACTGGATCATCAAAAAACACGAAAAAAGCTTGAAGAAGAAATTGCCAACATAGAGGAAATTAAAAAATTAAACAAAACAATAGAAGAGCTCAGAAATGAAATGAAAGAGTTAAAGAAACCGTGGTGGAAAAAAATCTTTAGAAAAGATTAATAATACCTCATATAAGCCACAGAATTGCCTGTATTTTGTTTTTTAGTGACTCAAGAAAGGTATAACCCCTATTAATTTCAAAAAGGAGGTGTATATAGAATTTTAGTTAGCCAAAAGAAATTGGATGAATTAAATCAAGAGAACGAGCAGTTGTTACAAAAAAATCGTCAATTAGAAGTTGAGCTTAGTGAGCAAGAAAGTAGATTAAATAAGCAATTACAAAATCAAAAAGAAATTGAACGTCAGAAAAATGTTGAACTGAAAGAGCTGAGAGATCGGCTTCAAAAGACTGAAAATGATTGTATCGGTTACAAAAAAGCATATGAAAAGTGGCGTGAAAAAGCCAAAGAGCTGTCTGGAGAAAAAGAAGAAGATCAGGGAAAATGGCATGATGGAATGATGCGTCTTGAATTTAAAGATGGATATGCTATAGGAGTTTATATGCTTGGAATTAGCGAAAATCAAAAACCGCAAGACGCTGAAAGATTCGCTCAAATGCAGATTGAAGAGATGCAAGGTGTGAAGGAACTCATAGGCGTTACGTGGAGTCAAGGCCATGGCTGGACCATGATCGTACGGTTTGAAAAAAATGTGTTTTAGTGTAGGTAGGTAGAAACTTATAAAAGGAGTATGATAAAATGGAAGATAGTAGAAACGAGAAAGAGAGTCCCTTGATGTAGATTTGGGGAAATCTACTGGACTCTCTTCCCGACAGGTATTATATTCGCCTTTTTAAATGCTGATTATATTGTACCAAACTTTATATGCCGTTTCAACGGTATATAATGGCGAAATATAACACCTTCTGTCGGGATTCTAAAAACCGATTAGGAGGTGTTTTTTGCTTTGCAGCAGGGAGAGGAAAAGATTAAGCAATTAAAAGAGTTTCTAGCAAAGTTTCATGGCCAGGATGGTGAAGTTTATTTTCAAATGGTTGGGGACGATCACAACCCTCAGATTCCCAAAAAAGATTTTAATACAGGAAAATTGAAAGAACCAAAAGTAACTGTAGATCAATTGGAGAATGTATGGGACAGGCTATGTAATTACCATAAACAAGGTTATAAGGTTTATTTTAAGTTGAATAGTGGCGGTTATTTAGATAAAGATATTTATAATATTACAGCTCATTGTGTAGATATTGATTTTCACCATGAAGATGATCCAGAAGAATTAGAAAAGAAAAAAAATGAAAAGATAGAGATGCTAAAAAACTTACCTTTGCCACCTAGTATAATAGTTGTATCTCCAAGAGGAGTCCATGCGTATTGGTTAATGCAGAAACAAGAAGATAAGACGCCAAAACAAATAGTTCAGGAAATTAACCAGTTTAAATACGTCCAAGACGCTTTAGCCGCGTATTTCAATTCTTGTACTGGAGTTAATCTACTTTGTCAGGGTATGCGACTACCAAGCTTTAAAGGTAAAATTATAGAAACATCAGATCGTAGATATACCCAGGAAGAGCTGCTAAGACACTATTACGCTGAACCTAAACCTAAAAAGAAGAAAGAGAAGGAATCAAATCAAAAAATTACTAATGATATTCCAAGTGCTACTCCAAATACGATAGACAAACCAAAAACTAGCCAAGTAGCAGAAGAAGTCTATTATAACTATCATGATTTTTTTGAAGTTGCTAAGCAGAAAGATTTGAGAGAATATATAGGGTTAAATGTCCCCTTAAATGAAAACTTTTCGTGTATTTATCATGACGATCAAAAACCGTCGGCTAGAATGGGAATATCGGAAAAAGGTCATTATAGATATCGTTGTTTTGCTGATGGGTGTGGAGCAAATAACCCGTACGGTTTAACCATAATAGATTTAATGCAATTAAATGGAATTACTGATTTTAGTCAGATAATCAGGACTATAAGCGAAACTTTTAACATGAAACTTATATCAAATGAATGGTGTCAAAAAGAGAAAGAAAAATATATTGCTAACATGAACTTCATCAAAGAAGAAATGACTAGAGAAAATATGTATCATACTTATCAATTGTTTAGACATGCGATTCCAATTATAAACGAGATGTTGACTATGGGAATTACAAAAGTTACTCCGTCATTATGTAGTAAAGATGGCTTAAGTATGTTCTTCATAAGCAATCGATATATAGCTAAACGTACTAAAAAGTGGCTCGAAAGAGTGAATCAATACGTGAATTTGCTTATTTGGTTAGGCGTGTTTAGACTAGAACAACCCAGTAGTAATTCAAAAATATATCAAGATTCAGTTAAAAGAGCAGAGGAATCAGGGAAAGAAAAAGCTAAAGAAATAGGTTATAAAAAAGAATTTTCATATAATGTGATCAGCTATTATTCGATGCCTAACTTGTACGAGATTAAGCAGGAGCTGGAAGAAAAGGCTGAACAATTAAGAAAGAAATACAGATATTCTATTTCGGCTATGAGCGAAGCATATGTAGCTAACCATCAGTATCCAACAGAGGAAATCTACGCTGCTGAATTTACTCCGAATTTTAAAAAGAGTGCTATGATCAGAGATAAACTTTTGAAAAAGGCTAAGGAGCAACTTGGTCATAAGGGATATACATGTTGGCAAAACTTTATAAGGCTGAAAGTGAAAGGTAAAAGAGTACCCAGAGAACAGGTTAAAATTGAATTTAAAAGAATTGAGCCTATACTAATCAATGAGTTAGGCTGTGTTAAACGAAAAGCAAACAAAACTTTAAAGCAAATGTACCAGTTAGACGGATACCCGTGGATAATAGTAACGCCTGAAGTTAATCAAAGAGTAGGATAAAACCTACTCTTTTGTTTTCTGGACCAAAAATGGACCAAAATTTAAAAATTCATATGCTATGAAGTACTGAAATGAATGGGTTGATAACACATTAGGATAAGGTCGGTAACGATAAGTTTCTATTGTTTGAAGAGAATAGGTCTTATTGTTACCGACCTTATGTGAAAAGCTTGTTTATACCTTAATCATGGGGGGGGTGAGAGATAAAAAACTTAAATTTTGGTCCATTAATATATGTGGAATCTACATGAAGGTTTTTAAAAATAAAAGCCAGGCATAAGCCTGGCTACCTTTTTTCTGATCTACCTGCTAATTGTTTACCCTAAGAATAGCAGAAAGGTGCAGGTATTTAGCATCGTTTATTATGTATAACTTTTTTAAGTGGGTAAAGAGAATGAGCAGACGTAAACGTGTACGAAAGATAAATGGCAGGCGATAGCCTGCCAACCTTTTTCCTGATCCACCCGCTATTGTCTGCCTTAAGACTAACAGGGGTGGTAGAAATCCACATCATTGCTTCAGCGCTCACTTTTTAGGCTTATGAACTGATCTTTAGGTGCAAACAACTCTTCCACGCTAATTCCTATCACTTGACTAATTCGAATAGCTGTGGTGACCCGAGGATTAGTTTTTCCATGTTCTACGTTTTTAATGGTGTTCAGGGAGACATCGACTTCTCTAGCCAACTGCTCCTGCGTAATTCCTTTTTTTTGACGATGTAAGCTGACGCAATTTGGATATCTCATTATATATCACTCCACTTTCACTAACTTTCACTAAGAATAACAAATTTGGCCCGAGAAAATTGTCTATATTTGGTAATTTGGTTAAATTCTTTTGGCCAAATTATCAAAAGCGGTTTAATTTTTTTGACCAAATTTTTTACCTTAATCGGGATCGGGATTTTAATTTTGATACCCCTTGCAAAGGTGGTATTTTAAAGATTATTAAAGAGTGTCCCACCAATTTATCAAATCATCAAAAAATTCTTCTACATGCTTTTCAACTTTATCTTCTGTAATTTTATTGGGATCATTGTAATTTTCTAAAGGTTTTTTCTCCTCCTCAACTAGGATTCTTTCATCAGATTCAATAGAAGGGGATGAAGTTGATACTAAAATCCCCCCATTTAACTTAGGGATGAATAATAGACTACCACCACGTTTTATGAAAGCCTCATCATCCACTTTTCCGTATGGTCCTACTCCAAACGTTAACCTAACAGATCTTGCCATAGGCGATTCACCTACTGTAACTTTCAATCCCTCAATTGAACCAATTTCACTTACTATTTCTTGTAATTTATTCTCAACAAGATCAAATATTTCGTTTTCCCATACTTCAATTTTTCTGTTAACTTCTTCGCGGCTTTGCTTGTAGAGCTCGGCTTTTTCTTTAATTATCTTCATACACCCACTCCTTTTAAAATATCTGTGTATAATCATAAAATTCTTTATCAGGTAATATTTTCCTGCAATTAAGGGTTGAGTTAAGATCCTAAATTATTAAAAAAATTTGAGAGTAATCAAAATACATAAATACAGGAAGAAGGAAAAATGGATTTACAGCAGAATATATAGAAATAAAAACATTTAGAAAAGAATCAGGAGGTTTTATAATGGGTACTACAATAAGTTTTGGGATTCAAAAAGGAGGAGTTGGTAAGACAACCACTACGGCTATAACTAGTTATATATTATCCAAAGAACATAAAACCCTTGCTGTTGATTTTGATAGTCAGGGAAATTTAACTAGATTTTTAACGCAACAAAACATTTATAATTTTACTGAGAAAACTGTTTTAGAGGCTGTTAAAGCAAAGGATCCTAGACCGTATATTTATAAAATATCAGATAATTTACATATTTTACCTGCTGAAGATTTTTTAGCTACCTTTTCGCGCTTTTTGTACCAAGAATATCAGGGAAACAAAGCTCTATTATTAAAAGAAACATTAGACGTTGTCAGAGAACAATATAATTATATAACTATAGATTTACCACCGCATTTAGGAGATCAAACTATTAACGGTTTATCTGCTTCAGACTACGCTGTTGTCCTATTGCAGTCAGAACCCTTTGCACTAGATGCGTTAGATCGTTATCTCGAAGTACTTATGGGAGTGCAGAAAAAAGCTAACTCAAACATGAAATTAATAGGTATACTTTCTACTATGTTAGATTCACGAGCAGCTATAGATTCTGAAATAATCAATAAAGCTAGAAAAGATTATGAGGATGTAGTATTTGAAACTATTATAAGAAGACGTAATCGAATCAAAGAGTTTTCTTTATTTGGTATAGAGGAAAGAACCAAAGTTGATCGTGAAGCCTTAAAATACTATAAAAACTTTACAAAGGAGTTGATTTCTCGTGTCCAAAAGAAAGGCAATTAACCAACTTTTAGAAGATAGCGATAGTAATACAAAAATACAGGAATACAGCGAAGAAGAGGAAGGTGTAAATAATAATAAAACAAAAAAGAAAGCCACTTTTGAACTTGATAGTGACCTACATACTCAATTAAAAATCTATGCTGCTCGCCAAAACAAAAAAATGGTGGACGTTGTAGAAGAAGCTTTAAAAGAATATATGAAAGACTAAATTCTGTAAATATGTATTTAAAGAAAACTGTATTCCTGTATCCGTAATCGTATACGAAAATCTTTTAAAGGAGAGGGGTTGATTGGCATGACAACTGCTCAACAATTACTTAATCGCTTAAATGAAATAGCGAGAAACACAAGAGAGCAAGGAGATCTTTTTGAACGTTTTGCTGTTGCCTACCTTAAACATGATGAATACTATGGACAACTTTTTTCAAATATATGGAGATGGAGTGACTGGCCAGGACGAGGAAATGAAACTGATACAGGTATAGATATAGTAGCTGAAGAAAAAGAAACTGGAAAACTATGGGCAATACAAGCAAAATTTCATGAAGGTCAATTAAGTCTAAACGATATTTCTACTTTTTTGGCACTTTCTGGTCAAGAGAGATTTTCTAAACGTATGCTTATTACTACTTCATCCTTAAGTTCAAATGCTGAAAGTGCCCTTAATAATCAAGATAAACCGGTAGTTGTATTAACTCTTTCTGACCTTTTAAATAGCTCTATTGATTGGGAGCAATTTACATGGTCAGATCCCGAAAATATAACATTAAAAGAACGGAAGGATCTTTATCCGTTTCAGAAGGAAGCAGTCGATTCAACAATTAAGGGTTTTAAACGTACTAATAGAGGTAAATTAATCATGCCTCCTGGTTCTGGTAAAACCTTTGTTTCTTTAAAAATAGCAGAAAAACAGGAAATCGCAGGACCAGGTGGATTTGTATTTTTCTTGGCTCCTTCTATTGCTTTAGTGGAACAAACTCTTAGGGCATGGCTTTCAGATACAGAAACACCTATAAAAGTGTTTGCAGTAACCTCTGATCATACCGTAGGCCAGGAAGATGAATACATTGATCGCACAAATGTACTTACGATCCCTCCAACCACAAACGCAGAAGAACTTGCAAATGGTGTTCAGAATGTAAGTGAGGATGAAATGGCGGTTGTTGTTTCTACATATCACTCGATTGATGTTGTGTCACAAGCACAGGATTTAGGTCTACCAGAGTTTGATGTTATTTTTGCAGATGAAGCTCACCGTACTACGGGAATATCGGATAACCAAGACGCTTCTTACTATCACAAAGTCCATGACGAAGATTTTATAAAAGGTTCAAAAAGACTATATATGACGGCAACACCAAGGGTTTTTGTGCCTAGGTTGCGAGAAAAAGTTGAAGAACAGGGGTATGAGTATTTTACTATGGATGATGAAGATACATATGGAGAGGAATTTTTCCGGTATGGTTTTGGCCAGGCTGTTGACGAAGGTTTTTTAAGTGACTACAAGGTGATTGTTTTTACAGTAGATGAAGCTGATGTTCAACGTAAACTGTTTAGTTTTCTTAATCAAGAAGATTCCCCTGAGGTTGAAGAAGCCTCAAAGATTATTGGTGTTTGGAATGCTCTTAGTGGCCGTATAAAGGATGAGAATATTAATGCTCCACTTAAACGTGCAGTTTCTTTTACAAATAGGATAGCTGACTCTAAAAAGTTTGCGTCTAAGTTTGTAAACACTATTGAAGCTTATCAAGAAAATATTGATGAAGATGTAGAAGATGATTCATGCAATTTTGATATTAGACATGTTGATGGTTCTACTACAGCAACTAACAGGAAATTGCTTTTAGATTGGTTAAGAGAAGAACCTGATCCTGGAGAATCTAAAGTGCTTTCTAATGCGCAAGTTCTAAAAGAAGGAATTGATGTACCATCTCTTGATGCTATAGTTTTTTTAAGACCAAAGAGAAGTACAGTAGATATAGTTCAAGCTGTAGGACGGGCTATGCGAAAAGCTCCAGGTAAAGAATATGGTTATGTAGTAATTCCAGTGTTAGTTGATCCAGAAGAGGATGCAGCTGAGCAATTAGATAATAATGAAGAATTTAAGAAAGTATGGCAGATATTAGGGGCTCTAAGATCCATAGATGATCGTTTTGATGCAGAAGTCAGAGAACTTTCAATTAAACGTGGGCAAACAGGAGAGACAGGAGAGTCTCAAGGATCTGATGAAGATGACAGTAAACTTGAAGTACAAAGCGATAAGCAAACGCAGCTAACCATGGAAGATTTCACTGGAAGGCTTTTTGATGCTATTTTAGGGAAGCTTGTAGAGCGTGTAGGTGATCGTGGTTATTTGGAAACTTGGGCTAAGGACGTAGCAGCAGCTTCAACTCGTATAGAACGTCATATAAACGAAGCACTAGAAAGTGAAACTGAGTACGGACAAAAAGCACAAAATGCTTTCTATGAGTTCCTTTCTGCACTACGTAATGTAATAAACCCCACTGTGACAGAAGAAGATGCCCGTAGCATGTTAGTTCAGCACATTATAACTAAACCTATTTTTGATGCTGTATTTGGAGAATATGAATTTTTACAACAGAATCCTGTTTCCCTTAGTTTTGAAAGCGTAGCAGACGTTTTTGAAGTTTTTGTCCGTAAAGAAACTAGAGCTTTAGATAGCTTTTATAGATTAGTTGAAGTAAGAGCAAAAGGGTTAGATAAGGAATCAGAACGCCAGGAGTTTTTACGTAAACTTTATGATACTTTCTTTAAGATAGCTTTTCCTAAAACAGCAGAGCTTTTGGGCATAGTTTATACACCTGTAGAAGCAGTGAACTTCCTAGTTAAAAGCGCAGATGCTGCCTTACAAGATGAATTTGGACAGAGTTTGGAAGATGAAGATGTTGTTATCCTTGAACCTTTTTCAGGTACAGGTACATTTCTTGCTCAATTAATGCACCATATCAGTCCTGAGGGATTACAGAGAAAATATAATGATGGTGAAATTTGGGGAAATGAAATTTTACTATTACCTTACTATATAGCTCTTGCAAATATAGAAAGTACTTATTATGAAATTACAGGGGAGTATAAACATTTTGACAATTTATTGTTAGTAGATTCTTTTCAGCTAATGGAGGATAGAGATAAACCACAAGTAGAGTTGTTTCCTGAACAATATGCTGAACAAATGGAAAAGCAAAAAGAGGCTAAAATTAATGTGATTATTTCAAACCCACCTTGGTTTGCTTGGCAAGACGATGAAAATCGAGGGATTCAATCAACAGATTATGAATTATTAGATGAGAGAATAGAAGAATCTTATGCAGCTAATTCATCAGCTCGTCTTAAAATTTCACTTTTTGATTCTTATATACGTGCAATAAGGATGGCGACAGACAGAATTAAAGGGCAAAGGAATTATTGCTTTTGTAACTAATAGTGGTTTTCTTGATGGTAATACTGCTGATGGTTTAAGGAAATGTTTAAGTGAAGAGTTTTCAAAAATTTATATTGTTAATTTAAGGGGAAATGCACGTCTATCTGGTGAAGCTTGGCGCAAAGAAGGGGATAAAATATTTGGTCAAGGAAGTCGAGCTGGAGTAGCTTTAATTGTTTTAATAAAGGATAATTCAAAAGCTGGATCAGCAGAAATTTATTACCATGATATTGGTGATTATCTAAGTAAAGAAGATAAACTTTCAAGATTAAATAAATTTAGTAATATTAACGGAGTTAAATGGGAGCAAATAATACCAAATGAGAACCATGACTGGATTAGTAAGAGAGATGAAAAATTCGAGCTATTTCCAGTAATTGGAGTCAAGAGACAAAAAAAAGAAGAAAAGATATTCAAGACTTTTTCGGCTGGTCTTAAAACAAACCGTGATACTTGGGTTTACAATTTTTCTATTGAAGAATTAGATAATAACGTAAGTAGCATGATTAAGGAGTTTAATGAACATGTTTCCCTAGTAAATAATAACGATATAACATCAAATAATTTACAAGATACAGTTAATAATGATCCGACTAAAATTTCATGGTCAGGAGATTTAAAGAAAAAGTTATTAAAAGGAGAATATTATAATCAAGAGTATGGTAATACCTTAATCTCAACGTATCGTCCTTTTGTTAAAGAATGGGTCTATTTTAGTAATTTATTTAATAATAGTATTTATTTGTTACCAATTCTTTTTCCTGAGCCTAATATTGATAATCTAGTTATTACTATTCAAGCACCTGGGGGCACAAAAGACTTTTCTGTTTTAATGGTTGATAATATTCCAGATCTACATTTGGTAGGTGATACACAAGCTTTCCCATTCTACATATATAAAACTGATAAAGGAAGTCTTTTTAAAGAGGAGAACTTGGATAATGGAAGTTATATTACAGCACCCTCTGGAGAGCATTATATATGTCAAAAAAACGTTACGGATTGGGCATTAAATGAATACAGAAAACGTTATGGTTTAGATGTAACTAAAGAAGATATCTTTTACTATGTTTACGGCTTGTTACATTCTCCTGATTATAGAGAAAGATATAAACACAATTTAAAAAGAACATTGCCGCACATTCCTTTTGTTACTTCAACCGAAGACTTTAGATCATTTAGTGACGCTGGAAGAAGGTTAGCTGAGTTGCACTTGTATTACGAAAATCTTCCTCTGTTTGATCAAATAAATAAAAGGCGACCCTGATGATCCAGAAACATATGAAGTCAATAAAATACGTTTTGGTAAGAAAGACAAAAAGAATGATAAGTCGGTTATTGTCTATAACGACAAAATTAAACTGAAGAACATTCCATTAGAGGTTTATGAGTACCAAGTAGGAGGTAAATCTCCAATTGAATGGGTAATAGACCGTTATCAGGTTAAAAAGGACAAGAAGAGTGGCATAGTTAATGATCCAAACAAATGGTTAGAAGAGCATGACGATCCACGATATATAGTTGATCTAATTAAAAGATTAGTAACCTTAAGTCTAGAAACTCAAAGAATTGTTAATCAATTACCGGATTTAGATATAGATGAAAGCAATTAATTTTACCCCCATTTTATTTGGCTTGTATACCCTTTTTATTTAGCTACAAAGGTTATTGGACCTTTATAGAAAGAAAAAGCCAATATGCGCCAAAATGAGGGCTATAAAAGGCAA